>JAFZOG010000104.1 GCA_017550745.1 Clostridia bacterium | reverse complement strand
GAGCTGATTCTGAGATGATTTTTCGTCAGGCAAGGCGCATTTCCGCAGGAATACTGGCGGTATTTCAAGGAAATGCAACGCAGCATGACGGAAAATCAACCAGAATTCAGCCTTTGAGCGGCAGTGTGAACACTCCCTAGTTGGAATCATCAGCCGCTCTGCGGCATCACTGTGGGCAGGAGGCAGGCGCAGCATCCTTTGATGCTTTGGCAAGTATGCGGGCTTTTTCCTTCTTTGCCGCCGTCACCGAGGAATCTGTCTCTTCGGTCAGGCCCCATTCGTTTTCCAGCAGATCAATGATCCTGTCATAGGTCTTTGCCGCATGGGCATAATCGCCCATGATTTCATGGATGTCCGCGATCCCCATCAGCGCGTCCTGGAACCTGGGCCGGCGGGAGTCCGTGGCAAAAGCGCGCTCATAGCAGTCAATGGCCTTTTCATAGCTGGCCTTGGATGCATAGTATTGCGCTGTTTCAAAGAGAACGGCGTCATTCTCCGGCTGCTCTGCCAGCAGTTCCTCCATGATCCTGTCCGCGGAAGGCTCATCAAAGCGAGCCAGGGCGATGTAGGCCCGGTAGACCCGCTTCATGACGGGATGCGCCTTTTCTAAGGCGCAGTATCGGTCCAGCCAACGTTCCGCCTCATCTGCCCGGTGATCGGCGATGAGGTTGTCCAGCAGGTACATATAGGGGAGCGCTGTGTCGGGATGGGCTTGCACCAGCTCCCGGTAAAAAGCGATGGCCCTGGCGTGGTTGGACATGTTCCAGTCCCAGACGGCGTGATTGTCCGTTTTGCTCAGGATCCACTGGCATCCCTTTTCGCCCGGCGCGCGAATGATCGCTTCCTTCGCGTATCGCGCCGCCTTTCGCGCCTCGGCGTTCATGCGATGCCAGTAGAGATAGGCAATCAGCTCTGTCGCCCGCTTCTGATGTTTTCCGTCATTCAGTTCGGATTGCAGAAAGCTTTCATATTCCCGGAAGATATCCGCCGGAAGCTCCTCTTCCGCGTCCATGCGGTTTTCAATACGGTTGAGGCGCTGCTCCGTCGTCAGGTCAAACAGATCGTCGATCGTGACACCGAAGATTTCAGCCAGAAGCGGAAGCGTGGTGATATCCGGCATTGCCACCGCGTTCTCCCACTTGGAAACGGACTGCGCCCCGATTCCCAGCTTGTCCGCCAGCTGTTCCTGTGTCAGCCCGGCTTTAAAGCGAAGCTGTTTGATTTTCTTTCCCAATTCCATTGTTTCCGCCTCCTCGAAATCAGCTGGTTTTTGATTGCAGGCTCATGATACAATACCAGCTTTCAGAATGCAATAACGCAGATTTCAAGTCCGCCCGCCTGTTGGTAGAGTTGAAAAAAAAGAAGGAGATACTTTCTGATAAAGCGTCTCCTCCCGATGAAGGTCTTGTTTCGCTTCTTACAATCATGCCTCTTCCCACAGCTTTTTCAGCAGCGCGACGGTGGCAGGGCCGTCTTTTGGCAAGTTGTCACATTTTCCTTCCACACTGACAAGGCCCTGATAACTGGTCTGCTTCATGGCGGCGAACAGCTTTGAAAACCCTTCTTCCGCTTGCAGCGGGGCTTCGCGGCCAAGCCGCGTGGCAATATGGCAATGGGCGATGCCGCCCAGCCGGGCGAGATCAGCGGGATCATGGCCTTCCACGGCGATATGGTAGTAGTCTGCCAGCAGCTGCACGTTGGGCAGATTGACCATGGCCCGCAGGCACGCGCCTTCCGCCACGGAATTGACCATATTGGTTTCGCCCCGGTTCAGCGGTTCGATCACGATGGTGATGCCGTATTGGGCGGCGGTTTCCCCGATGAGGCGCGCCACCTCCACCAGCCTGCGGAACGCCGCGTCATAAGCCACATCCTCCGGGCGCTTCCTGCTCCCGCCGCTGCCGAACACCACGGTTTTCCCGCCCATCTCCCGCACGCGGGCAAAAGCGCGATGCAGATAACCGGCGATTTCTTCATTCTTGGCGTCGGGGCAGAACAGCTTGATTTCACCGGGAAACAGCACGTTAAAGGCAAGGGCGGGGATCCCCGACGCTTTGAGGGCATTCAGATTCCGCCGGTATTCCTCGTCCGTCCATGCCGCCGCCGCGCTGACAGGCAGCTCGATATAATCGTATCCCGCTGCCGCCACATCTTCGATCCTGTCGATTTTTGCGCAAAAACCAATTTTCATTCCGGCCACATCCTTTGAAAAAACGTCAGGCCTGGGATTTTCCCTCCCGCCAGTGCCGGTAGCACAGGCCGATATACCTGATCTCGTTCTGGTTGTCGATCATCACCTGGGCCCCCTGCTTGATCACCCGGCCTTTGCCGTCCACACGGGTGTTCATGGTGGCCTTTTTGCCGCACCAGCACAGGGATCCCGAAACCTCCTGAATGTCCTCCGCCAGCCGGAGCAGCGCCGCCGAGCCGGGGAAAAACTGGCCCATGAAGTCCGTTTTTAAGCCGTAGCAGAAGATTTCCAGCTCGTCGGACATGTCGGCCATTTCCTGCACCTGGCTTTCCGTCAGGAACTGCGCCTCATCCACAAACACATACTGGAAATCGGAATGGGCATGCTGCACGGCCAGCCAGTTCACCTGCTCCCGGAAGCTGTTGTCCGCCTCCAGCACCAGGTCGGCCTCCGCCTGCAGGCCGATCCTGGAATAAACCGTGTTCACGGATATGCGCGTATCAACGGCGGGCTTTACCAGCGCCACTTTTAACCCCAGCTGCAGATAGTTATACCGCTGCATGAGCAATTGCGCCGTTTTGCTGGAGCCCATCACCCCATAATAAAAATGCAGCACTACAGTTCCCGCCGTCCTTCCATGGCCTTTGCCAGCGTCACCTCGTCCGCGTATTCCAGGTCGCTCCCCACGGGCACGCCATAGGAAATGCGGCTCACCTTCACGCCCATGGGCTTGATGAGCCGGGCGATATAGGCGGCGGTGGCCTCGCCCTCGATATCCGGGTTGGTGGCCAGAATCACTTCCTGCACGTCCTCTGTGGACAGGCGCTCCAGCAATTCCCTGATGCGGATATCGTCCGGCCCCACCCCGTTCATGGGCGACAGCGTGCCCCCCAGCACGTGATAGAGCCCCTTGAAATCCCGCATCCGCTCCATGGCCGCCACGTCCCGGGCATCGCGCACCACGCAGATCTGGCCGTTGCGGCGCTCTTCATTCAGGCAGATGGGGCAGTATTCTTCCTGGGTATAATTGCCGCAGCGGGCGCAAAAACGAAGGGCCTTCCGCCCTTGCCACAGGGCGGCGGCCAGCTCCTTCACATCGTCCAGCGGCATGCCCGCGATAAAGTAGGCCAGCCGCTGGGCGCTTTTTTGACCGATCCCCGGCAGGCGCGACAGCTGCAGCGCCATCCGGGCGATGGGATCGCCTGTCTCCCCCATATCAGAACATCTTGCCCATGCCCATGCCGGCAGGGGCCATCTTTTCCATGGTTTCTTCCCGGGTTCTTTCTCCCTCCCGCAGGGCTTCGTTCACAGCCGCCAGGATCAGGTCCTGCAGCATCTCAACGTCGTCGGGATCAACGGCTTCGGGCTTGATGGTCAGCTCCAGCAGCTCCCTTTTGCCGGACACTTTGCAGGTCACCATGCCGCCGCCCGCGCTGGCTTCATATACCTTTTCATCCAGCTCTTCCTGAGCTTTCGTCATCTGCTCCTGCATTTTCTGGGCCTGCCGCATCAGCTGCTGAATATTGGGGCCGCCGCCGAAACCGCCGAATTGATTGCGTGCCATGGATCATTTCCTCCTTAAATCTTCAACGCCCGTTGGGGCTGTTTGTTTTCGCGTGTCCATTATATCACGACTTGCCGTTTTCTGTAAAGCGCTGAAAGCGCGGGAATGAAAAAAGGCAGGGCATCTGCCGCCGCCTTGTTCCGCCGCCGCTTACTTTGTCCGCGGGACGATTTCGTTTTTGTTTTTGAAAATGTGGTCCGCCGGGATCACGCCGCGGACGCAGGAGGTGGGATACACGCTGGCCCGGGGCCCCAGCACGGTGCCTGGGTTCAGCACGCTGTTGCAGCCGACCTCCACGCCGTCCCCCACCATGGCGCCGAACTTCTTCCGGCCGGTGGCGATTTCTTCTTTCCCGTCCTTCACCACCACCAGGGTTTTATCGCTCTTGACATTGGAGGTCACGGACCCCGCGCCCATATGGCTCTTGTAGCCCATCACGGAGTCGCCCACGTAATTGAAGTGGGGCACCTGCACGCCGTCGAACAAAATCGCGTTCTTGATCTCCACCGAATTGCCCACCACCGCGCCGTCGCCCACCAGGGCGCTGCCCCGGATGAACGCGCAATGGCGCACCTCGGTCTTATGCCCGATGATGCAGGGGGCGTTCAGCAGCGCGGAGGGGTACACCACCGCGTCCTTGGCCACCCACACGCCGGGCTTCACCTCGTCGTATTCATCCCGGGGCAGGGCCGGCCCCAGGGCCAGAATGAAATCCTTGATGCCTTCCAGCGCTTCCCAGGGATATTCCGTCTTTTCCAGCAGCGGCGCCGCCAGAGTATGGGAAAGGTCGTACAGGTCTTTGGTCTTATACATGCTTTCACCTCATTTAAAAAGTGAGGCGTGAGGCGCTGTTTCCCATCGGCAAAGCCCGGCTTTCGGTTCCTGCCAGGGCCAGGTGAAACGCCTCCCGCCCGCTTTACTCTTTCACAAGTCCTTCACTCTTCATCGCGTCGATGATCCGGTCCACATACTTCTGGCAGGTTTCCTTTTCACTGGCTTCCGCCATCACGCGCACCACAGGCTCCGTGCCGCTCTTGCGCATGAGCGCGCGGCCGCTGCCTTCCAGCTCCTTCTGCGCCTGCTGGTAGGCGGCCTGCACGGCGGGATTGTTGATGGCGGCGTCCTTGTCGAAGACCTTCACGTTGACCTGTACCCTGGGGAAGAGCACCACCGGTTCCGCCAGCTTGCTCATCGGCAGCTTCTGGTCCAGCATCGCCTGCATCAGCTTGATGGAGGTCAGCACGCCGTCGCCGGTGGTGGCGTACTTGGCGAAAATGATATGCCCGCTCTCCTCACCGCCGATGAGGTGGCCGCCCTGCCGCATACATTCGTACACGAAACGGTCCCCCACCTGGGTCTCCATCCAGTCGATGCCAGCTTCCTTCAAACACTTGGTAAAGCCGTAGTTGCTCATGATGGTGCTCACCACGGTGTTGGTGGTCAGCTTGTCACGCTTCTTCATGTAGGTGCCGTAAATATACAGGATCTTGTCGCCGTCGATCAGCTCGCCGTGCTCATCCACCGCAAGGCACCGGTCAGCGTCGCCGTCAAAGGCAAAGCCCACGTCCAGGTGTTTTTCCACCACATACTTCTGCAGGCCCTGGATATGGGTAGAGCCGCAGTTGGTGTTGATGTTCACGCCGTCAGGATTGTTGTTGATCACGTGGGTCTCCGCGCCCAGCGCTTCAAACACGGACTTGGCGATCATCCAGGTGGAGCCGTTGGCGCAGTCCAGGCCCACCTTCACGCCCTTGTAGGAATGGCGGGCCAGGGAAATCAGGTAGCCGATGTACCGGTTGCGGCCGGCGGCGTAGTCGATGGTGCGGCCGATATTGTCCCGGGTGGCATAAGGCGCTTCGGGCAGCTCGCCGTCGATATACTTCTCGATCTGATTGGTCACTTCGTCGGCCATCTTCTCGCCGTTTCCGTTGATCAGCTTGATGCCGTTGTCGTAGTAGGGATTATGGCTGGCGGAAATCATGATGCCGCAGTCAAAACGCTCGCTGCGGGCAACATACGCCACGGAAGGCGTGGTGGTCACGTGCAGCAGGTACACGTCCGCGCCGCTGGCGGTCAGGCCCGCGGCCAGGGCGTATTCAAACATATAGCTGGAAAGGCGGGTATCCTTGCCGATCACGATGCGGGCTTTATGGCCCCGGCCGTAGTAATAGCCAATATAACGGCCTACTTTGAACGCGTGTTCCACGGTCAGATTGACGTTTGCTTCCCCACGGAACCCGTCCGTGCCGAAATACTTGCCCATGCTGTTTTCCTCCTTGCGCCGGGCTTTCCCGCCGCATTTTTCTGTCCATCGAGCAGACTTGGATATTATAATCTACTGGAAAAAAGATGTCAAGATGCAGTACCAATTTCTACAAATAACAGCAAAATCAATCATATAGCAGATGGTTTAATTCAATTAAATGCTTGTATTTGATTCTTTTTTGCAGGAAATCTCTGCTTTTACTATATTTTTACATCTTCGTTTTATTAGGAGATGCCCCAGGACAGGCATGAATTTCCATTTTCAAACCGTTAGATCATGGCAGGGATTGTTTTTGCCCTATGGATTGTGGTATACTTGCGTTGTGAAAAAAGCGTCATGAGACGATTGCCTTTTCATCATTGAAGGAGATAAGCCGTGAGACGGAAAAAGATTGACGGAATCCCCCGTGGCAGCGAGCCGGAGCAGTATCGGGAAGAAGCCGGCGCGCCTGAGGAAGAAATGTATTACGCTGAGGAGCCTGACGACGGCATGTACATATGCGGTCAGGAAATGTACACCGAGGAGCCCGCGTCCGAGGAATACATGGCGGAAAACGTCCCGGAAACGGAGGAAGACTACGCCGCATATGGCCAGGCAGCCTATGCTTCCACTGAAAACGCGGGTTTTTCCAGTGAATGGCTCAGAGAAGACCAGGACTTAGAGGAGGAGGAAACCCTTCCCAAGCGCACCATTTTCAAGCCCCGCACCCGCAAGCCCTCGTTTCTGCTGGCGGTGGCGGTAAACTCCTTCCGCATGCTGATCCTGCTGGTGCTGATCTTCATGCTGGCAGGGGCCGGCGCTGTAGTGGGCATCGCGAAAGCGTACATGGAGACGGCCCCCACCCTTGACCTGACCGCCATCGACGATCAGGCCCAGACCTCCTTTATCTACGACTCATCCGGCAACCTCATCACCGATTACAAGGGCACCGAAAACCGCATCATGGTGTCCATCGACACGATGCCCATGACCCTGCGCAACGCCTTCGTGGCGGTGGAAGACGCCCGCTTCTACACCCACAACGGCATCGACGTCAAGCGCATCGTCGGCGCGTTCATCAGCAATTTCGTCACCGGCGGGCAGCAGGGCGGCTCCACCATCACCCAGCAGCTAATCAAGAATACGCTTTTGTCAAGCGAACAATCCTACAAGCGCAAGATCCAGGAAGCCTACCTGGCCATGCAGCTGGAAACCCAGTATACCAAGAGCGAAATCCTCGAATCCTATCTGAACACCATCTATCTGGGCGAGGACTATTACGGCGTAAAGGTGGCCGCATATAATTATTTCGGAAAGGACAGCCTGAGCGACCTGACCCTGCGCGAATGCGCCATGCTGGCGGGCATGACCCGCAACCCTTATTATTATAACCCGCGCCGCAACTACTATACCCGGCAGAGCGACACCACCGATTACAGAAAAATCACCAACGACCGCACCGACTATGTGCTCCGGTGCATGTATGAAAACCAGTTCATTTCCTACGACCAGTATATCGACGCGCTGGATCCGGAAAAGGCGAACGTGCTGGAAAAATCCCCTTCCTCCACAGCGCTGTACCCCTATGCCCATTATGTGGAATACGCCATCCGGGACGTGGTGAAGGCCCTGCTGTCCATCAACGGGCTGGAGGACACCTCCGCCAACCGCGCCAAAATGGAGCAGCAGCTGCGGACCGGCGGCTACCACGTGTATCTGGCGCTGGACACCCAGTTCCAGGAAACCGTGGAGCGCACCCTGCAGAGCTATACCGATTACCCCTCGCTGCGCGACCCCAGCGATAAGGTCTACCGCGCTCGGAACGCAGACGGCACCTACGACGAAATCATCCAGCCCCAGGCCGCCGCGGTGGTCCTGGATTACCGCACGGGCGAGCTGAAGGCCATCGTGGGCAGCCGCACGCCCCCCACCAAGCGCAAGACGCTGAACCGCGCCTCGGACATGAACATGCCCGTGGGGTCAGCCATCAAGCCCATCGCGGTGTATGCCCCGGCCATTGAGATCGGCGCGGGGGCGGGCACCGTCCTGTATAATATGCCGCTTCCCATCGCGGGCTGGCGCGGCAGCGACGGGCAGGACTCCTGGCCGCAGAATTACGGCGGCTCGTCCTACCGCGGGCCGGAAACCATCCGCACCGCCATCACCCGCAGCGACAATACGGCGGCGGCCTACGCCCTGATGAACTTCGTGGGCGTGGAGCGCTCGGCGGATTTTCTGCTGCGCCTGGGCGTATCCGAGGAACATATCAACCGCACGCCCTTCGGCCTGTCCCTGGGCAGCAGCGGCATATCTCCCGTGGAAATGGCGGTAGCCTTCGGCGTGCTGGGCAACGGCGGCGTCTACCAAAGCCCCATCACCTTCCTGGGCATCGCCGACAGCAGCAAGAATATCATTTACGACGCCCACGCCAATCAGACCCGCAGGCAGGTTTTCAAGCCCGCCACCGCCTGGCTCACCGTGGACATGATGAAGGACGTGGTTTCCTCCGGCACCGGCACCGCCGCCAAGATCAGCGGACAGACCGTGGCGGGCAAAACGGGCACCAACTCCGAGCAGAAGGGCGTTTTCTTCTGCGGCATGACCGGCTGGTACTGCGCCTCCGTGTGGATCGGCCACGACAACTACAAAGCGCTGTCCTCCAAGACGACGGGCGGCAACAGCGCCGCCAAGCTGTGGAAGGCGTTCATGCAGCCCATTCACCAGAACCTGCCGGACCGCGACATCATGGAGGGCAGCGCGTCCGACTATGGGCTGGTCCGGGTGACCACCTGCAATGTGTCCGGCCAGTTGGCGACCGATGCATGCCGGTATGACGTGATGGGCTATGGCACCAGCACCGACTATTGGCCCGCCGACAGCGTCCCCGCCGTGTCCTGCCAGATGCATTATGCCCTCGATGTGTGCGACGACAGCGGCATGCTGGCGACGGGCTACTGCCCCTCCCACAGCACGAAGGGCGTCGTGATCCTGCCCGTGGGCCATCCGCTGTACGAGTTCACGAACACGCAGTACGCTTCCGTTTTGTCCGATTATCTGGGAGAATACGCCGCTCTGCGGATGACCGGCGACGGCAGCGCCAACAACGCGCTGCTCCAATCCCGCACCTGCGTGCTGCACCAGTCGCCGGTATTCACTTACGAGCAATCGTTCATGAACCAGCAAATGGCGGCAGACGCCCAGGTCCTGCTGGAACAGGCCAGAAAGCAGCTGGCAAACCTGCCCCAGGAGCTGCCTGCATACAGCAGCCTGTATAACGCCATTGAAAATCTGGCCAACGTCCTTGCTTCCTATGCTTCCAATGATGCGCTCGCCGCCGCCATGGGCGCGCTGACCCAGGCCATGGCCGGGGCGCAGGGAAGCTGGTAAGCGGATCGGGCCGGCTGAGAAACGGTTTCGGGCAGTCAGTATATTGTCAAACCTTAACTTTCAACATTATAGACGGGATTTCGCCTGATTGCAGGTCTCTTCCTTGCTTTTCAGGCTTCGATATTACATATTTATAGCTGTACCAATTAATTCTTGAATTACCGGGCGAAAAAAAGCTGAAAAAAGTGTGTAGTATCGCTGTCATCCCTTCGGCTACGCTCAGGGCAGGCTCTGAGCACCGCGAAGCGGTGCGTTCGCTTGCGCCATCCGTATAGGCGCGGCGAAGTCATGACAGAATGAGTTAGTTGCACTAAATCAAATTCAAGAATAAATTGGGGGATCAATAATGAGAATTAGGGATGAAAAATCGAAGGGCTGCGGCCCTTCGATTTTTCATCCCACGGTTTTTTAATAATCTGCAGCGGCGGAAAAGCGCTTTACTCATCCACGATATTCACGCCGACGATGAGCTTTTCTCCGCCGCTTTCCCGCACCATCGCCGCTTTAAGAACAATCGGCTTAGGCTCCCCGTTGATCATCAGCCGGTACTGGATCTGGAACACGCCTCTCTCCCGGACGCCCCGCATAATGCTCTCTTTGCTGAAGTGCTCCTGGAAGTAAAGAAGATCTTCATAATAGACCATCTTTTCGCCATCGCTTCGGCCCTTGGAGAAGAAGTTTTCGCCATTTTTGTCAAACCCCAGGCTGCCGTAGCCCGACGTGACGTTATACTCGGAATACTTTCCCGTTTCCGGATCAACGGTATACAGGGCAAACAGCTTTCCGGACAGCGCGGCGATCCTGCCGAAGATGATGCTTTGCTCCCGCGCTTTTTCGAACTCTTCCTTCTGCCTCATTTGTTCCTCAATGATGCTGATGCCCAGAATGATGCGGTTGCCTCCGTGTATCCTGGTGATCTTCATATTGACGTAGGTGGGCGTTCCGGTATCGATCATGCGGTAGGAGGTCGTGAATACGCCCTGCCTGTCCAGATCCTTGAGCACATTTTCCTTGGTAAACAATGCCAGGAACGGCTCCCTGTCCTCCTGATAGATGCGCGTCATCGTATCGCGCCTCGCCGATTCAAAGAACCCTTCCCCGCGGCGAATGACCGACAGCTCTTCCCCGCTGCCCTGGGAGGAGTATTCGATATACGCATCTGTATCCAGATCGATCACAAAGATATTATAGTAGTCGACAGCCAGCGCCATGGCAATATCTGCATAACTCTCGCCCTGGTCCGGATCGGAAATGGAAAGGACGGCGATGGCTACGGCCACATTTCCAGAAACAGGATTGATTCCGATTCTTCTTACGAAGGCATGCGCTTTTGAACCGTCAGGCAGCCGTTCGTCAAAAAACATGATATTCCCCGTATCGCAGCATTGCCTGACAGAATTCAGGAAAACGGGGCTGTATCCGGCGGGCGGCGCGTGCATATCCATTTGATCTTTTGCAATGTCAAATCCAAAGTACCGTTTCATAAAGTCCCTGTACGACGGATTTGACCGAACATATTGGCTGTAATCGCGATTGATTTCCAGGATCCCCATGGGCACGCTGTGGAAGCTATTTTGGAGCGCGCTGTCTTTTACGCTGGTCATCACGTCCAGATCGTAGAGGTTGACCCGGCCGATCGAACCATAATAGGCCGCTTCTTCGGGATTCTCCGGAAGCAATGAATGCCCTTCTTTCCGCCTGTCGAGGATCGTTTGGTAAGACACCGGCTTGCTGAAATAGTACCCCTGGAGCTTTGAGCAGCCTATTTCCTGCAGGAAACGGACCTGCTCCGCCGTTTCCACGCCCTCACAGATGGTGTCCACGCCCAGCAGCGTGGCCATCTTCATCAATTCGGTCAGGATGATCTTGCCTTTTCCGCCCTCATCCAGCTTTCGCATAAAGCCCATATCGAATTTGAGCAGATCGAACTTGATGCTTTGCAGCACGTCCAGCGAAGAATAACCGCTGCCGAAGTCATCCATCCACACGGGGAAACCAAGGCTCCGGAACCGCTCCACCTGCTCCCGCATGAAATCAAAATCGCCGCCGATCACGCTTTCCGTGATTTCGATGGAGATCTTGCTTCGGCTGACCCGGGCGGCGTCGACGCGTTTTCTGATTTCTTCCACGATGTCGCAGGCGTCAAAGTCAGAGCGCGACAGGTTGATGGAGTGCGGCACCACAAGCAGACCGTCCCCGGTGACCCGGTTCATTTTGATCAATACTTGGTCGAGAACAAAAAGATCCAGCTTATAAATCAGGCCCGCTTCTTCCAGATAAGGCACAAAATCCGCCGGGGACAAGATGCCCTCCTCCGGATCGTTCCAGCGGGCAAGGGCTTCCACGTCGCAGGCCAAGCCGTTGATGGCGCGGACAATCGGCTGATAATAGACCTGGATCCATTTTTCCGCTATCGCCCGATCGATATTTTCGATGATATACTGCTTTTTTACGGCGTCTTTGCTCAGATCCCGGCTGTAATACTTCACCGCGGTTTCATATCTGCCTCTCAGCACCCGGCAGGCGAGCTTTGCCCGGTCGCAGGCGACGCTGGCATGTACTTTTTCAAGCTGCTCCGCATAGACGCCCACATGAACCGGCAGCGTCGTACCGCCGTTTGCTTCCCTGAATTCAAGGAACACCTGCCTGAGCTTATTTTCCATTCCGGCTTCTGCCGTCTGCACCGCAAAATGATCGGCCCCCATTCGGCAGCAGTGCTCCATCCCAAAGGTTTCTGCCAGGATCTTTGCGAAGGATTGCAGCAGCCGATCCCCCTCGGCGAAGCCGAATTTTGCGTTGTAATACTTCATGCCGATAAAATCCATATACATGGTAACAGGTTTTTCGCCTGTTTTCCGGGCGTTTTCCTGGTCCGCCTCCGCCAGCTCAAAGAAATACGTCATGCTGGGAAGGCCCGTCAGATAATCGTACCGGCTGGCCTTTACAATGCTGTTTTCTTTCAGCGCGTTGCTCAGGGACTGATTGAGCTCCAGCCCTTGCCGAGCGGGCTCTTCCTTGTAAATCCCTTCGTCGGCATACCAAACATGGGCAAGGCGGACGCCTGTATCTGTGTACACATGCTCCCCATAGGCATGGATGATCCGATATTCGGACCCTTTCCTGGTTTTCGTCCGATAGATCACTTCATACTTCCCGTCCTCTGCCGAAAAGCGGGCGGCGGCTGCGGCGATCCGGCCGGCGTCATCGGGATGCGTGTCCTTGTACATGTCGTTATCCATGTCAAAATAGGCCTGCCCGCGATCCTCATAGCCAAAAAGCCGGCAGAATCCGTCCGAAAGGACGAGGGCCACCACCCGGTTGTCAATCAACTGATAAATGGCAAACGGCTGCCGCTGGCGCTCAAGAATCGATCGCTCCTGAACTGAATATCGGTATTTCTCCATTTGCAGGTCTCCTTAGTATCCGGTTGCTCCAGGGGGCTATGAAAACTCCTATACCAATTTTATTATACAGTAAAAAACTGGATAGGACAAGGGCAAAAAGCAAAAAAGAGCCCAAAGGGAACACAGCGCGGAAGCATCATGCAAAAAAACGGGGCGGACAGCAATGTCAATAACAAAAAAAACTAAGCAGAATATGGCTCTGCCCGTTGATAAATACGGCATTTTCTGGTATAATCTTGTCATTCCCGAAAAAAGCGCGCCGCGAAAGCGTTTCAGCCACAGCATCCCTTAGGCTCCCATTGCAGGAAATGGGAATCATTTCCCGGCTGCCGCCAGGCAAAGCATTTATTCCAAAGCAGGGAAGCTCCCCCTTGGCACGGAGCCTCATGCCGTCAGCCCCAAAGCAGATGATAAAAGGTGGTATCGTTCATGTTTTTGGACTTCCTGAATCAGCGTATTTCGATCCTGCAATATCTGGAATTTTTTCTGCGTATCGCTGCGGCCAGCGTCTGCGGCGCCTCAATCGGCATGGAGCGCAGCCGGCGGCTGAAGGAAGCGGGGGTGCGCACGCATATGCTGGTTTCCTGCGCCGCGGCTTTGATCATTATCGTATCGAAATACGGGTTTTCCGATCTGACGATCACGTCGGAGGGCAGCGCGTGGGGCGTTCGCGGGGCGGATCCCGCGCGTATTGCCGCCCAGGTGGTCAGCGGCATCGGCTTTCTCTGCGCGGGCGTGATTTTCAAGCAGGGCCCCATGGTGAAGGGGCTGACCACCGCCGCCGGTCTCTGGGCCACGGCGGGCATCGGCCTGGCCTTGGGAGCGGGCATGTACCCCCTGGGTATTTTCAGCACCGGCCTGGTGATCCTGTTTCAAATCATCATGCACCGTTTGCCTGTCCACAACGACCAGTATCAGATATACCATATCGAAATCACGGCCAGGGAGGATAAAAACTTCCGAACCGAGCTGACCAGGCAGTTTCAGCTTTGGCAGGCCCAGGTCATGGAGAGCAGCATCCTGCGCAACCAGGATGGCTCCACCAAGTATTCCATGGAGATCAAGATGAACAACTGTGTCAGGCAGGAGGATGTACTTGAATTCCTGGAGCGCAACAACAACGTGCTGTATTTCCGGCACACGTTCACGCGCTGACCGCGCCGCCGCGCGCCCTTCCCTTTTGCGGGCGGCTTTTGTGCGCGCGGACGTAAAGACGGGGATGAAACCAATTACAGGGATGCTGATGTTATGTATTATTCCGCAATCAGTCTGCTTGCGATCCTGATACTGCTGATCGAGCATCATGACCTGCTCTTCAAACCCAGGGATTTCTATGATCAGCCCGTCTGGAAGGCGTACAGAAATTTCCTGTTTGCCGTCCTGGCGTATTACATCGTGGATGTCCTGTGGGGCTTTTTTGAAGCCGGAAAACTGGCGCTGCTGCTTTTTGCCGACACCACCGTCTATTTCGCCGCCATGGCCGCGGGCGTGCTGTTCTGGTCACAGTTCACGGTGGCTTATCTGGAAGAGAAGACTGAGATCGGGCATATGCTTGTGTTCGCGGGACAGTTCATCGCGGCGATCATCGCGCTTCTCACGGTGGCCAACATCTTTAAGCCCATGCTGTTCACGGTGGACGCGGATTGCGTGTACCGCGCGCTTCCCGTGCGGTATTTCATCCTTGTCAGCCAGATCCTGCAGCTGCTCCTGATTTCCGCCTACGCGTTTTCCAAGCTGCGCCGCAATCCCGCGAAAAGCAGGATCAGATACTGCGCCCTGGCGCTGTTCGGCCTGATCATGGCGCTTTTCCTCTTCATTCAGATCTGGTTCCCGTATCTCCCCCTGTACGCCGTCGGGTATCTGCTGGGCACCTGCCTGCTGCGCACCTTCCTCATCAGCGACGCGGCCGAGGAATACAGGCACAGCTTGGCGCAGGCCGATAAGGTGGCCACAATGCAGGATATCATCGTCTCCCTGCTGGACAATATGCCCGCCATGACCTTTGCCAAGGACGCCGAAACCGGCGTGTACCTCGCCTGCAACAAGGCCTTCGCGGACTACGCCGACAAGGAAAGCCCGGCGGGCGTGATCGGGCTTTCCGCGGCGCAGCTCTTCGACGCCGAGACCGCAAAGCAGTTCGGCGACGAGGACAAAATCGCCCTCTCCATGGACGAGCCCTACATCTTCTATGAGGACGTGCCGGACGCCGCCGGCAACCGGCGCCAGCTCCAGACCACGAAGCTGAAATACACCAATTTCGCCGGGCAGCTTTGCGTTCTGGGCATGTGCCAGGATGTGACGAACATTGTGAGCGTCCAGCGCGATAAGGCAACCACCCGGGAAGACTACGAAAAGGCGAAGACCACCGGCATCATCTATTCCCATATCTCCCACGCGCTGACCCGCGGATTTACGGTGCTCTATTACGTCAACCTCGATACCGAGGAATTCACGGAATACCACAATGACGAAGACAGCAACACCCTGGAAGAATCGCGCCACGGCTGGCACTTCTTCGAGACCTTCCGGATCGAAGCGGAGGCCATGGTGCATCCGGACGACCGGGACGCCGTGATCAAGGCAATGAAACGAAAGGCCCTTGAAGCGGCGCTGGACCGGAACAGCACCTTCGTCATGACCTACCGTTTAATGACAAACGGCGAGCCCAGGTATTACTCCATGAAGGTTTCCCGCTCGGAGGAGGATGCGCACTGCATCATCCTGGGCGTGGCGGACGTTGACGAGCATATGCAGCAGCGCTGGGCGGCGGAGCGGGCGGCGGAAGAGCAGATCGCCTATGCCCGCATCCATGCGCTGGCCGGCGATTACCTCTGCATCTACGTGGTGGACCCGGAAACCGGCAATTACCGGGAATTCAGCGCGTCACAGGGCTATACCTCCTTCGGGCAGGCCAAGGAAGGCACGGATTTCTTCAAAACCACCAGGGATGCGGCCCGCCAGTTCAACCACCCGGACGATCTCAACCGTTTCCTTTCGTTCTTTACCCTGGAAAACGTCATGGCGGAGATCAAGCAGTACGGCATATTCACCCTGAGCTACCGCCTGGTGAAGGACGGGGAATCCTCCTATGTGCTGCTCAAGGCGGCGATGGCGGAGGAGAAGGAGGGCAGACGCCTGATCGTCGGCATCCAGGACATCGACAATCAGGTGCGCCAGGAGGAAGCGTATGCCCAAAACCTCGCCAAGGCGCAGATCAACGCCAATATCGACCCCCTGACCCACGTGAAGAACAGGCACGCCTATCTGGAGGCGGAAGAAAGGCTGAACCAGCAGATCCTAAGCGGCCTCGTATCGGAGTTCGCCATCGTGATCCTGGATCTGAACGACCTGAAAAAGGTCAACGATACCGCCGGGCACAACGCGGGAGACCAATACATCCAGGACGCCTGCAAGATCATCTGCGATACCTTCAAGCGCAGCCCCGTGTTCCGCATCGGCGGGGACGAATTTGCCGTCATCTCCCAGGGCAGCGACTATCAGCGCATCGACGAACTGGTGGAGCAGATGCGGGCCAGAAACACAGACGCGCTGAAAAGCGGAGGCATCGTGATCGCCTGCGGCATGGCGAAATACGAGCGTGACGCCCGTGTGGCGCCCGTGTTTGAACGCGCGGACCAGCGCATGTACGAAAACAAGAGCGACCTGAAGGCAATCAAGAACGGCTGATGAACCACAGAATCAAAGCAAAAGGAGAAAGCAATGAGTATACAGCACGGTGAACACGGCGCCTCGCCTAAGACGAAAGCGGACAGCCCCGCCCAGGGACTGAGGGCCAATTTCACGCCCATGGGCATGTGGGCGTTCTCCATCGGCACCAGTATCGGCTGGGGTTCGTTTATCGTAACCTGCAATACCTATCTGCAAAAGTCCGGCATTCTCGGCACGGTCTTCGGGCTGCTGATCGGCATGGCGGTCATTTTTGTGATCACCTGGAATTTGCAGTACATGATTCAGAAAGCGCCCAGCGCGGGCGGCATTTATACTTTCCAGAAGCAAGTCGGCGGGAAGGATCTGGGGTTCCTCACCTTCTGGTTTGTGCTTTTGACCTATATGGCCATCCTCTGGGCCAATATGACGTCCCTCCCGCTGTTTGCCCGCTTTTTCCTGGGCGACGCCTTCCGGTTCGGTTTCCATTACCGTGTGTTCGGCTATGAGGTATGGTTCGGCGAAGCGCTGCTTTCCATCTGCGCTGTGATCCTGATCGGCCTGCTGTGCCTGAGGAGCGCCAGGCTGCCCAACAAAATCATGATCGCCGCCGCGCTGACGTTTGCCGTGGGGTTCACATTCTGCGCCGTGCTGGCCGTTTTGCGGCATGACAGCGCCTTCAGCTATGCGCCGCTGTATACGGAAGGCTCCAAAGCCTTCTTGCAAATCATCCATATCGCCGCCATATCCCCCTGGGCCTTTATCGGGTTTGAAAACATCTCGCATTTTTCCGAGGAATACAGCTTTCCCGTGAAGAAAACGCGCACGATCCTGATCTGGTCCGTCCTGATCACGACGCTGCTCTATGTCTTTGTTTCCCTGCTTTCCATCTCCGCCTACCCGCCGGAGTATGACAGCTGGCTGGCCTACATCCGGGATATGGGGAACCTGGAAGGCATCAAGGCGGTTCCGGCGTTTTACGCGGCAGACCATTATCTCGGGCAGGCCGGCGTTACGCTGCTTATGCTCTCCCTCTTTGCGGTGATCCTGACCAGCCTCATCGGCAATACGCTGGCGCTGAGCCGCCTGCTGTACGCGGCGGGCCGGGAAGGCGAAGCGCCCCGCGCCCTCGCCGATCTGAACAGCAAAGGCATTCCGGGCAAGGCGGTCGCCACTGTTGTGGCCATATCCGTTTTCATTCCCTTTGTGGGCAGAACGGCCATCGGCTGGATCGTGGACGTCACCACCCTGGGCGCGACGCTGATCTACGGACTGGTTTCCCTGGCGGTCTATCGGCACGCGCAGCAGGCGGGCCGGCGGCTGGAAAAAACCACAGGCGTCGCGGGCATACTGCTGATGATCGTCTTTCTGATGCTGCTGCTGATTCCTGGCCTTTTGCCCTTCCACGCCATGGAGACGGTTTCCTATATCCTGTTCATCGCCTGGGCAGTGCTGGGGCTTTGGTACTACCGGTTCCTGCTCTATTTGAAGCGCGATGAAGAGCGCAAGCAGAGCGTGATCGTATGGATCATCCTGCTGGTGCTGGTGCTGTTCGCTTCGATGATGTGGGTTTCCCGGGCCACGGAAAACGCCGCGAATGAAGCGGTGGAACGGATCTTTACGTACCACCAGAGCCATCCGGATTCCGACATGGAAAGCGGCGCCGCAGAGGAAAGGACGGCTTATCTCCAGGAGCAGGCGGAGGCGATCAGCCGCACCAATACCCTGTATTCCAGCGTTTCTCTGGGTGTGTTCCTGCTCTTTATCGGCATCCTGCTGAACAATTACCGGGATACGCAAAAGCTGGGCAAGCGCCTGAACGAGGCCGAGCACGAGGTAGCCACGGTCCGGAAGATCGCGGAGCTGCAGGAATCCATCAGCGCGCTGCTGGACAACATGCCCTGCCTGACATTCACCAAGGACGCGCAGACCGGCGTGTACCTTGCCTGCAACCAGGCCTTTGCGGACTATGCCCACAAGAAAAACCCGGCGGGCGTGGCCGGGCTCACCGACGCCCAGATATTCGACGCCGAAACAGCCGCCCATTTCATCGCGGACGACAGGATCGCCCTCTCCATGGACAAGCCGTATATCTTCTTTGAAGACGTGCCTGACGCCGCCGGAAACCAGAAGCAGCTGCAAACGACGAAGCTGAAATTCATCGATTCCACGGGGCGGATGTGCTTGCTCGGCATGTCCCAGGACGTGACGGACATGGTGCGCATCCAGCATGAAAACGCCATGACGAAGGAGGCTTATGAAAAAGCCCTCAGCGCCGGGCTCATGTATACCCACATCGCCCATACCCTGGCCCGGGATTATACGGACATGTTCTCCGTCAACCTTGAAACCGAGGAGTTCATCGAGTATCGCAAAGCCGAAAAGACCAGCGCACCTTCCGAGGCGCGGCGCGGCTGGCACTTCTTCAGCGACTGTATCGAAGAGCTGAGCAGGAACGTATATCCCGACGATCAGGACGCCTTCCTCAAGGCGCTGGACCGCCGAACGCTGATGAAGGCCCTGGACCGGAAAAACACCTATATCATGACGTACCGCCAGACCGGCTGCAGCGGCCCCATCTACGTCAGCATGAAAGTCTCCCGGATGGAGGACGACGATCGCTTCATCATCGTAGGAATATCCAACGTGGACGCCGAAATGCGCGACGCCATGTCCAAGAGCGAGGCCCTGGCGGAAGCGTTGGCCTCGGCGGAAGAAGCGAACAGCGCAAAGACGTCCTTCCTCTCCAGCATGAGCCATGAGATCCGCACGCCCATGAACGCCATCATCGGGCTCAACACCCTGGCCCTCAAGGATAAAACCCTCAGCGGCCAGACAAAGGAATACCTGGAGAAGATCTCCGGCAGCGCCAAGCACCTGCTCAGCCTCATCAACAACATCCTGGATATGAGCCGCATCGAGTCCGGCCGCATGGTTCTGCACAGGGAAGTGTTCTCCTTCAGCGCCATGCTGGAGCAGATCAACGCGATGGTCATGTCCCAGTGCAGCGACAAGGGGCTCACCTACGAATGCCGCATCCTGAACAAGGTGGACGCCTCGTATATCGGCGACGATATGAAGCTGAAGGAGGTGCTGATCAACATCCTGTCCAACGCCATCAAATTCACCGAAGCGCCCGGCAGCGTGACCCTTACGGTGGAGCGGACGATGGAATTTGAGGATCAGTCCACCCTCCGCTTCTGCATCAAGGATACCGGCATCGGCATGGATCAGGAGTTTATCCCCAAATTGTTCGAGCCCTTCTCCCAGGAGGACGGCAGCCGCAAGACCAAATACGGCAGCACCGGCCTGGGCATGGCCATCACGAAGCGCATCGTGGAGATGATGAACGGCTCCATCAGCGTTGAATCCGAAAAAGGCGTGGGAAGCGAATTCACCGTGACGGTCACCCTGAGAAACTGCGACCAGCAGGGAACCGCCCAGGAAAGCGCCATTGACCCCAATTCCTTCCATGTTTTGGTGGTGGACGACGATAAAATCGCGGCAGAACACGCCAGAATGGTGCTGGACGAAGTCGGCATCTACGCGGACACCTGTACAAGCGGGGAGGAAGCGCTGCGCCTGATGGAAGTGCAGCGCCTGAAGAATAAGCCGTACAACCTCGTGCTGATGGACTGGAACATGCCGGGGATGAACGGGCTGGAAACCTCCGCCGAAATCCAAAAGAGCTTTGACCGCGAGACCACCGTGGTCATCCTGACGGCGTACAACTGGGATGATATCCAGGAGGAGGCGGAGCGCGTGGGCGTGGACAGCTTCCTGACCAAACCGCTTTTCGCCTCGAAAGTCATAGAAGAATTTGAGCGGATCGCCCGCCGCAACAACATGGCGCTGTTCAAGGAGAAAAAGCGGGCCAGCCTGGCAGGATGCCGCATCCTGCTGGCTGAGGATATGGAGATCAACGCCGAGATCATGATGGACATCCTCGAAATGGAAAACATTCAGGCCGACCACGCCGAGAACGGCAGGGCCGCCGTCGAGATGTTCTCCAAGAGCGCGCCGGGAACCTATGCGGCCATCCTCATGGACGTGCGCATGCCGGAAATGGACGGGCTGGAGGCCGCGGCGGCGATCCGGGCCATGGATCGGGAGGACGCGAAAAAAATACCCATCGTCGCGCTGACCGCCAATGCTTTTGACGAAGATGTGCAGCGGTCTCTCCAGGCGGGCATGAACGCCCATCTCATCAAGCCGGTGGAGCCGGAAGCCCTTTACCAGACCTTGGGTGAGCTGATTTATGAAGCGGAGAGCGGGACTGCTTGAATCCGCCGTCATTTTCCCGCCTGTCCCGGCTTCGTGCCGGCGCAGGCGGGATTTCGTTCCTGGCATCATTTTCATTGCTGTGCCGAGTCCCTCCGTCCGCCGTGCTTTCAAAACCGGTTCCGCCGTATTCCGTAGCAATGACTGGCTCAGCATTATTTTACAGTTTTTTCCTTCCTTCAACAGCAAAAAATGCATCCGGAAGAAACCCCGGGTTCGGGCATGGGACAAGCTGCCCCAGCGTCCCTTCTGCGGGATTGCAGGCGAATGAATTGCGGAACGATTTTTCTATTGATGCGCTCCGCCTTTTTTGATATAATAGATTTTGACAATAAGCACGGGATATGCCCACAGCGGAAGGGCCTCCCGGAAGGTATGCCGCGATGGGCAGGCAAACGCCCGGCGTTTTCGCACAGATTCAGCGAATGCGGCGCCGAATCATTCGGCGGTGCTTTAACGAAAACCATGAAAAACAAGCCGACGACGAAAAAGGAGCTTCCACCCATGAGAAAAAGGAGCAATGTGAAATACCCGCTGAACCGCAGCATTATTTGCGCAAGCGCGCTGTTTATCCTGCTGCTGGGGATCGTCATTTCAGCGGCCACGGTCCTCGTCTTCCGAACGAGCATTTACGCCAGATACGAAAAACAGATGGAAAGCATCCTGAACTACGTGGAAGCCCACATCGACCATGACGATATGGCAGAATGCGCAAACACCTTTGTGAAGTCGGAAAAGTACGAGGAATTCCAGGCATTCCTGGATACCTTTATCGATACCTATGCCGACAATGCTTTCATCAACGACCCGGAATCGGATTTAAAATACAAAGACGTCCACTACATCTATATCATGAAGGTAGCGGACGTGGGCGATCCCTACGAGATCTATGAGGTCTGCACCGCAAACACCACTTACGAAAAAGAAAACTTTCCGGAGTACGTGCTCACGCTCGGCGATCATTCCGATGACCTGGACGGCTGGTACGGGGAGGATACGAGAAAACAGTTCCGCGCCATTTTGCAGGGCAGCGAGGACGTGTTCCTGACGAATGCCTCGGAGTGGGGCGTGGATTACACCCTTGCCAGGCCTGTCGTCAATTCCCGGGGAGAGCACTACGGGGTGCTGTGCGTGGATGTTTCAAAGGATCAGCTGATTGAAACGGTATTCAAAACGGTGATCATCAACATCGCCCTGGTCGTCGGCCTGGGGATCCTCTTCATTGCGCTGCTGCTGGTTTGGATGCGGTTGAACGTGACCAAGCCGCTTCACGATCTTGAAAACAGCGTTGTTTCCTTTGCCGAAACCACTGCCGGCAAGCACGATCCGGATGAGCTTGTCTTCACGCCGCCTGTCATCAGATCGCACAACGAGGTCGCTTCCCTTGCCAATGCCGTCACGAAGCTTTCCGCTGATATGCGCGATTACATCAAGTACATGGTCGCCGCGGAAGACGAGGCAAGGGGCCTGCAGGAACACGTCAACGAAATGAATGACATTGCCTATAAAGACGCGCTGACGCAGGTGAAAAACAAGGCGGCCTATGATGAGAAGGCAGAGTCGCTGGCCTGGGATATCATGAACAGCACGGCAAAATTCGGCATCGTCATGGTGGATTTAAACTACCTGAAAGTCATCAACGATAAGTACGGGCACGACAAGGGAAACGAATACATCATCGGCTCCTGCAAGCTGATCTGCGAAACCTTCGTTCATTCCCCGGTTTACCGCATCGGCGGAGACGAGTTTGTCGCCGTGCTGGAGGGACAGGATTATAACAACCGGGAAAAGCTGTTAAAACAGCTCAAGGAGGCGTTTGCCAGCGCATTGAACGAAAGCGGCATGCCGCCCTGGAACCGCTGCTCCGCGGCAGTCGGCATGGCGGTTTTCCAGGCGGGTGACAACGTTGAAGCCGTCCTCAAGCGCGCTGACCAGGCCATGTATGAGGCCAAAGCCAGGATGAAGGCGGGACAGGGCTGAAAAGCCGCCTCCCATGCTGCCAGGCGCGCCCGCAAACTTGATGGCATTTGACAGCCCCAACAGACGGCGGGCACTTCCGCCGATCTTTTTCAGGTATTCGCGCGTGCCGGGGTCCAGGTGCGGTGGAGATACTTCTCCTCCGTACAGGAATCTGCCGTCCCTTTCCTGATGCTGCCTGACCAAGGCGAGCATGCGTTCAGGCCCTCTCCCGCATCCAGTCCCGCACGGCGTCCAGCACCTGATCCAGATGACGGTCGTAGCAATGCGTATCCCCGGGAATCAGTACCAGCCTGCAGTTTTTGTACCGTTTCGCGGCTTGTATGCCATATTCCACGGGAACCGCATCGTCCTGATCCCCGTGAACGATCAGCACGGGCCCGTCATAGCGGTCGATGGCCTCCTCCACATGAATCGTCTGCGCCACCCGCACATAGTTGCCGTTCAGCCCCCGGTCCCCCCACGCCGGAAGCATTTCCGGAATCTGGCTGGGATCAAAGGCCTGGCCCAGCAGCGTCCCGTTTCTCGCCGCTTCCGGGATCATCCAGGCAGGAGACAGCGGGATGATGCCCTTGACCGCATCGTGCTTCATCGCCCCAGCCAGCATGACCGTCATACCGCCCTGGGAATGGCCGCAGAGATAAAGGTCCGTGACGAAATCAAGGGCCCTGGCATAGTCGATCACGGTGATCGCGTTGGTGAGCCATTTGTAAAGCGTGTGGTTTTCAAATTTCCCGTCGCTGTTCCCGTGGCCGTACATGTCCACCCGCAGCGTGGCAAAGCCGATCTCGTTCAGGGTTTTCGCCACGGCCACGATATGCCTTTCCTCCATATGCCCGGTAAAGCCGTGAATAATGATAACGAGGGGATGCCTGCCTTCAGCGGGGACGGGCATGTCCAGTTTCGCGTTCAGCCTGATACCGTCATCCATGATATACATATTGCCGCATCTCCTTTTTCATCCTGTGTGTTTTCCGGGCGTGCGCCCTAAACGCCGATGGCCGCAGGCGATTCAGCCTTCATACGCCGTTATACCGCGCTTTCCTTTCCTTTTTGTTTTCGTACATGGCCCTGTCCGCAAGCTCCAGGCTTTTTTCAATGGACAGGGGCGTATCCAGTGTGGAAACCGCGTATCCCAGGCTGACCCCCAGGCGGTAAGGAAGCTGCTGCCGGACAGAGATATCCTCCAGCCGCTGATTGATTTCCTTTCTGCGTTCTTCCCAGAGCGCGGCGCTGGTATCATGGGACAGAATCAAAAATTCGTCGCCGCCGTAACGGATCGCCAGATCCGTCTCCCCCACCGATTCCCGGATCACCTCGGCGATGATGGAGATGGCGTTGTTGCCCGCCAAGTGGCCGAACTGGTCGTTAATGGTCTTGAGGCCGTCGATATCCATGAGCACCGTAGTGTATCCGCCCGGCGAGGATATGTATTCCCTGCGGTAGCGTTTGAAGGCAAACCGGTTCTGCAGGCCGGTGAGCTGATCCTGCATATGCAGAAGATCCAGCTCCTCGATGGTGCTTTTCTGGATCATATGCCGATGCAGGTTATCGATGCTGCTGCCAATGCTGTCCTGGCAGATCCGGTAGTGGTAGTTGTCCACAGGCAGCATATCGTTCAAAAACACCATATACCCATAGGACCTGTTGATATAATGGATCGGCAGGACAACAAACACATCCCCGGCCTGCGGCGCGGCGGGCACAAGGTTTTCCAGCGCAAAGGCGGCGCCAGAAAGGTCTCCCGTGCGCCCGGATTCTCCGGTAAGGACCACCATCCTGTCATGGTAAGGGGAATCGACGGCGCTCCCGGCATCCTCCCGGTCGCTTTCGATATAGGGCAGGTCATTTTCATTCAGGCAGCAGAAATAGGACAGGCAGCCGATCCCCAGCATCATCCTGCGGATGTTCGCGGCCAGCTGGGCCAGGGAGCTCACGTCCTCCAGCGCGTTGTTGAACTGCATCATGCCGCCGATCTGCTTGGCGGCTTCCACCTTGTTGATTACCAGGCGCCGGAAAACATCGGCCCGCCCGTCCATGGCCGAAGCCGAAACGCCGCAGCCGCAGCTGCGCAGGCAGCACAACTGGCCGGGATAGGTGTTTTCCGGGCTGACCTGCCCGCCGCTGAGCATCCGATCCATCAGCTCGCAGGCGAGCTCGGCGGCCTTGCCGTCCATGCGGTCAATGCCGGTGATCCCCGGGGACCAGGCAATGCTGTTGCCGCTGCAATTCACAGAGCAGACCCGCAGATCCTCCGGCACCCGCATACCCCTGGACAACAGCTCCATGCATAAACCGAAGGCGCATACGTCATGGATGCAGACCACGGCCTGCGCGTCCTTCATGACGCCCCGCCGGTCAAAGCTCGCATACAGATCCTGGCCGCTCTGGATGGAAACGCTGGTCGTCAGCACGCGGCGCTCGTCATAGGGAATGCCGTATTTCAAAAGCGCCTTGCGGTACACCTCCAGCATGCTGTCGGAAATCACCCGGTTTCCGAAGCTGAGCGCCAAGTTGATCCGGGAACACGCGTGGGTCAGGATCAGGTGTTCCAGCAGCTCCAGCCCGGCGGTCTTCACTTCAAGATTCAGGCTTGGCACATCCGCGATTTTCAGGTTGATCGCCAGCACGGGGATCCCGCGTTTTTTCAGGATGGCAACGATCCGTTTCGCCAGCTCGCTACTGCCAAGATTCGCTTCCAGGATGCAGCCGTCGATATCAATGACCTCCAGCAGGCGGTAAATCGCCGGCTCACCCTGGGAAAAGTCCATGCCGTCCTCGTAAACGCCGTAGCTTGTGATGACATAGAGCGCGTAGCTTCCCAATTCGGCAATCTTCCGGCGCATCGCGCGAATGATATTCCCATGCCGTTCAAAATTGGAGCCGCAGGTCACCAGTGCGATTTTTTTCATTGCTTTCATTTCCCATCATTTCTTCGAACCGGGACGTGATAAAAGAGAGCCCCTCGCCGCCGGAGGGGAACACAGCACGGGGCATACGCCGTGCAGGGCTTCGTTTGCTGTGCCGTTATACAGCGCCTTCGTGTTTCAAAACCACCATCACCGTTTTGGCGATGATCTTCAGGTCCAGCCAGATGCTCCAATGCTCGATGTAATACTGGTCCAGCGCCACCACTTCCTCAAAGTCCGTGATCTCGCTGCGGCCGCTCACCTGCCACATGCCCGTGATCCCGGGCTTGGCGCTCATGCGCACCCGGTGATGCGGGTCATAGTGGATCCATTCGTCCACCGTCGGGGGGCGGGTGCCGACCAGGCTCATCTCGCCCTTGAGCACGTTATAGAACTGCGGAAATTCATCCAGGCTGGTATTCCGGATGAAATTGCCGATGCCCTTTGGCTTTCCGTCTTTTCCCTTCTTTTCGCTGCCGATGATGCGGGGGTCGTCGTCCAGTTTGAACATCAGATCGCTCTGCAGCTTGTTCTTCGCCATGAGCTCGGCCTTCCGCTTTTCCGCGTCCATGTACATGCTGCGGAATTTGTACATTTTGAATACGCGCCCGTTCTGGCCGATGCGGGGCTGGGCGAAAAAGATGGGGCCGGGCGACTTGATATAAATCACCGGAGCGACGAAAAGGAAGATCAGCCCCGTGGCGCACACCCCCGCGATTCCCGCCAGGATATCCACCATGCGCTTCAGGATCGAAGCCCGGTTGGAAACGAATTTGATGCTGTTGGTCAGCACCTTGTATTCGCCCAATTCCTGCACATCCACTGCGGAATAAGGAATCTCATCCAGCACGGAAAGGCTGGTATGCACCGTGATGCCCATCACCAGGAAAGCCTCCATGAGCTGCCTGGGATATTTCATATCCTCTTCCAGCACCAGGATCACATCGTCGATCCACCAATGGGAAATATCATCCAGCAGCTCTTCATCGCTGATCTTGAACACCGGAACGTGCAGGTCCTCCAGCCCGTCCGTATCGTCATCCAGGAGCAGGAGCCCTTCCACCTGGTAGTTGGCCTCGGAAACGCTCTGCCTGATTTTGCGCACCACGGGCCGCACCTGGGAGCGCGTGGTGACAACGAAGGTTTTTCTGACGGGCAGCCCTTTGCGCAGATGGCGGCGCTTATTCCAAATGCGGAAAAAGAAAGCCAGATTGATATATGTCAGTGAAACAAACGACGTTTCAACCAATGAGAAGGGCAGCTGGTTCATGAAAATGAATACTCCGCCCAGCAGCCAGATCTCCAGAATGTTCACCAGCAGCTTTGTAAACTCAGCGAAGTTGTCTCTGGAAAACACGTGGTCGTAGGAATCCGAATGGAGCCCCAGCGCCATCTGCGCGCTGAAAAAAATCATCGCCTGCATCCGGCATACCGGGTTGAAATATATAAAACCTTCATGCATCAGGAGGCTGTGGGAAAGGATAAAACTCAGCTGCATCGCCAGCATATCCAAGAGTGTAAAATCCCAGTGCCGCAGCGCGCTGTCCGAACTTCTTGCCTGCATATTCCGTCTCCTTTCCCGCTTTATTTCTGGTGGTCCAGTTCGATTTCGGACTTTTGCTTATTCCGGGTGAAGAACGAATAGATCGCGATCCCGATGAACACCCAAAGCATCAGCAGGAAATACGATTTGAAGCTCATCACCCCGTTTTGGCCCGCAAAGCCGGTCAGCAGGAACGTCAGGAAGCACAGGCACAGCAGGAAGCCTGCCAGCCCGACCCACACATATTTTTTATCTTCCCTGGACTGGGCGTTCACCAGCGTGGCGGCAGCCACCAATCCAAACCCCAGCGCCGTGCCCACCGACGCCACTTCCTCGATGAAATCGAAGGAATCGCGCATCAGGGAAAGGAGCAGGGCCAGCACCACCACTGTCCAGATGGCTTTTGCGGGGGTGCCCCGCTTGGGGTCGATCTTGCCCAGGAAATCAGGCAGGATATCGTCCTCCGCCATCTGGCTCAGCAGGCGGCTGATGGAGGTGAAGAAACCCACAAGGCCGGTCAGCGTAGCGCTGATGCAGGAGGCAAAAAAGATCATCACGCCGACCTTTCCCATGGCGTTTTTCGCGGCCAGCGCCACGGGATAAGCGTCTACCCCGGACAGTTTTTTCACGCCGTTCAGGTATTCGGTCCAGGACGCATAGTCCGCGGGCATGCCCAGCAGCGTGGTCAGAATATTGGCGATATAGGTAAAGGTGCCGCAGATGACGGCGATGATCATGATCCGTCCGATCCGCTTGACCGGAAAATTCAATTCCTGCGTCACCTTGGACAGCGAGTCAAATCCCACGAACGCCCAGGGCGTGATCAGGAAAATGGGTATGAAGGACGAAACAAAGCTGCTGCCCTCCGGAAGGGAAGGCGTGAACGCGGCGGCGCCCTTGGGGGAAGTGAAGGCGGCGGCGATCAGCATGATCACGATGCCGCTCAGCAGCACGATCGCGCCGATGGTCTGCACCCGGGCGGCCTGCTTGATACCGCGGACATTGATCAGGCCGAAGAGGAAGAGGCAAATCACGATCAGCACCGCTTCCAGCAGCAGCGTATCGGACTGGAAAAAGTTGATCTCAAACTTCAGCTCAAACGCTTCCTCCAGGAACACCCGGATCAGCATTGCCATGGCCTTTGCGTTCAGCGGGATGCAGCACATATGCGCCAGCCCCATCCCCCAGGCCGCCACAAAGGCTATGCTTCTGTTCAGGGAGCATTTGATGATGCTGTAAATACCGCCCTGGTCGGGATACAGATTCCCCAGATAATGATAGCATGCTGCAATGACGCACATGACCGCCCCGCCTGCGATGAACGCCAGGATGGAGCCGGTCACCCCGCCCTGGGGAAGAAAGGTCGTGGCGGGCATAATAAACGCCGCCCAGCCGATAGCGCACGCAAACGAAAACGCCCAGGCATTGAGCGGAGTGATTTTCCTCTTTTTCGCATCTTTACCCATGTGCTTCATCTCCTGTGAACAGATCCCTGCCCGCGCCGGCGTTTTGCAGAAAGCTGCTCTGTAAAAAATCTAAAAGCGTTTCCCTTTGGCTATAAAACAGATTCAAACACGGCATTATTATAACAGATTTTTCAAGACAGGACAATAGTTCTTTTTCACGCTGCGCAAAAAAGCCCTGCCGGTGAAGCAGGGCTGAACGCCTCCTGAGCTTTTTGCCGAAAAGGCGCTGTTCTTGTTTTATGTCATGCGGAAGGTTTCCGGATGCCGTTCAGCGCCCGGTTCACATCCAGCAGCTTTTCTTTGGCGATTTCCATCTTGCTCAAGCGTACCATCCTGATCACGGTGAAGGTCTTCTGGATCTCCTTCCTGCGCTTTTCCGCTTCCTCGTTGGGCGGTTCGCCGAAGATCCCCTGGCGCTTGGGCATCCGATCCAGGATCTCCCGCTGCACCAGCTCCGCCGCGTCCGGGTTCAGTGCGATGTCCCCCAGGGTATCGTTCAGGGAATAGAAGCCTTCCTCCTCGGAGATTTCCTGCCAGCTTAAGATCACGCCCTTTTCCTCAAACACATAGGCGGGATTCGGCGCGTCCGCATGGCGGATGAGGATCTCATCCCGGCAATCCCCTGCCACAGCCGTGAGCCGGCTTTCGCCGCCGTTGGGCACGTCAAAACGGAAGAAGTGGTCCTCCGCGGTTTTTTTGCCCAGGCTTTCGCCGTTTCGGAACAGCTCCACCTCCGGCTGGTTGGAATACACGGTGACGCGGCTGGGATTCTCCACCCGGTCCACATAGCGCCTGCCGCAGATATGCACGAAGGGCTCGCCGCTGAGCCAGGCCTTGTAGGCATAGAAGGCGTCCTTCCTGTACTTGCGGTCAAAGGTGACCAGGCCCTTGTGGTTCATGCCGTTTTCGCCGCCCTCTTCCCGGGCGTCAGCGGCAAAGTCGAACATGTTCCATACGTGCGTGGCCCAGATGTAGGGGCGGCTGAACAGCTGCCTGATATGCTCCTCGTGGTAATACGCCTGGTATTCCTCGGAGTAATCCCCCTGATGGGGCCTGCCGTTATGCCAGTTCAGGGCCTCCGCGCCGTACTCGCTCAGGCCGATGGGGGTTTCGGGATATTTTTCGTGGAACGTATCCAGCCAGGGGCCGGTCATGTCCGGCTTTCCGCCATACCAGCCGAAGTACAGGTTATAGCTGACCACGTCGGGAATCCGCACGATGGGATCGTCAATGGAGCACATGGACACGCAGGCCAACACCGTGGGCCGGGTGGGGTCGAGGCGGTGGGCCAGTTCGTTGAGGATACGGTGGTTTTCCAGCATGTCCTCATCCGTGGAGGTCATCATGGTGATTTCGTTGGACAGGCCCCAGACCACGATGGATGGGTGGTTGTAATTCTGGGTAATCAGCTCCCGCATCTGGGAAACGGTGTTCTCCCGTCCGTTCGGCATGTGGGCGGAAATATAGGGGATTTCCGCCCAGATCACCAGGCCCTTTTCGTCGCACAGGTCATACATGTACTGGGCCTGCTGGTAGTGGGCCAGGCGGATGGTATTGGCGCCTACCTCCAGGATCAGGGCAATGTCCTCCTCGTGGTGGCAGGGCAGCAGCGCGTTGCCGATGCCGGGGCGGTCCTGGTGGCGGCACACGCCGCGGAGGGGATAGCTTTCCCCGTTCAGGATGAAGCCCTTTTCCGGGTCAATGCTGTATTCCCGGCAGCCGAAACGGGCGGATACGCTGTCCAGCTCTTCCTGGCCTTTCAGCAGCGTCACCTTCGCGGTGTACAGATAGGGGTCTTTCTTTCCGTGCCAGCGGTGGACGGGGTTCAGGGTCAGCGCAGCTTCCGCTGCTTCGGTTTCGGTTTCCGCCACCGTCTTCCCTTCCGCGTCCAGAATGGCATAGCGCAGGGTCAGGCCGGCGTCCCCGTTCACTACTTTGGTTTCGATCTTCACATCGGCTTTGTCCCCGTCCAGCTCCGGCGTCACATGCAGGCCGGGGAAGCCGTCGGTCTCCGTGTTGATATGGGCCGCGGGCAAAGCGATCAGGTTCACGCCCCGGTACAGGCCGCCATAGAAGGTAAAATCCGCGGACTGGGGATATACGCGGTCGTTGCGGCTGTTATCCGCCAGGACGCAGATCAGGTTCTTGTCCTGCAAAGCGCCGGTGATATCCACCTTGAAATCGCTGTAACCGCCGTCATGACGGCACAGGTGCCTGCCGTTCACATACACGTCGGCGGAAGCGTTCACCGCCGGAAAATCCAGCAGATACTTTTCCCCCGCGGGCAGCTCGGCTTTGGACAGCTCCTTTACATAACAGGCTGTGCCCCGCCAGAAGTCCCCGCCGCCGTCCTGGCCGTCGATGCCGTTCCAGGTATGGGGCAGGCTGACAAAATCCCATTCCGGGCAGAGGGCCTCGGGCGGCGCGCTGACGCCCTTTCGGAACGCCCATTTACGGTTCAATGAAACGATGGTACGCATACAATGACTCCTTCCTTATCGGTTGGGATACCAGAACAGCAGCTCATCCCCCCGCAGCTTGTTGACGGCCTCGATGAAATAGTAATCTCCGTAAGTCATGGTGATGTGGCGTCCGGGCAGGTCGTGCCAGGCGGAGGTGCACTTCGTGAACACGGCGGGGTCATTCAGCTCCCAGTTGGCGGCGTCCTGCTCCTGCGCCTTCAGGATGCGGACGGCGGCGTCAAAGTAGAAGCGGCCTTCCAGCGACCGCAGCGCCCGGGCCAGCTCCAGCAGCCCGCAGGCAGCCACGTTGCCCGCCACGTTGTCCTTGAGGGCAGGCTCAGCGGGCTGGCGGAAATCGCAGCGGGGCATCCAGTCGTCGGTGATCTGGCTGATGAAGTAATTGGCAATGCGTTTGGCGGTGTCCAGGTATTCCCGTTTCCCCGTATGCAGGTATGAGAGCACAAACCCATACAGCGCCCAGCTCTGGCCACGGCTCCAGGAGGAGCCGGATTCGTAGCCCTGCCCGCCGGGATTGTCCAGGAAAGCGCCGGTTTCCGGGTCAAAGATCACGATGTGGTTGCAGGAGCCGTCAGGCCGCACGAAATACGCCATGGTGGTGTCCGCGTGGCGCACGGCGATGAGGCGGTATCGGGGATCGCCGGTCACCTCCGCGGCCCAGTACAGCAGCGGCAGGTTCATCATGCAGTCCACGATGGCCCAGCCCTCCCGGCCCTGCCCGTTCCAGGCGCGGATGAAACCGTTGGGGTTGAACCGGGCGGCCAGCATATCGGCGGCGTACAGCACCCGGTCGAAGCTGTCCTGATTCTTTTCCAGGGCATAGCGCACGCCGGAATGGATCAGCCACATGAAGCCCACGTCGTGGCTCAGGTTTTTAAAGTCCCTGAGCGCCTCGTCCAGCATGGTTTCCGCCCGCAGCGCTTCTTCCCGGTACAGCTCATCCCCGGCCATCCGGTACATCTGCCACATATTGGCGGGCCAGAAGCCGTTGGTCCACCAGCCGATGTCTGTCTTTTTCCACTGGCCGTTTTCCGTGGAATAGGGCATGTAGTCCACCTGGCGGGCTTTTTCCACGCCATAGCGCATCTTTTTGTCCAGCCGGGCAGACATATCCGTAAGCCACGCCTTGTCCGTGAAGGCGGCGGCGATATCAAAGTTCGGCACTGTTCCGCTTCTCCTTTTCTTCGTTTGAAAAACAGGGGGATACTACTGTCCCCCTGCGGATGCTGAAAGAAAAATCAGCCCTTGACCGCGCCGACCATGACGCCCTTGACGAAGTACTTCTGCAGGAAGGGGTAGATGCACAGCACGGGCACGGTGGTAAGGATGATGGTGGAATACTTGATGGTTTCGGCAAAGTCATCTACCCGGTCAGTTTCACTGCCGGAAGAGTTAAGTAAGTTTGAATTGGCAATCAGAATCGAGCGCATGATATTCTGAATCGGCAGTTGTTTGTTATCCTGCAGGTAGATCGAAGCCGGGACCCAGGCGTTCCAGTGTCCTGCGCCGTAGACAGCAGCAGTACGGCGATGGTGGGCATAATGAGCGGCGGGATGATATTCAGCGGGATTATTATAGCTTTCACACCGAAAAAATGCTATTGCAAATTCAACACAATACATTGCAAAAGAAGTAAATTTGACCATTCTGGTAGAATTGGCTCCTGATTATTGGCAAAATCCAGGAAAAACATTGCATTTTCGCCACAAGGGATTGCAAAGGGAAGAAAGCTGTATATAATAGAATGTGTCAATATCTGGATGAAAACAAGGCGGGGAGGCGAAGGAAAATGCCTCAGAACGACACGGCGCGCGCCATGGCGTCCCATACCGGGGAAGGGCCCAGGGCGGTATGGATCACCAGCGTATATTCCTCCCTGTGCAAATACGCCCACAAGATCTCCAGCCGCCCCACGGGCACCTACGCGGTGCATGACCATCCCTTTTACGAGATGGTGTACGTGGTGTCCGGCCAAGTGGATTTTTTCATTGCGGGCCATGTATATGCCATCGGCAGCGGCACCCTGCTCACCTTTCCCCCGGGCGTCCGGCACGGGGTGCTGGTGCGCACCGACGCGCCATATGAGCGCTACACCCTGCATTTTGACCCCCGGCTGCTGAGCATGGAACGCCGCAGGCTGCTGCTGAACGCCCTGCCCGCCGATCTGCTGGGGTTCGTCCCCGTGGCGCAGGGGGAGAACGCCGTCTGGCGCAATATGGAAAGCAGCGGCGTGATCCAGGTGCTGGAGGCGATGGAAACCCTGCGGGCCGTGGAGCAGGACAAGCTGCCGGAACTGATACCCATTTATGTGGAAGCCGTGCTGGCGGCCCTGGTTCCCCGCGCCGCCAGGGAACGCGCGGCACCCGGGGCGGCGCGGCACCCCCTGGGCCAGAAGGAACAGATCGTCTCCTGGGTGGATCAGCATTACACGGAGGCCATTACCCTGGATTCCCTGGCGGAACGCTTTTACCTTTCCAAAGGGTATCTGAGCGCCCTGTTCCGCCAGGCCACCGGCAGCAGCCTGAAGGATTATGTGCGCGCCCGGCGCATGGCCCACGTGCAGCTGCTGCTGTCCTCCGGCGTGCCCGCGGCCCAGGCCGCGGCGCGTGTGGGGTTTTCGGATTATACCACCTTTTACCGGGCGTATGTGCGCACCTTCGGGCACGCGCCTTCCGCGGACTGTGAAACCGGCGGGCGGGACGCGCTGCTGGAGAAGGCCCTTTCCGTCCCCCATCCCGACAGCTGGGCGTCGGATGAGATCCTCTTTCCCTCCGACGGCACGGAAACGGAGGATCCCAGCATGGTCAACGCCGTGCGGGCGGATCAGGAGCCGTTGCCCGGCAGCCGTTGAACGGGTGCAATGTATATCCTGGCAGATGCCACTGACATAAAGGAGGTTGTTTTATGGAGATCGGAGCGCAATTCTACACCGTGCGGAACTTGTGCCAGAACCTGGAGGACTTTGCGGAAACCCTGAAAAAGGTAGCGGACATCGGCTACCGCAACGTGCAGATTTCCGGCACCTGCCCCTACCCCGCGGCATGGCTGAAGGAAAACCTGGACCGGAACGGCCTCAAGTGCGTGCTGACCCATATCCCCGTTCCGCGGCTGACGGAAGAACTGGACCAGGTCATCGCCGACCACGACGTATTCGGCTGCGGACATATCGGCCTGGGCTGGTGGGCCTTCGACCCGGAAAAGAACATGAGCTATGACCAGTGGATGGAAATCTTCCCGCCCATCGCGAAAAAGATCGCCGCCGCCGGCAAGCTGTTCATGTACCACAACCACGATCAGGAATTCAAAAAGATCGGCGGCAGGCTGATCATCGAGAAGCTGATGGAGGCCGTGCCCGCCGATGAGATGGGCTTCACCGTGGACACCTTCTGGGTGCAGGCCGGCGGCGGCGACCCGGCCCAGTGGCTGGAGAAGCTGGCGGGCCGGATCCCCTGCATCCATTTGAAGGACTATGCCTACGGGCGCACCATGGCGGTGGTGGGCGAGGGCAATATCAACTTCGACCGGGTGTTTGAAAAGGCGGAAGCCGGCGGCACAAAGTATATGCTGGTGGAGCAGGACGACTGCCACGGCGAGGATCCCATTGACTGCCTCCGCCGCTCCTACCGGTATCTGAAGAGCCGCGGATTCCAGTAACGATCCGCTGCCGCCATGCGGCATCGTTCATGGGGCCGGAAAGCGCATTACTTTCCGGCCCTTTCGAATGCTCTGAAAGCCCAGGTCAGCGCGGCCATCACCAGCGCGCCGCCCCCGCAGAACGCGCCCAGCAGCCAGAACTGGCCGCCCGCCAGGGGAACCAGCTCGAACAGCCTGGGGAAAAGCACGATCGCTGCCGTCAGCAGCGCCGCCACGCAGGCGATCAGGGCCGCGCGGCGGCGGTTCAGCGGCAGGGAAACCTTCACCAGGGTCGCCACGCCGATAAAGGCCGCGCTCATCGTGGCCAGCGTGGAGGCGAGGGCCATTTCCCGCTGGGTCAGCATCAGCGTGACCGCGCACAGCGTCACCGCCAAAGCGCTGGGCAGCGCCTGGGACGTGATGGTTTTGATGAAATCGCCGCGAATGCGGTGCCTGTTGGCTTCCAGCGACAGGAAAAACGAAGGCGCGCCCACCGTCAGCGAACTGATCAGCGTCAGCTGGATCGGGTAGAAGGGATACTTTACCCCGGCAGGCATGAGGAGCATGGCCACGCTCAATAAGAACGAATACAGCGTCTTGACCAGGAAGAGGGACGCGGCGCGGGTGACGTTGTTGACCACCCGCCTGCCCTCCGCCACGATGGCGGGCAGGGCGGTAAAATCCGACGCCACCAGGGTCAGCTGGCTGGCGTGCTTCGCGGCATCTGTCCCCCCCGCCATACAGATGGAGCAGTCGGCGGCTCTCAGCGCCGGAATATCGTTGACGCCGTCGCCGGTCATCGCCACGTGATGCCCGGCTTTTTTCAGGCTTTGCACGATGATGCGTTTCCGCTCCGGCGTCACCCGGCCGAACACCACGTATTGGTCCGCGGCGGCGGCCACCTCCCCGTCCGTTTTGACCGCGGATACGTCGATATACCTGTCCGCGCCGGGAAGATCCAGCCTTTCGCCGATGGCGCTGACGGTGATGGGGTCGTCGCCGGAGATGATTTTGATGTCCACCCCTTCGTCCCGGAACCATTGCAGCGTGTCCCGGGCGTTTTCTCGGATGGTATCCTCCAGCGCCGCCACACACAGGACTCGGGCAACAGGAGGCAGCTGGCCGTCTTTCCCGATGCTGCCCTCCGCCTCGCAGAACAGCAGCACCCGCCTGCCCGCCCCGGCGTACCGCTCGCACTGCTCCTTGATTATGCCCGTATACCGGCTGCCCATCACGAAGGACGGCGCGCCCAGGATCAGCACCTGGCCGTCCGCAAAGCAGGCGGCGCTTTTTTTCCGTTCGCTGGAAAAATCCAGCACGCTGACGGCCCGGTCCTTGGCGGGGGGAAAAGCGTTTTTCAGCGCCAGCAGCGTGCCGGCGTTTTCCTGGGGAAACGCCCCGAGAAAACGGCGGAGCAGCGCTTCGGCGCGGTCCTTTTCCACGTCCACAGGATAGATACCGCTGAGGGACAGCTCGCCGGTGGTGAGGGTGCCCGTCTTATCCAGGCAGAGCATATCCGCCCGGGCCAGCGTTTCGATGCCGTACAGCTCCTGCACCAGGGCGCCTTTTTTCCCCAGGCGCACCACACCCACCGCCAGCGCTATGCTGGTAAGCAGCATCAGGCCCTCCGGGATCATGCCGATCATGGACGCCACCGCGTCCTGCACGGCTGAGGAAAGCGCCTGGCCGGAGAACCAGAATTCTTTGGCAAACAGCACCAGTCCCAGGGGAATGAGGATGACCGTCAGGTAATGCAGCAGCCTGTCCAGATCCGCCATCAGCTTACTTTTGGCCGTGGCCAGCTTCTTTGCCGCGCTGGTCAGCCGGTTCACATAGCTTTCATCGCCCACGTACACCAGCTGGCAAACGAGGCTCCCCGCCGTCACGAAGCTGCCCGAAAGCACCCAATCGTTTGGTTTTTTGGGAATGGGCACGCTCTCCCCGGTGAGCAGCGATTCATTCAGCGCCGCATTGCCGGATACGGCGATGGCGTCCGCCGGCGCCTGGCAGCCTCGGCCCAGGCACACCAGGTCGCCTTTTACCAATTCCTGGGGCGGCAGGAAAACGTGCTTGCCGTCCCGGATCACCTCCGCATTGTCCGTGGAAGCGATCTTCAGCTTTTTGATCGTCTCCCTGGCCCGCAGTTCCTGGATGGTGCTGATAAGCGTATTGGAAATCACCACGCCCATGAACAGCATGTTTTTGTAGGAACCTACCAGCAGCAGGCAGACCGCCAGGGCAATGTTGAGCATATTAAAGAACGTAAAAAAGTTGCGGAACAGAATCTGCCACACGCTCCTGCCCTGGTCGGCGTTTGAACGGTTCCCCAACCCCTTTTCTTTCCTTTGGGCCGCTTCCGCTGTGCTGAGTCCCCCTGCCGCTGTGGGCGTAAAATCGGGCGGAAACTCGGTGGGTATTTTCAGGCCGGCGCTTTGTTCTTTGGTGTCCTGCTGCATACGATCCTCCCGAACAGCACGTTTTTTTTCGAAGCTGTATCGCTGCAGCAGCGTCAGGCTTCTGTTTCAAGCGCTTTTTTGAACTGGGTTTCATACAGCTCGGTATAGACCCCGCCGGCCTTTACCAGCTGGGCGTGCTGGCCCCGCTCCACGATATGCCCGTCCTTGACCACAAGGATTTCATCGGCGGCCAGGATGGTGGAAAGCCGGTGGGCGATCAGGATGCTGGTGCGGGCCTGGATGATGGGCTCGATGGCCTCCTGGATCTTCGCCTCGGAAATGGAATCCAGGGCGGAGGTGGCTTCGTCGAAAATCAGCAGCGCCGGGTCTTTCAGCAGCACCCGGGCAATGGACAGGCGCTGCTTTTCCCCGCCGGACAGCTTCAGGCCCCGGTTGCCCACCATGGCGTCCAGGCCAAGCTCCTGTTTCTGCACAAAATCATAGATATTGGCTTTCTGGCACGCGGCGGTCAATTCGGCTTCTGTGGCGTTTGGCTTCGCGTACAACAGGTTTTCCCGGATGGTGCCGTTGAACAGATAGGTTTCCTGGCTCACGATGCCCACGTTCCGCCGCAGGAAGGAGAGATCCAGCTTCTTTACATCCGTCCCGCCGAACAGCACCGTGCCCTCCTGGCAGTCATAAAGCCGGGGGATCAGGTTGATGATGGTGCTTTTCCCGGAACCGGAGGGGCCGACAATCGCCACGCTGTGACCCGCCTTCAGGGTGAAGCACACGTCGTGGAGGATCTGCCGCTCGGGATCATAGGAGAAATTCACGTGCTGGAATTCCACGCTGCCGTCGGCGCTCTTGGGAACAATCGCGTCCGGCGCGTTCTGGATTTCCACAGGCAGGTCGAAGTATTCAAAAATGCGGGTAAACAGGGCCATGGAACGGATCCATTCCACCTGAATGTTCAATAACTGGTTCACCGGGCCGTACATGCGCCCCAGCAGCGAAACCATCACCGTGATATCGCCCACCGTAATGTCCTGGCCGTACTGCATCATTAAAATACCGCCCACCAGATACAGCAGCATGGGGCCGATGGACGAAAATACGGAAATGACCATAAAGAACCACCGGCCCGCCATGCTTTCCTTGATGTTCAGGCGGATCATGCGCCCGTTGGCTTCCTTGTACCGGTCATATTCGTACTGTTCTTTTCCGAACAGCTTCACCAGCATTTGCCCGCTGACGGATAGGGTTTCGTTGAGAATGCCGTTGATCTGGTCGCTGCACTCCTGGGATTCCCTTGTCAGTTCCCAGCGGGTTTTGCCCGCCCGCCGGGAGGGCAGCACGAACAGGGGGATCACCAGCACCCCCAGGGTCGCCAGCATCCAGTTCCGCCGGTACATCACGGCCAGGGCCGCGATGAGGGTGATGGAATTGGAAAGGATGGAAGTGAAGGTGCCGGTGATCACCGACTGGACGCCGCCGATGTCGCTGGTCATGCGGGTGATGATGTCGCCCTGGTTGTTGGAGGTGAAAAAGCGCTGGCTCATCTGCTGCAGATGCGCGTACATTTTATTGCGCATGTCAAAGGTGATATGCTGGGCGATCCAGCTGTTCAGGTAATTCTGCCCCACGCCGATCAAACTGCTGCCGACCGTCACGGCAAGGGACAGGAGGATCAGCTTCAGCAGGATGTCCACGCCCTGCTTTTCCGCCAGCGCGTCCACGATGCGCCCGGTGAGCACATTCGGGTACAGCGCCAGCAGGGAGGAAAACGCGATACAGACCAGGATCAGCAAAAACTGCTTCCAGTATGGCCGCAGATAGGAAAACACCCGAAAAAGCAGCGCCTTCGTCACCTTCGGCCTGTTCTTCTTTTCCTCTTCCGTCATGAATCCCCGGCCCATCGGCCCGCCCATTCTCTGCATAGATTTCTCCCTTTCATGTTCTGCCCAATCAAAACGCGGATCACAGGGCGATCATCCGGCCGTCCGCCAGGCGGGATTCTTCGGCGGCCAATGCCACCAAATGGCTTTCCACGGAGCGCTCGATGGACGTGAGGGTGGGGCTCATGGCTGTTTCTCCCCGCACGAGGTCCACAAATTCCCGCACCATGCGCACGTCGCCGCCGCCATGGCCGGAAAAATCGTCGGTCAGGGTGCGCACGTCGATGATTTCATCCTCCCGGCCGTACCTCATCACCTTGATGGCGTTCTCCCGCATATCGCAGTACAATTCGCCCATCGTGCCGCCGACGCGCAGGACCCTGCCGCCGTGGGCGGTAAAGGCGGTCATGGTAAAATTGACGGTGATGCCGTCCTCCAATTCCAGGTTCACCACCTGGTGATCCACCACGTTGTTATCGCACCGGTACACGCACCGGCCATAGGGCCCCCGGCGAAGCGCTTCCATCAGCTTTTCCTCCGTCGGTTCAAAGGCCACCATATTCTGGGGCCAGGCATTCCCGCCCGTGCGGTATCGGTCCAGATAGAACTGCACGGCGTTATAGGGGCAGTCCTTCCCCACCGGGCAGTCCACGCAGCGCTCAGCGGCGTTTTCCGGCGCGTTTTCCGCCCTGAACAGGCCCAGGCTGCCAAAGGACGACACGCGCCTGCAATGCTTTCCGGTGAGCCACAGCAGGATATCCATGTCATGGCAGCACTTTTGCAGGATCATGCAGGAGGAAAGGTCCTTGTTCCGCCAGTTGCCGCGCACGAAGGAATGCGCCTGGTGCCAGTAGCACACCTGTTCAATGGCCTGGATGTTCATAATTTTGCCGATGGTGCCCGCATCCAGCAGCTGCTTGATTTTCTGATAGAAGGCGGTATAGCGCAGCACATGGCAAACGGCCACCTTCCTGCCCCGCGCCATTGCGATATCCCGCAGTTCCTCGCACTGCGCCGCTTCCGGGGCAATGGGCTTTTCCAGCAGCAGATCGTAATCAAGCAGCAGGGCGGCCTTCGCCTGGGCATAGTGCCAGGCGTCCGGCGTGCAGATAAGCATCAGGTCCGCCAGACGGGGCTGCCTGAGCATCTCTTCGACGGAAGCGTAACAGGCGTCTGCGTCGATGCCCGTCAGCCTGCGCATCCCTTCCAGCTTTTCGGGATCAGTGTCCGCAGCGGCGACGACCACCGCTTTATCCGGCATGGTCATCAGGGTCTTTGCATAGGTATGCTGGCCGCGTGAGCCGCAGCCGGCCACAGCGACAGTCAGGGGCCTGTTCATAGGACACTCTCCTTTTACTTCATTCCCCGTAAGCCAGGGGGTAGCGCATCAGATACCGCTGTTATTGTATACGATGCCGCGGACCGTGTCAATGAGAAACCGCCGGGTGCCCCCGGCTGTGAAATTTTTTTCCGATTTGCTTGTACCGGGAGCGAAAATATGATAAAATAAACAATGAGGAAAGAAAATTACATGATGATCGCGGTGCAGTCTGTTGAATCAATGCGCGGCAGCGCTTTGAATTATACGGAAAGAGGTGTATTTATGAAGAAACTGTTTGCCCTGCTGGTGGCGCTCATGATGGCGCTGACGATGGTTTCCGTCTCCCTGGCGGAAGAAAACGTGCTGCGTTACGGCGTGGACGCCGACGCGGCGGGCGGCTTCGACCCCCATACCATTTCCGCCGTGGCCTCCATGCGCATGATCGGCCAGATGTACAACACCCTGGTGGACGTGGACGAAAACCTGAACGTGATCCCCGAGCTGGCTGTCAGCTGGGAACAGCCCGACGACCTGACCTACATTTTCCATCTGGCGGAAAACGTCACCTTCCACAACGGCCGCAAGATGACCGCCGAGGACGTGAAATACTCCTTCGAGCGCATCCTTGACCCCGCCACCGGCGCTCTGGGCAATTCCAGCAGTTACGCGGGCGATATCGACAAGGTGGAAGTGATCGACGATTACACCGTGAAAATCACCCTGAAAAACATCAACGCGCCCTTCCTGGCAAACCTCTCCTCTTCCTACTGCTCCATCGTGGCCAAGGAAGTGGTGGAAGCCAACGACGGCAGCCTCCTGCTGGCCGACGGCGGCACCGGCCCCTACACCCTGGGCGAATGGGTGCCGGACAACAGCATCACCGTAAAAGCCTTCCCCGACTACTTCGACGAAGCGGGCAAGGCCACCTTTGACGCCATCGAATTCTATGTGCTCACCGACGCTTCCGCCCGCCTGGCCGCCCTGCGCACCGGCGCGGTGGACCTGATCGTGGCCGACACCGCCATGCTGGACCTGGTGGAGAAGGACGCCAACATCCAGATCATTTCCTACCAGAGCCGCAACTACACCGGCCTGTTCCTGAACCCGAACCGGGCGCCCTTTGACAATCCCCTGGTGCGCCAGGCCGTCAACCTGGCCCTGAACCGGGAGGAGATCATCGAGTTCGCCTTCAACGGCAAGGCGCTGGTATCCGGCTTCGTGCCCGCCTCCCTGGGCCACTGGGCCGTGGACGTGACCGAGAACGAATACTACACCCAGAACATCGAAAAGGCCAAAGCCCTGCTGGCCGAGGCGGGCTATCCCAACGGCTTTGAAACCAACATCATCGTGGGCCTGCTGGACAGCATCCGCGACACCGGCCTGGTGGTGGAGCAGCAGCTCAGCGAAATCGGCATCAAGGCCAACGTGCAGGACGTGGAACGCGGCCAGTACCTGGACGCCTGGAACGGCCATGACTTTGACATCATGGTGTGCCAGAACGGCGCGGGCTCCGATCCCAGCCGCGCGGTGGGCTTCTTCTTCAAGACCGGCTCCTCCGCCAACATCCAGGATTATTCCAACGCCCGGGTGGATGAGCTCTGCGAGCTGGCCCAGTCCACCACCGACACCTTAAAGCGCGAGGAATACTACAAGGAAGCCACCAACATCATCCTGAATGACTGCGTGGTCGCCATCGTAGCCAGCCCCCAGGAATACTTCCTGGCCTCCAACGCGCTGCAGGGCTTCGCCCCCAACGCCTCCAACGCCAACAACTTCTCCGGCGTGACGCTGGCGAAGTAACTATGTGATCCATTTTCAGGCAGGCGTGCTGTTCCCGCGGACGCCTGCCTGATTTCTTCGTTTTTGCTTCCTTCGGGAAGGTTCCTCTGGCGGCCTCATTCAAGAAGCGAAAAACGGGTATTTTGCCTGGTTCAATTTTGCCCGCACAGCAGCCAATCCACCGTCTTCCTGGACAGGAAAGGCGCCAATTCCAGCGCGAGTTCTGGGCCGGCGGTGCCCATCCTCCTGACGAGCTTGTCCAAATAGGCCGAGGACAGGAAAGGCGCCAGATCGCACAGCCTTTCTTTATCCAATGCCTCCTGGCAGTGTTCGGCATGCGTTTCCAGGGTTTCCCGGCTGGCAAAAGGCGCCAGATCAATGATCTGGTCCCAGCCCATCACCGGAATATTCTCCTCCCGAACGGGCGGCGCTTCCAATGCGGAAGGCATTTCCGTTGCGGTCATAGCGGGCAGTGTTTCCGCATCCGTCAGATCAGGCGCGGTGTCCTGTACATCCAGCGAGATATCGCCGCTTAGAATGTCTTCCATGGATGTCCCAAAGTATTTGCTCAAAAACAACAGCGTCTGCATATCCGGCAGCGCTGCGCCGGTTTCCCGCTTGCTCACCGCCTGGTGCGTCACATTGCACATCTCCGCAAGGCCTTGCTGGCTCAGTCCTTTTTGCAGCCGCAGCAGCATCATGTTCCTTCCAACCTGCTGATTGTTGATCATGGTTTCCCGCTCCTTTTTATTTTTTTGCCACCGGCCGGGTGCGCTTTAAGCATAAGGAATTCTCCTTCCCGTGGCAAGCAACCGTTGATCGAATCGAACAATGCAACCGCTGGTTGCAAACCGGGCATCCCGGCAAACGAGTATTTTTCCCTTCCAACCATAGCACGTGGAAGGGAAGAAAACAAGGTCACAAGTATGCGCCGCGCCGGTGATCTTACATTGTTGTGGTTTCCGCTCAATCTTACACATCAGGAGAAGCTTATGCGTGACTACATCATCCGCCGCCTGCTGACGCTGATACCCATATTGATCGGCGTCAGCATTGCCATCTTCATCATCATGCAGCTGATTCCCGGCGACGTGGTATCGGGCATTTTAGGCATTGAGGAAACGCCCGAGCTGCGGGCCATGTGGGAAGCCAAGCTGGGGCTGGACAAGCCGCTGGTGCAGCAGTATTTTTCCTGGATCGGCAAGGCGCTGACCGGGGACTTCGGCGAATCCTTCCGCACAGGCGCGCCGGTTTTCCCGGAGATCATCAGCCGGTTCAGGATCTCCGCGGAGCTGGCCATCCTGGCCTGCGTGATCGCCTGGATCATCGCCCTGCCCCTGGGCATCCTGTCCGCCCTCAAGCGCAACAGCGTCATTGACCGCATCGTGCGCGTGGTGGCGCTGCTGGGGGTGAGCATCCCCAACTTTGCCTCGGCCACGCTGCTGATTCTGTTCTTCTCCAAGGCGTTCAATTACTACACGCCGGTGAAATATGTGGGCCTGTTTGAAAACTTCGGCACCAACATGGAAATCATGCTGCTGCCCGCGTTCATTCTGGGCTCGGTCATGGCGGGGTCGGTGATGCGCATGACCCGCTCCTCCATGCTGGAGGTGCTGCGGCAGGATTACATCAAGGCCGTGCGGGCCAAAGGCGCGCCGGAGCGCGTGACCATTTTCCGCCACGCCTTCAAGAACAGCTCCATCCCCATCGTCACCCTCATCGGGATGCAGATCGGCGGGCTGATGGGCGGCACGGTAGTGATCGAGCAGATTTTCTCCATCCCCGGCCTGGGCCAGTTTACCCTGACCGGCATTTCCCAGCGGGATTATCCCGTGGTGCAGGGCTGCGTGCTCTTCATCGCGTTCCTGTATGTGATCATCAACCTGCTGGTGGATATCCTGTATACCTACATCGACCCGCGTATTTCGTACAGCTGAGGAGGGAACGGAGATGAAAAAGAAGAACCGCCCCGTCAGGAACCGTTCCCTGCCCGGCAACGAAAGCCTGCTGCGCCAGCTTTGGCGCGACCCTATGGGCCGGGCGGGCATGATCGGCGTGGGCATCGTGATATTGCTGGCCGTGTTCGCGCCGTGGATCGCCCAGTATGACGTGGCGAAAATGAACGCCCGGGCCAAGCTCACCGGCCCCAGCGCCCAGTTCTGGTTCGGCACGGACAATTTCGGCCGCGACGTGTTCAGCCGCATCGTGTACGGTGCGCGGGTGTCGCTGGTGGTGGGCATCGTGGCCGTGGGCATCGCAGCGGGGTTTGGATACCTGTTCGGGATGATCGCCGGGTTTTTTGAGGGCAAGATCGAGTCCGCCATCATGATGGTAATGGACGTGATTTTCGCCTTTCCCTCCATCCTGCTGGCGCTGTTCATCGTGTCCGCCCTGGGCACCAGCATCGTCAACACCATGATCGCCATCGGCATCGTGAATATTCCCGTGTTCTGCCGCACAGTGCGGGCCTCGGTGAAAACCGTGAAATCCACGGACTACATCGCCAACGCCCGCTCCATTGGGCTTAAAAAAATGAGTATTCTGTTTAAGCACGTCACGCCCAACGTGATGGCCCCCTTCACCGTGCAGGCCACGCTGGCCCTCTCCGGCGCCATCCTGACGGAAGCCTCCATGAGCTTCCTGGGCCTGGGCATACAGCCCCCCAACCCCTCCTGGGGCAGCATGCTTTCCGACGCGCGCAAATACATGGAGCGCGCTCCCTGGCTGGTCATCTTCCCGGCGCTGTTCATCATCATGACCATCCTGTCCTTCAACATCCTGGGCGACGCCCTGCGGGACGTGCTGGACCCGAAGCTGAAATTATAAGGAGGGCGTGTGATGGAAAATTTATTGGAAATCCGGAATCTGAAAATCACCACCCTCCGGGGCAAGGATACCGTGCGGCTGCTGGACAAAGTGGATTTGGATGTCAAAAAGAAGTGCTCCTTCGGCGTGGTGGGCGAATCCGGCTGCGGCAAGTCCATCACCGCCAACGCCATCCTGGGCCTGCTGCCCTATCCCCTGCGGGTGAGCGAGGGCTCCATCCGCTATGACAGCAAGGAGGGGGAAAAGGAACTGCTGCGCCTGAGCCGGAAAGAAATGCGCTCCGTGCGGGGCCGGGAAATCTCCATGATCTTCCAGGAGCCCATGACCTCGCTTGATCCCATTTTCACCGTGGAAAGCCAGATGTACGAAGCCCTCTCCTTCCACCATCCCGGCATGGGCAAGGCCGAAATGCGGGAAAAAGCGCTGGAGATGCTGCGGCGGGTAAACATCCCCCGCCCGGAGCAGACCCTGGCCTCCTACGCCCACCAGCTTTCCGGCGGGCAATTGCAGCGCATCATGATCGCCATCGCCCTCATCAATTCCCCCCGGCTGCTGCTGGCGGACGAGCCTACCACCGCCCTGGACGTGACCATCCAGGCGCAGATTCTGAAGCTGATGAACGATCTCAAGGAACAGAACGATACTTCCATCATTATGATCACCCACGATCTGGGGGTCATCGCCGAAACCTGCGAGGAGGTGGCGGTGTTCTACGCCGGGCAGATCGTGGAGCAGGCCCCGGTGGAAGAGCTGTTCAGCCATCCGTCCCATCCCTATACCCTGGGCCTGCTGCGGGCCGTGACCAGCCTGGGCGGAGAAACCCGGAAGCTGTACACCATCCCCGGCATCGTGCCCCCCGGGGGGCAGTGGAGCGAAGGCTGCCGGTTCGCCGAACGGTGCGGCCAATGCACGGAAAAATGCAAAGCAGGCATGCCGGCCCTGACAGAAACAGCCCCCGGCCATCTGTGCCGCTGCTTCCTGCACAGCGGGGAGGTGGAAGCATGAGCGAAAAAGAAAAGCTGCTGGAAGCCCGCAATCTGCAGGTGTATTTTCCCATCCGGCGCGGCCTGATGAAAAAAGTGGTGGGCCACGTGCACGCCGTGGAGGACGTGAGCTTTTCCGTGCGGCGGCGGGAGGTGTTCGCCCTGGTGGGCGAATCCGGCTGCGGCAAAAGCACCACCGGCTCCGCCCTCCTGCGGCTCATCGAGCCCACCGGCGGCGAGGTGTATATGGGCGGCGAAAACCTGGGGAAACTGACAGAGGAAGAAATGCGCCTCAAACGCCGGGACATGCAGTTCATCTTCCAGAACCCCTATTCCTCCCTCAACCCCCGAATGAACGTGTGGAAGCTGCTCAGCGAGCCGCTGAAAGTGCATTTCAGCCTGCCGCCCCAGGAAATACGGGAGCGGGTGGAGGACATGCTGCGCCTGATCGGCATGACGCCCGACCAGCTGGAGCGCTACCCCCACCAGTTTTCCGGCGGCCAGAAGCAGCGCATTTCCATCGCCCGGGCCCTGATCACCCACCCCAGCTTCGTGGTGGCGGACGAACCGGTGTCCGCCCTGGACGTGTCCATTCAGGCCCAGATCCTGAACCTGATGATGGAACTGCAGCAGGAAATGCAGCTTTCCATGGTATTCATTTCCCACGACCTGAACGTGGTGCGCCATATCAGCGACAGCGTGGGGGTGATGTACCTGGGTTCCCTCATGGAAACAGGAGCCACGGAGGAAGTTTACCGCCACCCGGCCCACCCCTATACCCAGGCCCTGCTCAGCGCCGTGCCCTCCCACGACCCGGCGAATAAAAAACAGCACATCATCCTGGAAGGCGATGTGCCCAATCCCGCCGCCCCGCCCAGCGGCTGTCCCTTCCACACCCGATGCGCCCGCTGCACAGAGGAATGCAAGACAAAAAAGCCTCTGCTGCGGGAAGTTTCGCCGAACCATTTCGCCGCCTGCCATCGGGCGGAATAAACAGTTCCTATTTTTCAGGAACGCACAGGATGAAATCCCTGCTCCCCCGCGGATCATGCACGACGAAGGCGGGGGAGCAGTTTTTCCTGATGCCGTGTCCGCCGCTGGCCTCCCGTTTCCCGGGCATTGCCCCATAGGTTTTCTTCCCTTCCCGGCATCCCGCTTTTTCATCATTTGCACGTATCAGCGCATCGCCCGATCCAATGGGAAAGGCAGTTTACTGGCATATATGGCATATTTCCCACCGGATAATCATCAATTGGGGGTTGCAATGGCATGACGATTCTGGTATAATGAAGAATGCCTAAGAGAATCAGACCATATGCAAAGGATCTGTAAACACGTTAAAAGCAATCAAAAGAGCAGAATAAAGCCGGGCGCAGGCAGCTTTCACGCGGCACGGCGTGAAAACGGCGCGGAAGGGGGATTTCGTTTTCGTCCGGTTTTCTTTATGGCGGCGGCTGCTCTGACACCGATCAAACACAGTTGGGAGGCGGAATATGACTACCATCAATCCAAGAAAGCCGGCCCCATATTCCATGAAAGGGGCGCTGTCGAAGAAGCTGTTCAATTCCAAGACGCTGATTCTGATGTGCGTTCCGGCCATCATCTATTTCATCGCTTTCAGCTACGCGCCTCTGCCGGGCATTTACGTGGCCTTCGTGAACTACAACTACCGAAAGGGCATTTTCGGCAGTCCCTTCGTGGGGCTGAAAAACTTCGACTTCGTGGCAAAGTCCGGCAAACTGTGGACGCTGACGCAGAACACCATCCTGTTCAACCTGGCGTTCATCCTGCTGGACAATCTGCTGGCGGTCACGGTGGCCATCCTGCTCAAGGAGATCCAGAGCAAATCCTTCCGCAAGGTCAGCCAGACCATGATGTTCCTGCCCTACTTCATCTCCCAGGTGCTGGTGGGCCTGCTGGTGTTCAGCCTGCTGAACTCTGACACCGGCTTCCTGAACGTGGTCCTCAAATCCATCGGGGCAGAGCCGCTGCGCCTGTACAAGACGGGCGACCCCTGGCCCTTCATCATCATATTGGTGCATCTGTGGCAAAAGACGGGCTACAACTCCGTGGTCTATTTCGCCGCCATCATGGGCATTGACGACTCCATCATCGAGGCGTCCATGATCGACGGCGCCAACGGCTGGCAGAAGATCCGGTACATCATCCTGCCCAGCCTGAAGCCCACGGTGGTCATCCTGCTGCTGTTTGCCCTGGGCGGCATCGTGAAGGGCGACTTCGGCCTGTTCTGGAACCTGGTGGGCCGCAACCCCATCCTGTACCAGAAGGTGGACATCATCGAAATGTTCGTGTACCGCGCCACAGTGTCCGACTTCAACTTCTCCACCGCCTCCGCTGTGGGGCTTTACCAGTCCCTGATCGGCTTTATCCTGGTGCTGACGGTCAACGCCATCGTAAAGAAGATCGAGCCGGACTATTCCCTGTTCTGAGGAGGTGGGACGAATGGCAAAGAATCAAGACGGCATGACGGAAAGCACCGGTAAAATCAAGCTGACGGCCTCCGACTATGTGATCCGCGGCATCGGCTACTTCTTTATCACCATTTTCGCCATCATGAGCATCCTGCCCTTCCTGATCATCCTGGGCACCTCCTTTGAAACGGAGGACAACATCATCTCCAAGGGTGTCACGCTCTTCCCCCGGGAGTTTACCACCGCGGCCTATGAACTGGTGGTCAAGGGCGGCTCCATCTGGCAGTCCTACTGCCTGACCGTCGTGATGACCGCTATCGGTACCACCATCGGCCTGTTCATCTGCGCCATGACGGGCTATGCCCTGCAGCGCAAGGACTTCCCCTTCCGCAATGGCATCTCCTTCTTCGTCTACTTTACCAGCCTGTTCCAGGCCGGCCTGGCGCCGTATTACCTGCTGATGACCCAGACCTACCACCTGAACAACTCCTACCTGGCGGTGCTGCTGCCGCTGATGGTAAGCAGCTGGCTGATCATCCTGATGAAGAACTTCGCCAAGTCCATTCCCCATGAGCTGACAGAGTCCGGCAAGATCGACGGCGCGGGAGATTTCAAGATCTTCACCTCTATCATCCTGCCCATGCTCAAGCCCGGCCTGGCGACGGTGGGCCTGTTCCTGGCCCTGGGGTACTGGAACGAGTGGTACCAGTCCTCCCTGTTCCTGCAGAACAAGACGGTGCTGCCCCTGCAGTACAGCCTGTATAAGATCATCAACGAAGCGCAGAGCCTGAAAAACTCCGTGGCCGGACAGTACATCACCCTGGACAGCCTGCCTTCCGAATCCCTGAAGATGGCCACCGCCATGATGGCCACCGGCCCCATCATCTTCCTGTATCCCTTCGTGCAGCGCTACTTCATCGGCGGCATCACCGTCGGCGCGGTGAAGGGATGAACCACCGATTGCCGCCTGTGGCGGCAAAAAATCGGCGGTGAAATCAGCCGAAACAAGCGATCTGCCCATGAAGGGCAGTCGCGCCGATTGAGGCTGCGGATGCTATTATTTCGTTCCCAAGGGCAAAAAGCCCTAAATATATGAAGGAGGAAACAACATGAAAAAAACCCTTGCTCTGCTTCTGGCCGCCATCATGGCACTGAGCCTGTGCGCTGTGTCCTTCGCGGAAGAAATTTCCGTGGCGAACGCGGAAGACGTATGGGCCAAGACCTGGGCCGACGTGGACACGTCCAAGCACGTGGTGATCAACTACATGACCACCGGCGACGCCCCCAAGACCGGCGCGAACCCCGAAATGCTGGAAAAGCTCAACGCGATCCTGACCGAAAAGGTCAACGCGGAGCTGAATATCGTCTGGATCTCCTGGACGGACTATCTGGCCAACTATAACCTGCGCATCGCCTCCATGGACGGCTCCATCGACCTGATCGGTTCTTCCACCGACTGGCTGGACGCCTGGCCCAACGCCAAGCGCGGCGGCTTCCTGGAGCTGGAGCCCGACATGCTGGCCAAGTACGCGCCTGTCACCTATGCCACCGTGCCCCAGGATCACTGGGATGTGTGCACCTATGAAGGGAATATTTACTTCATCCCCGAGGACAATTACTCCCAGTGGACCAACCACGGTTTCGCCTATCGTCTCGACTGGGCCAAGGAAGCCGGGCTGGAAAACGGCTGCCAGACCTGGGCTGACCTGACCACCTATGTGAAGTATGTCAAGGAAACCTACGGCGACCAGCTGATCGCCCTGTGGGACACCGACGGCACCTCCTATGAAGCTGCCAGCGGCTATCTCCGCTCCTTCGTCAAGTGGCGCTGCATCGACGGTCTGTCCAGCGGCGCGATCTGGGGCGGCTACCTGGATGATCCGTACACCATCAACTGCCTCTACCTGGAAGAAACCGACAAGCTGGTCGAATTCGCCAAGCTGATGAAAGAATGGGACGAGATCGGCGTATGGCCCACCGACGTGCTTTCCAACACCGGCGCTGACAACCGCCTTGAATTCCGCCAGGGCAAGACCGCGCTGGAACAGCACCACACCAACACCTGGACCGGCCTGGTTTCTCCCAAGGCCAGCACCGACAACACCATGTACCTGAATGATGAAGACTGCGATGTGGGCTTCTACTACTTCGGCAAGGAAGCCGGCTACGTGACCCGCGACCTGGTAACCCACGGTGTGGCCGCCGTTTCCGCCGCTTCCGCCAATCCCGAGCGCACCCTGATGGTCTATGACCTGCTGCGCAACGACAAAGAATGCTACGACCTGTTCAACTACGGTCTGGAAGGCCGCAGCTACGCCATCGACGAGAACGGCTACCGCTATACTCCCGATACCTACGATTCCGACAAGGACGGCATTTCCACCAACTGGTGGTGGGGCCGCAACGACGACCTGGAAATCCCCTCCTCCGCCATGAACTGGGACGCCATCAACGCCCTGTATGCGGAATATGACCAGATCGCCGTGATGTATCCCTACGAAGCCTTCGTGTTTGACAACAGCATGGTGCAGAGCTACATCAACCAGTGCAACGAAACCTTCAATACCTATATGAAGCTGATCTGCTACGGCCAGTATTCCGGCACTGCCGAAGAAATCGTGGCCGAATTCCAGAATGCCCTGCGCGCCGCCGGTGTCGACGAAGTCACCGCCGAGCTCCAGGCCCAGATCAACGCTACCTACGGCAAATAATCCGGTTTCAAGCAAATGACCCGAGGGGAGAATGCCTGCCAGCGCGTCACGCGAAGGGGCATTCTCCCCCCTTTTTCAGGTAGGAGGCAGGAAGCAGGAGGTTCATATCGTCGAATGACGGACGATAAGCGGCAATTCCCACGCGGATAAAGCGCAAGCATATAAAATCTCCTGCCTCGTTTAAAACGTTCTGTATTGAACAATCAGACCATAAACGCGGGAGGTTTCCATGGGCATTCAGACCAGGCTGGACGCGGATTGGCGTTTTCATTTGGGCGACGCGGCGGACGCAGGCTTTATGGGCTATGACGACCGGGGCTGGCGCACGGTAACCCTGCCCCACGACTGGGCGGTGGAGCATCCCTTCGATACATGCCACGCCAGCGGCACCGGGTATCTGCCGGGCGGAACGGCCTGGTACCGGAAGCATTTTGTGCTGCCGGAGGATGCAAAAGGCAAGCGGGTGCGCCTTACCTTCCAAGGGGTATACAAACACGCGAAGGTGTGGATCAACAGCAATTACCTGGGCTTTCACGCCTACGGCTACACCAGCTTTTCCTATGATATTTCACCCTTTGTCCGTCCCGGCGAAAACGTGGCCGCCGTGCGCGTGGAACACAGCGACGTGGCGGATTCCCGCTGGTATACCGGCAGCGGCATCACGCGGCATGTGCTGCTGGAAGTCAGCGAGCCTGCATCCTTCAGGGAAAACGGCGTGTTCGTTTCCGTCCTGCGCGCTGAAAACGGCGGCGCCGCACAGCTTCGGGTGCGGTATGACACCTTCGGCGCGGAGCAGGCCCAATTCCGGCTCCTGGACAGGGACGGCGTTTGCGCCGCCGCCGCATCCGCGGCGGGGGAAAAAGGCGAGCTCAACTTGCTTGTGCCCTTCCCGCAGTACTGGCGACCGGAGGATCCTTATCTCTATACGCTTCAATGCGAAGCCGTATGCGGAAACCGGGTCACGGATACGGTCACGGTGCCTGTGGGTATCCGTACCTTCCGCTTTGACCCGGACGCGGGCTTTTTCCTGAACGGTGAACCCATGAAAATCAAGGGAGTCTGCGTCCATCACGACGCGGGCTGCCTGGGGGCGGCGGTGCCGAAAACCGTGTGGGCGCGGCGGCTGCGCAAATTCAAGGAGGCGGGCTGCAACGCCATCCGCACCGCCCATAATCCCCCCGACCCTGACCTGCTGGACCTGTGCGATACGCTGGGCTTCCTGGTGATGGACGAAGCCTTCGACGAATGGGAGGGCACGAAGAACAAATGGTGGCAGGGGCACAACGTTTACCCGCCCAGGCATTTCGGCTACGCGGAGGATTTCCCCCAGTGGCATGGGGCCGACCTTTCCTCCATGGTGCTGCGGGACCGGAACCATCCCTGCGTCATCCTGTGGAGTATCGGCAACGAGATCGACTACCCCAACGACCCCTATGTGACCCCGCTGTTCAAGGAAGCCCTGGGCAACAACGACGCCAACAAGCCCGCTGCCGAACGCCTTTATGACCCCCGCAAGCCCGACGCGGGACGGCTGAAGGAGGTGGCGGAGGAATTGACAGCCATCGTTCACCGCCTGGACGACACCCGGCCCGTCACCAGCGCCCTGTCCTTCCCTGAGCTGTCCAACCGCACCGGCTTCGCGGACCAATTGGACGTGGTGGGTTACAATTACCGCGAGCATTTTTATGAGGACGACCATCGGGCATATCCCGGCCGGGTGATCCTGGGCAGCGAGAACAGCCACGATCCAAAAGCCTGGTTCGCGGTGCGGAACAACCCCTTCATGTCCGCGCAATTCCTCTGGACGGGGATCGACTTTCTGGGCGAGTGCCGGGGCTGGCCCGTGCGCATCAGCCAGGCCGGGATGCTGGATCTGGCGGGATTTGAAAAGCCGCTGTTTTTCCAGCGCAAAGCCCTCTGGACGGAGGAAGCCTTCGTCCGCATCGCCGTCGGCGACGGGGACAGCGAACGCCACGGCGTGTGGAACGAGCATTTTTGCTGGACGGGGGAGCCGGGCCAGAAGAAAACCGTGTCCTGCTATACCGGCGCAAGGGAAGCGGAACTGTTCCTGAACGGCCGGTCCCTGGGCAAAAAGCAAATACAGGATGCCGACGGCTGCCGCGTCTGCTGGGAAGTGGAATACCAGCCGGGCACGCTGCGAGCGGTTGTTGACGGCGCGGAAGACGCCCTGTCCTCCCTCCGGCCCGCCTTCAGCCTGCTGCTTTCCGCGGATACCAACCTCCTGCCCGCCGACGGGTTGAGCGTCCTTCAGGTGGAAATCCTCCTGACGGACGAAAACGGGCAGCCCGCCCGGGACGAGGCGGTCCTCTGCCAGCCCGTGGGAGATATCACGCTGCTGGGCATAGAAAACGGCAGGCCCGACGACCTGACGCCGTACGCGGAAAACCGCCGCGCCACGCTGGACGGCCGCGCCATCGCCTATCTCCGCGCCGGGACCGCGCCGGGGAAGGCCGTGCTTAACGCGCGCACCGCCTCCGGCCTGCAGGCGGAATGCGCCATAACGCTTGCTCCCGCCCGGAAAAGCGATTGACAGCCAGGAGGGCGCCATGTTTTCGGAGTATTTAAGCAGCCATCCCATGCCGTCTCTGTTAAGCGATGCCCCCTATCGCCCTTATCCCGCCGCGGAGGACCGGGGGGCGTGGACTTCGCTGCCGCCGCCCTTGATTTCGGAATTGCGGCAGATGGCGCAGGACTTTCACGCGCAGCCGTATCCCATGCGCCTGGCCTCCGGCTTTTTGGCGTTTGTGGAAAACGGCAGCCGAAAAGCGGATGAAGAGCCTTACTTCTTTCGGCGGCGGAAGCTGTGCGCAGCCGTTTTGCAATGCTGCCTGGACGAGAAGGCGCCCCTTCGTGATGTAATCGACGGCGTCTGGTGCGTCTGCGAGGAAAGCAGCTGGGTGATTTCCGCCCATAACGTGAACGCTGTCCCCGGAGCGCCCGCCCCCGCGGAATATCCGCTGCCCGATCCGGACAGGCCGTATATCGACCTGTTCTCCGCCCAGACCGGTATGATCCTGTCCCTGGCGGTCTATCTGCTGCATCAGCGGCTGAACGCCGTCTCTCCCATGATCGCGGAGCGCGTTCAAAGGGAAATCCGCCTGCGCATCCTGGCTCCCTTCATGGGCACCGACGATTTCTGGTGGATGGGTGTCAGGCGGAAAGACCTGTGCAACTGGACCCCCTGGATCATTTCCAACGTCATGCGCTGCGCCTGCCTGTATCCCATGGAAAAAGAAAGCCGGGCGGCGCTGCTGGACAAGGCCTGCCGCATCCTGGACCGTTGGCTCGCCGTGGTGCCCCGGGACGGCGGCTGCGATGAAGGCGCGGGCTACTGGAACATGGCGGGAGGCGCGCTGCTGGACTGCCTGCAGATCCTGGAAACCGTGACCCATGGCAAAATGGCCTTCTGGCAGGCGGAAAAAGTAAAGAATATCCTGATGTTTCCCCTCAAGGCCGAAATCGGGGGCGGCTGGTTTTTGAACTTCGCGGACTGCGACGCAAAGCCCGCCCTCTCCGGAGAACGGCTGCAATACGCCGGGGAACGGATGAACGCGCCTTCCCTGATCGCCATGGGCAGCCGTTTCCGCGGCGGTCCCGCCCGGCAGCTGGAAGATGTGCCGCATTTTTCCAGGCTGCTGGACCTGCTGTTTCACCCCGCGCCGGATGCGCAGCCGGAAGAAAAACCGGGAGACGTATGGCTGCCCGACCTGCAGGTGCGTATCGTGCGGCGGGGCATGTTCACCCTGTGCTGCAAGGGCGGCCATAACGGGGAAAACCACAACCATAACGACGTGGGTTCCTTTATGCTGTATGCGGACGGGGAGCCGCAGATCGTGGACGCAGGCAACATGACCTATACCGCGAAAACGTTCTCTTCCCAGCGCTATACCCTGTGGAACGTGCGGTCGGCGTATCATAATCTGCCCCTGATCGGCGGTTGTGAACAGCAGCCCGGCAGGGAATGCGCGGCGCGGGATGTCCGCTTTCTTCCCGACGGCCTTTCGCTGGATATCGCAAAAACCTACGGGCAGAATGCTGGAGCGTTGCGCGCGCAAAGGGAAGCGCGGCTGAGCGAAAACGGCCTTGCGATTCTGGACACGATACAACTAAAGGAAAAGAAGCCTGTCGCCTGGGTTTTCATGCTGCGGCACCGTCCCGCATTCTTCCTGGGCGGCTTCTCTTCCGGCGCGATCCGGGCGGAATACCCGGCCGGGCTGCACGCGGAGGCGGAGGAAATCCCCATCGGCGACCCCCGCATGGCCCGGAATTTTCCCGGCAGCCTGTGGCGGGTGACGCTCTCCGCCCCGGCGGAACAGGCATTCAAAATGGCATTTCTTTTTCGGAGGAAAGCGGAAGATGCTTGATCTCAAAAGCAATCCCCTCATCACCCGGCAGGATGCCGTCCGCGCCGCGGTGGATATGCTCAAGCCCCTTGTTCCCCGACTGACCCCCGGCAAAGCCCGCCTGACCGTGGATGGAAGCGGGGCCTATTATGCTGAGGACGTGGCGGGGATGGAGGGCTTTTCCCGGGCGCTGTGGGCACTGGTGCCTATGCTCATGGGCAAGTGCCCGGAAGCGGAGCCTTTCTGGCAATTGTGGCGGGAAGGGATCGCCAACGGCGTTGATCCCGCGCATCCGGAATACTGGGGCGACATCGGGGATTACGACCAGCGCATGGTGGAAATGGCGGTAATGGGCACGGGCCTGTGCTTCTGCCCGGAAAGATTCTGGGCGGAATTCGGCCCCGCGCAGCAAAACAACCTGTACCGCTGGCTGAACCAGATCAACCTTCACGTAATGCCCGCCAACAACTGGCGCTTTTTCCGCATCCTGGTGAACCTGGGTTTTCTGAAAACGGGCCGTCCCGTGAATGAAGCGAGGCTGGAGGAGGACCTTGGGCTGATGGAAAGCTTCTATGTGGGGGACGGCTGGTATTTTGACGCCCCCACAAAGCGGGATTATTATACCCTCTGGGGCTTTCATTTCTACAGCCTGCTCTATGCGGCCGCTATGCAGACGGCCGATCCGGAGCGATGCCGCCGCTTCGTGGAAAGGGCCAGGCTGATCGCTCCGCGCTTCGCCTGCTGGTTTGACAGGGAAGGCCGGGCTTTGCCCTACGGCCGCAGCCTCACCTACCGTTTCTGCCAGGGCAGCTATTGGTCCGCGATGGCTTTCGCCGGCGTGACGGCGGAGGGGCTGGACTTAGGCGAATTAAAGGGTTTCCTGCTTCGGAACCTGCGCTTCTGGCTGCGCATGCCCATTTTCGACTGGAGCGGCGCGCTGACCGTCGGCTACGGCTATCCCAATCTGTGCGCCGCCGAGGGATATAACGCCCCCGGTTCCCCCTATTGGGGCTTAAAAACCTTTTTCGCCCTGGCGCTGCCGAAGGAGCATCCCTTCTGGCAGGCAGAGGAAAAGCCTTACACCCCGCCCGCGCAATTTCTGGACGGGCAGGCGCATTTGCTCATCTGCCGGGATGAACAGAACCGGCAGGCGGTGGCCTATACCGCCGGGAACCACGCCTGGGAGCACATGCACGAGGATGAAAAATACGAAAAATTCGCTTACTCGACCCAGTTCGCTTTTTCCGTGACCAAGGAAGCGGCCTCCTTAAGCAAAGGGGCCTTTGATTCCATGCTGGCCGTCAGGCGGACAGGAAAAGACCTCTGGCATGGCCGGAGCGGCTGCGGCAGCTTTGCGTTTACCCGGGACAGCGTCACCTTTTCCTGGTCGCCGGTGGTGGGCGTGGAAATCGATACTGTCATCGCTCCCCGGGGCATGTGGCACGTGCGAAAACACGTCATCCGCACAGCATATGAAATCGAAGCCGCGGAAGGGGCGTTCTCCGTTCAGAAGGATTGGGCAGGCAGCCGTCCCTGTGAAAGGATCGCTTCGCGGCTTGAGGCGGACGAAAGCCGGGCCGCGGCCTACGGCGCTTATGGGAGCAGCGCCATTTTTGCCCTGCGCGGCTACGATCAGGGCGAGGTCATCCACACCGAACCCAACACCAACCTGATGTATCCCCGGTGTGTGCTGCCTACGCTCCACGCGCGCCTCCTGCCCGGTGAGCATATTTTGATTTGCGCTGTTTTTACAGACGCGCAAAGCGTATGCCCGAAATCCCTGCCCCCGGAGGTTCAGCGGCTCGCTGAAGAAATATGACAGAACGTAGTTGGCAATGTATCTGTTCTGTTGATGGAATTATAAGGGCACTTTAAGTCAGTAACGAAACGAGGAGGCGAGGGCCTCTGCGATCCGCACGCTCAAAAGTCGCAAGTCCGCTTCATGCGGACATTGCTCGTTTCGCGTGATCTCACCACCGATGAGAAATCCGCCGCAGGCGGTC
>JAFZOG010000103.1 GCA_017550745.1 Clostridia bacterium | reverse complement strand
TGAAGGTACAGGAACGGCTTCACGCAAAGAATGATTTTGCAATGTCTCAGGAGATCCTGGGACAGGATTACAGGGAAGGCTTCCGCATCCTGGAAGAAAACTGAAGTGTCCGGGAGAGATCATGATGGACAATTACAGTATGATACAGGCAGCTGCTGACGATTTTGAAACCGTCCGGCAGATCACGCAGGAGACAATCCGTGCGGTCTATCCAGCGTACTACCCTGCCGGCGCGGTGGATTTCTTCTGCCGGCATCACTCGGATGAAAGCATCAGCGCGGATATTGCCTCCGGAAAAGTGTATCTGCTCTGTGACGATGAAACAATCGTCGGGACGGTAACCATCAGCGGAAACGGGATCAACCGTCTGTTTGTGCTTCCGCAGCATCAGCACCGGGGCTATGGCAGAGCCCTACTTGATTTTGCGGAGCAGAAGATCCTGTCACAGCATGATACGGTCCGGATTGACGCTTCCTTCCCCGCGAAGCAGATCTACCTGAAGCGCGGCTACCGGGAAACGGAGTATCATGTGGTCCGCACGGAAAACGGCGATTATCTATGCTACGATGTGATGGTCCTCAGCAAAGGAGGGAAATGATCATATGGAATTCAGGAGACTGACGGCATCCGACCTGCCATCCCTGCTCGAATTGTACAGACAGCTGGACGCAGATGACGCCGAAAGCACAATGGAGCACAGCATGGAGGCTTGGAAGGAGATTGAGAGAAACCCTGACATCCGGTACTTCGGCGCAGTGGACAGCGGCAGGGTCGTATCAAGCTGCTATGCGGTCTATATCCCGAATCTGACCCGTGGAAATCGGGGCATTTGTTTCATTGAGAATGTCATTACAGACAAGGAGTACAGGAAGCAGGGTCTGGCTTCCCGGATGATCGACATGGCGGTCTCGTTCGCGAAGGAACGGCATTGCTACAAGGTGATCCTGCAGAGCGGAATGTCCCGGACGGAGGCACACCGCTTCTATGAAAGCAAAGGTTTCAACGGAACATCCAAGAAAGCGTTTGATATGCGGCTGGAAGACTGAGAATGCTGTTTACTATGACAAAGATCCCAGAGACTGAGGATAAAGATGGAATACAGAATCAGAACCGCTGTTCCGGCGGATGAGGCAAGAATCCGCGAACTGTTTCTGGAAATGCTGCGGACGATATACCATACGAATGATGTGAAAGGCTACGGAGACGAAGACCTGGACAGGTTCTGGAGAAAAAGCCTGGATCGGATCTATGTTGCGGAAGACGATCAGGTGGTCGCCTTCCTGTCCGTGGAGTTTCACCATGATCCGATAAATCATATCTATCTGGACGACTTTTCAGTCACAGCAGCATATCGGCACAAAGGAATCGGCTCGGCGCTGATCCGCGCTGCAGAAACATACGCAGAGCAGATCGGCAGCCGGGGGGTCATTCTGCATGTGGAGAAAACAAATACATCGGCGTTGCGCTTTTATGAGCGGTCGGGGTATTCTGTATTCAGGGATGACGGACAAAGATTTCTGCTGAAAAAGGACATTATGAGTATGTTGTGCGAAGCACTGCAGGAAAAAGATATAATAAACACATTGAATCGCAGGTTGCTCTTCAAGAAGAATTCTTTGAGTATTCAAGTAAAAAGGCATATTGTGATTGGCAAAATGAGAAGCAATTCCATCGATTAATGCTTCGATTTGATGGTTTTGTTACACTGATGATGGCAGTACGCGCCATAACTGAAAACAATATGTAACGGGTTCATCTTCCGGTATGGGGTGCATTGTATCAACCATTAGGTCCAATGCCAAACTTATGGATAATAACGATACGTTATCATCCGCCTCAAAGTCCCCCGTTCTCGGGGGATTTTGAGGTTTGGAATGTTTTTTAGATGCGGCGGAATCGATTTTCAGCAATAATATGATGCTTCTTCTAAATACTTACCATCTTTCGGCGTCCTTTCCGCCCTGGCTTTGCTTCGGCTGCCCCGCGCTGCTCCGGTCAACGTAGCGCAGCTACGCCTCCCTTCGTTCAGCTGAACCGGGACGAAGAATCCATCCAGGCGCTGAGAAACAGCGAGGCCGGACGCAGGATCGGGAATCCATTGGCAGAACGCGGGAACCGCGTGGAAAGAGCGGTCTTTGCCATGGGATTGTTTATTTTTCCCATTTTTATTGATACATGGACTGGAACGGCTTGCTTTTTCCCCGGTTTCTTGCTACAATGGAAAATACTGAAAGGAGGCGAAAGCCATGGAGAAGAATACCTCTTCCGGCGGAAAAAGCCTGTATCGGACGCCGTTTTCCAAAGCGTATTGGGTGCAGGCGGCGTCGGAGTTCAAACGCCTGGATATTCTGATCTTCGCGGCACTGATGATCGCGCTCAGGGTGGCGCTGAAATCTGTGAGCATTCCCATCGCTGCCAATCTGCGCATCAACATTGCCTTTTTTATCAATGCTTTCGGCGCTATGGTCTTCGGGCCTGTGGTGGCCATCGCGGCGGCGGCGGTGTCCGATACCCTGGGCTGCCTGCTTTTTCCTACCGGCGTATATTTTTTCCCTTTCATTTTCATTGAGATCGCGGGTTCGCTGATCTTCGCCCTGTTCCTGTACCGGACGGAGGTGACCGCCCTGCGGGTGACGCTGAGCCGGTTCTGCATTGATTTCTTTGTCAATATCGTATTGAACACGCCGGTGATGTGGCTGTATTACCAGATGATGCTGGGGAAAAGCTACAAGCTGTTCGACGCGCTGCGCATCGTGAAAAATCTGGCGCTGTTCCCCCTGGAATCGGTGCTGCTGGTGCTGTTCCTGCGGGTCGTCATTCCTCCCGCCCAGAAGCTGGGCTTTGCGTACAGCGGCACGGACAAGCTGCGTTTCACGAAAAAGAATATCATTTTCCTGGCTGTCATGACCGCCGTTGGCGTCGGCGCCGTGGCGCTGTATCTTGCGCTGAAGAAATGAAGGAGCGCGTTATGAATGAGAATCAGCAGGCCATCCTGAAGGGCCTTGCGGAATTATATCCCGACGCGGGGCCAGAGCTAAAGTTCACCAATCCCTATGAGACGCTGGTGGCCACCATTTTGGCCGCCCAGTGCACCGACGCCCGGGTGAACCAGGTGACGCCCGCGGTGTTCCGGGATTTCCCCGACGCCAAGGCCATGGCGCGGACCACGCCGGAGATTTTGTTTCCGTATGTGAAGTCCTGCGGGTTCAGGTCCAAGGCGGCGAACATCGTCAATGCCTGTAAAATCATCGCCGATAAATACGACGGCGTTGTGCCTTCCACATTAGAGGAGCTGACAGCCCTTCCGGGTGTAGGCCGGAAAACAGCCAACGTGGTGCTGGCCTTTTCCTTCGGCCAGCCCGCTATCCCGGTGGACACCCACGTGTTCCGGGTGGCGAACCGTTTGGGCCTTTCCGACGCCCTGACTGTGGAAGAAACGGAGAAGCAGCTCATGGCGCTGATCCCCCGGGAGGACTGGAGCCAGGCGCATCACTGGATGATCTTCCATGGCCGCCGCGTTTGCCACAGCCAGAAGCCGGAGTGTGAGCGCTGTGCCTTGAAGCCCTACTGCAAAGCAGCACATCAGGAAGAAATGATCAACCCGAAAGCTGACGCGAAAAAACGCGCGCGCCGGCGCAGGGAAAACGCCGTCGAAGCATAGTAACCATCCCCCGGTTTTGCCGGGGGATGGTTACTTTTCTGGGCCTTCTTCCGCCGTTCCGCAGCGGTGCATAAATGCGGCTGCGCTTTGCGAGACGGGCAGAAGCGGTATGGCGGCAAGCACGCATGAAAAAGACGGACAACATTCATTGGCCGGCCTCTTGCCGATTCCTCTGTTTTCCGGTATAATTTGCTTATAATCATGTGCTGAAAGGGAGGCACCGCCATGGCGCGGATGATTGTGAAATACCGTTACTGGCTGCTGGCCTTGTTCTTTCTGCTGGCTGTTTTTTCTTTATTTTCAATCAGAAAAACAAAAATCAACTATGATCTGAACCGTTACCTGTCCGACGAAACCATGACCAAGCGGGCGCTGCTCGTCATGCAGGAGGAATTCGGCTCCAGCGAACAGCTGCGGGTGATGTTTGTCGATGGGGAAGAGCAGGAGATCATCGCCTATACATCCCAAATCAACGCCATGCCGGAGGTATTGTTTGCTTCCTACGATCCTGAAACCGGCTTTCTCGAAGCGGACGGAAACACCTATTCCCTGGTTTCCGTGACCCTGAACGGCGGCGACGCCGCGGAAACGGTGAAAAAGCTGCGCTCCATGTTTCCCGCACAGTACTATGTGGGCGGTTCTGCCGCGACGCAGCTGGATATTCAAAAAAGCGTAGGGGAAGAAATCCCGCTGGTCATGTTTATTGCCGTGGGGATCGTGCTGCTGGTGCTGCTGGCCACATCCCACGCCTGGGCGGAACCTATTGTCCTCCTGATCGTTTTATCCTTTTCCATACTTATCAACATGGGCACCAATTTTGTATTTCCGGACGTATCTTTTATCACGTTCGCTGTCTGCGCCATCCTTCAGCTGGCGCTGTCCATCGACTATGCCATCATGCTGCTGCACACGTATAACGGGTATCGGGAAGCGGGAAGGAGCGCCGCGGACGCCATGCGGGAAGCGCTGTCCGAATGCTTCATGCGGATCGCGTCCAGCGCCTTCACCACCGTCGCCGGGCTTCTGTCCCTGCTCTTTATGAGCTTCACCATCGGCTTTGACATCGGGCTGGTGCTCTCCAAGGGCATCGTTATCAGCATGGTATGCGTGTTTTTCATGATGCCGGGGGTGACCATCCTGCTGGAAAAACCGCTTCTCCGTACCCGGCACAGGCACCTGCGCCTGGGGGGAGACCGCCTGGCTGCGGGCATTGACAAAGCAAAACGGCCCCTGGCGTGCGTCCTTGTGCTGGCTGTTTTGTGCGGTTTATACCTGAACAGCCGGAATACTTACAGCTTTACAAGCCCGGAAGCGGCGGCCAAAAGCGAATCGGCTTTGATCAGCAGCCGATTCGGGACGTCCAATCCCCTGGTGTTTCTGGTGCCGGGCGGCGAGGAGGACGCGGATTTTGACCGGCAGCGGGACTTGGCATCCAGGCTGCAAGCCGTCACGATGAAGGACGGCCAGCCTGCCGTCGGCGAAATATCCGCCATGGTCACCACGGGAGCGCAGGCGCTGAAGTATTATACGCCCAAGGAGGTGGCGGAGCTGACGGGACAGAGCGCAGCCGCGGTCAATCTCTTTTTCATGATGCGGGGATTTGGCGCGTCGGTGCGCGCCGACAGGCTGCTGGACGCCGCTTCCGCTTTCGCGGCCGGGAATGGAGCGATTCGGGATCTGCAGGCCCAGCTTGCCGCCGCAAGAAGCGCTTTCATTGGGCCGCATTTCGCCCGCATGGCTGCTGAATTGCGGTTTTCAACAACTGATGCGGATTTCACGGAATACATGGACGCCATCTTGAAAGCCGCTTCCCAGGTGTATGGAGCGGATTATTATATTACCGGCGTTCCCATGTCCACCTATGATATTGGTGAAGCGTTTCACAGCGATCTGCTGAAGGTCAATTTCATCACCCTGTTTGCCATTCTTTTGATCGTCATGATTTCTTTCCGCTCCTTCGGCCTGCCGCTGATCCTGGTGTTTGTGATCGAGGGAGCCATCTGGATCACCATGGGCTTTTCTTATCTCATCAGCGAGCCCATCTTCTTTATTTCCTATCTGATTTGCGTGTCCATCCAGATGGGCGCGACGATTGACTATGGCATCCTGCTCAGCGACCAGTACAGGTCGCTGCGGCTGAAGGGGCTTAAAGCCCGGGAGGCGGCGCAGGAAGCGCTGAAAAAAGCGCTGCCCACCGTCCTGACCTCCGGGATCATTATCATCGTGGCGGGATATATCATTGGGAAGCAATGCAGCATCTATTATATTTCCAGTATCGGGCTGCTGGTATCCCGCGGCGCGCTGGTTTCCGTGCTGCTGGTGCTGTCCCTGCTGCCGTCGCTGTTATTGCTGGCAGACAAGTATATCATACCAAAGCGTACATGACCGGCCTTCGGATGCGCCCGCATCCTGCTTTTCCGCCGCGCCCGCAGAAAAAGCACCGTTTGACGGATGGGAAAAACCATAGTATAATACAGAGTGTTTTTTTCCGCTTGGTTCAAAGCGGGCCGCTTGAACGGTCAATGGATTTTGATTGCTGTCGGAGGCAGAGAAATACATGCAGTTTTCCCAAAAAATGGATAACAAAAAGCGCATTTTCATTTTTGCCGCGCTGGTTTTGCTGGTCACGCTGATCGGGCTGGCGGTGGCAGGCGTATTCGGGGGGAGCAAGAAAAATGTGTCGGCGGTTCGGCTGCGCTGCGTCGCCTCCCAGGATGTGACGCCGTTTGGCAATGATATTCTTTATTACGACGGGGTCACGCTTTATTGCCTGCGCTCCAACGGGTACGAAAAGTGGAGCTATCCCTTGGGGGAGAACGCTTCCTTTACGTGCAGCGACAGCGTGGTGGCGGCCTGGGTGGGTACCCAGCTGCATATCGTGGACAAGGACGGCAAGACCACCTATAACGAAAACCTGCCCAACGCCATCCAGTTCGCCCGGGTGGGCGCAAAATATGTGGCTGTGGTCATGGGAAGCGACACCAGCCCCACCCTGGTTGTCAAGGACATGCAGGGCACCACGGTGGACCAGGAAAGCTCCGCTTATGTGGACACGATCATTCTGGATATGGACTTTTTCAGCGACGGCGAATACCTGTGGACGACGTCCATGGACGTGTACGGCAGCGTGCCGGATACGCGGCTGCATACCTTCCGCGTACATGTCAGCAATTCGGGCGGAATTTCCCTGGGTGAAAACCTGGTGTACAGGGTGGTATACGCCGGCACGAAGCTGAACGCCATCAGCACCCGCCAGCTGCGGCAATACGATTACCGCGGCACGCAGGATGAAAGCGGCACCGTGCTGGTATACGGCTGGCAGCTTGTGGATTCCGCTGTCAGCGGCTCGGAAGCCATGCTGCTGTTCAGCCCGGCCAGCACCAACGATTACATGGGCCGCATCAACCAGCTTCGCCTGATCTGGGGGAAGACGGACCGCCGCTACGCGCTGCCCGGTGAATGCGTCGGCGCGGGGCTGTACAACAAGCGGATCTATGCGTTCGGGGAGGATATGATTTATCGCGCCGACCTGGGCAGCCGCCGTTTTACGCCCATCAGCATTTCTTCCCTGCTCAACGGCCAGACGGTGACAGGCTTCCTGGGCATCCTGAAAAACGGCGTCGCGCTGCTGGCCTGCATGAATGAAGTATACGCCGTTTCGCTGATATGAAAAAAGAGGTCGGGTTGTATGTCCACGTCCCTTTTTGTGTGAAAAAATGCGTTTACTGCGATTTTGCTTCTTTCGCGGGAAGGGAACAGGACGAGGAAGCGTATGTGGACGCGGTGCTTCGGGAGGCGGAGAAGCGAAGCGGCATAGAGGCTGTGATCTCCACCCTGTTCATTGGCGGCGGCACGCCCTCTGTGCTGCCTCCCGCGCTTATGGACAGGCTGCTTTCGGGCATCCGGCAGCGCTTTTCTTTTTTGCCCGGCGCCGAATGCTCGTGCGAATGCAATCCCGGCACGGTGACGGAGGAGTTTCTGGCTGTCCTGCGGAAGCGGGGCGTCAACCGCCTTTCCTTTGGCGCGCAGGCGGCGCAGCCCCGTCTGCTTTCGCTGCTGGGGCGGATCCATACGTGGGCTCAGGTGCGGGAAAGCGTGGACATGGCGAAGCGTGCGGGGTTTGAAAACATCAACCTGGATCTGATGCTTGGCCTGCCCACGCAGACGCTGGAGGATCTTCGGCAGACGCTGGACGAAGCGCTGGCGCTGTCGCCCGCCCACCTTTCATGCTACGGCCTGATCGTGGAGGAGGAAACGGAGATGTTCCGCAGGGTCGAACGCGGCGAATGGATCCTGCCGGATGAGGACACGGAACGGGAAATGTACGAATGCTGCCGGGAAACACTGTTCCGCCGCGGCTTTGAGCAATATGAGATCAGCAATTTTTCCCTGCCCGGCTTCGCGTGCAGGCATAATATGGACTGCTGGAAGCGGAAGGAATATATCGGGCTGGGCAGCGCCGCGTGCGGATTCCTGGACAATATACGCTATCGGAACCCGCCGCTGCTGACCGATTACCTGGCTGGAAAACCGGCGGAGGAAACGGTGATTTCTCCGGAGGAAGCGCGGTTTGAGAGCATGATGCTGGGACTTAGGATGACGAAAGGGATTTCGGGCCGGGATTTTTTGGCGGCGCACGGCGTCACGATCGGCGAGGCATATGGCAGGCAGCTGGAGCGGCCGCTTCGGCAAGGGCTGATCGAATGGAAGGACGGCTGCCTGCGGCTGACGCGGCGGGGAATGGACGTACAGAACAGCGTGCTGGTGGAATTGCTGTAATCAACAGGACAAAGGGTTCCTGTGCATGGATATGTTTACAAAAGGAGAGACGGACATGAAGCGGGTGTTTCGGTGTTTCACTGTGCTGCTGTGCGCCCTTTGCCTGGCGGCGGGAACAGCAGCCTGCCGGGCGGAACAAACGGGCGGGGAAGCAACGGCCACGTATACCATGATCTATGATTATGCGGTCGTGGAGGGGACGGACAGGCTGAACATGCGTGTTGGGCCCGGGCCGGAAAACAATTGGGTCGGCGCAGCTTTGCAGGGCGAATGGGTCGGCATCCTGGGAGAACAGGATCTGTGGGTCTACGCCTATATTCCCCAGATCAACCAGTACGGCTATATGGCGAAAAACTACCTGGTCTCCAATCATGAAACCGGCGTGCCCGGCGAAGGCGTGATCAACAATCCCCAGGCCGGCGCCAAAACCATCCTCCATTCCTTTCCGGCGTATCAGGCCCAGGCGGTGAAGACCCTGGAAAACGGCGTCCCGTTCAGCCTGGTTTCCGCGTCTGTGGACGGCTGGTACGAGGTGGAAGCAGAGGGGGACCGGGGCTATCTCCGCTGTGAAACGGTGAAGGTCACCCAGGCGCTGGGCGCGAAAATGGCAGTGCTGCAAGCACCGGACAACGGGAAGATCCTCATGCGCAACCGTCCGTTTTTCCTCGGCTCCAAGGTGATCGGGTCATTCCCCAGCGGCAGTCAGGCGGGCGTGCTGGTGCAGTCCTCAGCGGTTGGTTCGTTTTGGAAAGTTGTGGCAAACGGCCAGGTGGGCTATGTGCTGGGGCAGTTTGTAAGGATGGAGAATGAGACGGAAACGGCGTATGACGGCCTTCCGACAGCAAATGCAGCGAACCCGGAAGCGGTGAACATCCGGCTGCAGCCTTCTGAAAAAGCACGGGTGATCGGCCGGTGCCGCGAGAATAAATTGAAAATCATCGCCGCGGGCGAGGATTGGACGAAGGTATACGACAGTGAAACCAATGCGGTGGGATATTGCCGCACGGATTGCCTTGACGTTTCTCAAAACCCGGGCCTGTCGGTCAGAAAAGTGTCGGGGGAGGATGCTTCCCTGTATGTCATTTTTCCAGACGGGCTTGCCGGGAAGACAGGCATTCCGGTGCCGATGGACGCGGAGGTGACCGTCCTTACCCCCGGCGGCGCATGGTGCAGGGTGCGTTTCGCGGGAACAGAGGGCTATATGAAATCGGCGGATCTGTAATAACTCGGGGGAGGGGTGCTCATCTCCCCCCTTTTTTTCGTGCTTCAAGAAAAAAGAAAAATATTTTATCATGCTATCACTTTAGCTTGACAGAGCGATAAAGTGATGGTATACTATGCTGCGTAAAAAACCATTGGACGGAGCACAGGAGGAACCTATGGAACAGGATGTGACCCAGGCGCTGCGCAGGGAAGAGCAAATCGCGCTGGCCCTTCGGGCGCTGTACGAGCAGTACGGCTTTCGAAAATACCGGATGGGAAAGTTTGAGGAATATGAGCTGTATATGGAAAACAAGAATTTCCTCAAGAATCCCAATATCATCACATTCCATGATCTGGACGGAAAGCTGATGGCCTTAAAGCCTGACGTGACGCTGTCCATCGCCAAGAATACCCGGGCCAATGCCCATTCCAGCGAAAAGGTGTATTACCAGGAAAACGTGTACTGGCTGGAAAAGCAGAGCGGGGGCTACAAGGAAGTGAACCAGCTGGGCCTGGAATCCATCGGAAGGCTGGACGCGCTTTCCTACTATGAGGTGCTTTGCCTGGCCCAGGAAACCCTGGCGGCGATCAGCGGCAGCCATTGGATGCAGGTCAGCCACATCGGGTTCTGGGTGGCGCTGCTGGACGGGCTGAGCATTGAGGAAGGGATGCGCAGGGAGCTGTTCTCCTGTATCCATGGCAAGCGGCTGCATGAATTGCGGACGCTGCTGGAAGGCACAAATACCGCCCCCTTTGCCATCGAATTGATCATGCAGGCCGCTTCCCTCTGCGGCGAATTTGCCGAAACGCTGGCCGCTGCCCGGCGCATCGCTATTTCCAATGGCATGACCGATGCGCTGAACGAGCTGGAAACAGTCTATGGGCTGCTGGAACAAAAGGGATGGAACAGGCGGATGACGCTGGACTTTTCCTTGGTGAACGACTGCGATTATTACGACGGCTTGATTTTCCAGGGTTATGTGGAGGGCGTGCCGCGGGCGCTGCTTTCCGGCGGCTACTACGGCAGGCTGATGCGGAAGTTCGGGCGGAACCTGGACGCCATCGGCTTCGCGGTGTATATGAACGAGCTGGATGTGCTGTTCCGCTCCCAGCGCGGGGCGGACGTGGACACGCTGATCCTGTACGATGATCAGGCGGATGTAAACGCCCTGGTGATGCAGGCGGATTCGCTCAGGGCCAAGGGCGGCGGACTGCGGGTGCGGGTGGAAAAGCAGGTGCCGGAGGGTATCCGCTGTGAAAACATCTATCGGTTCACAGGCGCGGGCCTGGAGGAGGTGGGGAAGGATGCTTAACATCGCGCTGCCCAAAGGAAGATTGGGCGACCAGGTGCTTTCCCTGTTTTCCCAGATCGGCTATGACTGCGGCGGCATCTATGACGGCGACCGGCGGCTGGTGCTGGAAAGCCCGGAAAAGGGCGTTCGCTATCTGCTGGTGAAGCCCTCCGACGTGGCGATTTACGTGGAGTACGGCGCGGCGGACATCGGCGTGGTGGGGAAGGACATTTTGCTGGACGGCAATCCCGATGTGTATGAGCTGCTGGACCTGAACATTGGCAAATGCCGTATCTGCGTGGCCGGGCCGGAGGATTACGTGGAGGACCGGGAGTCCGTGCTGCGGGTGGCCACCAAGTTTACTACCGTGGCCAAGGACTATTACAACTCCAAGAACCGGGAAATCGAGATCATCAAGCTGAACGGCTCCATCGAGCTGGCTCCCATCCTGGGCCTCACCGATGTGATCGTGGACATTGTGGAGTCGGGCCGCACGCTGAAGGAGAACCATTTGAAGGTGCTGGAAACCGTGTGCCCCATCAGCGCCCGGCTCATCGCCAACCGCGCCAGCTATCTGTTCAAGAATGAAATCATTATGCAAATCACCGAGAAATTGCAGGGGGTGCTTCCGCAATGATGAAGATCATGCCTGTGGATCAGTTCAGGCCGGAGGAATTCAAAACCCCGCCCATCCAGGCGGGCAACGAAATCGAAGCGGCCGTCGATGAAATCATCGCCGCTGTGCGTAAAGACGGAGACAAGGCGCTGCTCGCCTACGCGGCCAAATTCGATAAAGCTGAGATTGCATCCGTCCTGGTCAGCGATGAGGAAATCGCCGCTGCCTTCGCCGCGTGCGACGCGGAGTTTATCGAAATACTGAAACAGGCCCGGGACAACATCGAAGCCTTCCATAAACACCAGGTGCGCAGCAGCTTCATCGTAAGCTCAGAGGACGGCAGGGTGATGGGCCAGCGGGTGATCCCCTTAAAGCGCGTCGGCCTGTATGTGCCCGGCGGCACGGCGGCGTATCCCTCTTCTGTGCTGATGGATGCGGTGCCGCCCAAGATCGCCGGGGTAAAGGAAATCATCATCGCCACCCCGCCCGGAAAAGACGGCAAAGTAAATCCCGCCATCCTCTGCGCGGCGAAAATCGCGGGGGTGACGAAGATCGTGAAAGCGGGCGGGGCGCAGGCCATCGCCGCATTGGCCTACGGCACGGAGTCGGTGCCCAATGTGGACAAGATCGTCGGCCCCGGCAACGTGTTCGTCGCCACCGCCAAGCGCCGGGTGTACGGCGTGGTGGACATTGATATGATCGCGGGCCCCAGCGAGATCCTGGTGCTTGCCGACGGCAGGAGCAATCCCGCTTTCGTGGCGGCGGACTTGCTTTCCCAGGCGGAACATGATAAACTGTCCTCGGCGATCCTGGTGACAGACAGCGAGGAGCTGGCGAAGCAGGTGCAGGCGGAGGTTGAAAAGCAATTGAAGGAGCTGCCCCGGGAAGAAATCGCCCGGGTCTCCATCGACAATAACGGCAAGATCATCGTGGCCCACAGCCTGGATCAGGGCATTGAAATCTCCAATCTCATCGCGCCGGAACACCTGGAAATCTGTGTGGACGATCCCTTCTCCTTCCTGCCCCGCATCGAAAGCGCCGGCAGCGTTTTCCTGGGCCGCAACGTGCCGGAGGCGCTGGGCGACTATTGGGCCGGGCCCAACCACACCCTGCCCACCAGCGGCACGGCCCGCTTTTCCTCGCCGCTGTCGGTGGACGATTTTGTGAAAAAATCCCAGTTCCTTTACTATTCCACGGAGGCGCTGAAAAAGGCGAAGGACAGCGTCGTATCTTTTGCCAAGCGGGAGGGCCTGAACGGCCATGCCAATTCCGTGGCGATCCGGTTCGGAGAAAAAATATGAGCAGATTCCTGAGCGAACGGCTTCAATCACTGAAAGCCTACGTGCCCGGCGAGCAGCCGAAGGTGCGGAACCTGATCAAGCTGAACACCAACGAAAGCCCCTTTCCTCCCGCGCCGGGGGTGAAGGAGGCGGTGGCGGCGGCGGCGGACAGCCTGCAATTATACAATGATCTTGCCGCGGCGAAGCTGACCCGGCTGCTGGCTGAAACCTACGGCCTGCATGAAAACCAGATCACCGTCAGCAACGGCTCCGATGAGATCCTGGCCTTCGCGTTTCAGGCTTTCGGCGGAAACGGCCTGGCCTTTCCGGATATCACCTACGGCTTCTATCCCGTGTGGGCCGCGCTGTTTGGCCTGGACGCAAAAATCATTCCCCTGGACGCGGATTTCAATGTGAACGCTGCGGATTATAAAGGCAACGACCGCTGCGTCGTCATCGCCAACCCCAACGCGCCCACGGGCAAGGCCCTGCCGCTTTCCGCGCTGCGGAACATCGCGGAAAAGAATCCCGACCAGGCGGTCATCGTGGACGAGGCTTATGTGGATTTCGGCGGGGAAAGCGCGCTGGCCCTGGTGCCGGAGTTTGACAATGTGCTGGTGGTCCGGACATTCTCCAAGTCCCGCCAGCTGGCGGGCGGGCGGCTGGGGTTCGCCATGGGGAACGCCGCGCTCATCGATGACCTGAACCGCGTGCGCTTCTCCTTCCACCCCTATAATGTGAACACACTCACCCAGGCGGCGGGGGCGGCGGCGCTGGAGCAGCCGGAGTACTTTGAAGCCTGCCGGCAGGCCATCGCGGAAACGCGGGCCTGGACCGTGGAGCAGTTAAAGGATCTGGGCTTCCGGGTGCTGGACAGCAAGGCCAACTTCGTCTTTGCCAGCGCCCCGGGCATGGGCGGCGGCGAATACCAGAAGGCATTGCGGGAGCGGAACATCCTGGTCCGGTATTTCGATTTGCCCCGGACGCGCGGCTTTACCCGCATCAGCATCGGAACGAAAGAACAGATGGCGGCGCTGATTCAGGCCACCAGGGAGATTTTGACATGAGACAGGCTGTTATTGAACGGAAAACCAAAGAAACGGACATTCGTTTGTCCTTGAACCTGGATGGAACGGGCAAAGCGGAAATCGACACCGGCGTAGGCTTTTTGAACCATATGCTGGAGCTCCTGGCCTTTCACGGCGGTTTTGACCTGGCGGTTCGCTGCAAGGGCGACACCTGGGTGGACGATCACCATTCCGTGGAGGACATCGGCATTGCCTTGGGCCAGGCGCTGGCCGAAGCGCTGGGCGATAAAAAGGGCATCGCCCGGTACGGCAATTTCCTGCTGCCCATGGATGAAGCGCTGGTGCTGGTGGCTGTCGATCTGTCAGGCCGGGATACGCTGGGGTATCAGGTGGATCTGCCCACGGAAAAAGTGGGCGCCTTCGATACCGAACTGGTGAAGGAATTCATGCTGGGGTTTACCCGCAACGCCAGGGCCTGCCTGCATTTCTGCCAGCTGGCCGGGGAAAACACCCACCATATCATTGAAGCCATGTTCAAGGGCCTTGGACGGGCTTTGCGGCAGGCGGTCTCCATTGACCCGGCCCGCGCGGAGGAGACACCGTCATCCAAGGGGATGCTCTGACCCGGGGGCCGATGCGTTCCGACTTGACAAGAAAAAGGGGCAATCGCAGTGATCGCAATCATCGACTACGGCGTGGGGAACCTGTATTCCCTCAGCCATTCTCTGTCCTTCCTGGGCATTGAGAACAAGGTGACAAGGAACGAAGCGGACATTCTGGGGGCGGACAAGATCATCCTGCCCGGCGTCGGAGCGTTCGGGGACGCCCGGAACAAGCTGCGCGAAACGGGCATGGACAGGCTGGTGCTGCAAATGGCCGCATCAGGCGCGCCGCTGCTGGGCATCTGCCTGGGGATGCAGCTGCTGTTTGAAAAGAGCTACGAGTACGGCGAGCATATGGGCCTGGGCCTGCTGCCCGGCGAAATCTGCCCGCTGAAGCCGGATATTCCAAACAGCCTGAAAGTGCCCCATATCGGCTGGAACAGCCTGCGCATCCTGGGGGAGAGCCCGCTGCTCAAGGAGATTCAGGAGGGGGACAGCGTGTATTACGTCCACTCCTTCTATGCCAAAGGCGCGGGGGACGCGGTGAAGGCGGCGTCGGAATACGGCGTCATGGTGCCGGGACTGGTGCAGAAGGGCAACGTTTTCGGGGCGCAGTTCCACCCCGAAAAAAGCGGGCCGGTGGGCCTGAAAATGCTGAAAGCGTTCGGGGAGGAAGCATGATGCTGATTTTTCCGGCAATTGATCTGCGGGACGGCCGGGTGGTGCGGCTGGTGGAGGGCGATTATGACCGCATGACCGTGTACGGCAGCGATCCCATATCCGTCGCCAAAGCCTATCAGGAAAAAGGCGCGGAATACTTGCACGTGGTGGATCTGGACGCGGCGCTGGACGGCAGGCAAAAGAACCTGGAAGTGATTGGGAAGCTGGCTGCCGAAAGCGGCTTAAAGCTGGAAGTCGGCGGCGGCGTGCGGGATGAAGCAAGCGCCAGGCATTATCTGGACGCGGGAGTGGCCCGGGTGATTTTGGGCTCTGCCGCCATCGAGCGTCCGGGCTTCATGGAAGACCTGGCGAAGCGGTACCCCGGGCAGGTGGCGGCGGGGGTGGACGCCCGGAACGGATTTGTCGCCATTCACGGCTGGAAAACGATAACGGACATTGCCGCTTTTGACTTTGTGAACAGCCTGCCCCAGCGCGGCATCGACACCGTGATCTACACCGACATCAGCCGGGACGGCAAGCTGCAGGGGCCCAATACCGAGGCCTATGAGCGCTTAAGCCGGATCAAAGGATTAAACATTGTCGCCTCCGGCGGCGTTTCCACTCCGCAGGATATCGCCGCCCTGGCAAGGCTGAAGCTCTATGCCGCCATCATCGGCAAAGCGCTTTATGACGGACGCATCACGCTTGAGGAGGCCATGGAAGCGGCCAAGGACGACAGATAAAGGGAATGCGAAATGAATAAAGAATGGTCCGAGCAGAATAAGAAAATGCAGGGGCTGCTGAAAAAGGCGACGTTCGATCAGGGGATCGAAGCGCTGATCTCCCTGCGCGGCACGCTGATGGCGCAGATGCAGTCATGGCGGGGAAAGCTAAAGGACAGCGATTACAGCAAAATGCCCTTTCCCAACGCGGAGGGGTATCACAGCAAAACAGTGGCCTATTCCATCTGGCATATCATGCGGATCGAGGATATCGTGGTCAATACATTGATTCGCAGCCGGGAGGAGGTTTTGTTCTCCGGAGACTGCCGGAGGAAAACGGGATCCCCCATCATTACGACGGGAAACGAGCTGGTGAAAGAGCAAATCGCCGCGTTTTCGCAAAAGCTGAACATCGACGGGCTGTATGATTACGCGGAATCTGTGCAGAAAGACACGGACGCCTGGCTTTTATCCCTCCGCTGTGAAGATTTGAAACAGCGCTTCTTGGACGGGGACAAAGAAAGGATCAGGGCAAAGGGCGTTGTGAGCCCGGAGGAAAGCGCCGCCTGGCTGATTGATTACTGGTGCGGAAAGGACGTGGCCGGGCTGATCAAAATGCCCCTGTCCCGCCACTGGATCATGCACATCGAAGCGGCGGAGAGAATCATCGGCAAAATCACGTAACCGCTTCGTATGAAGCTGAGCGAGGTGAAAACATGGTCGCTAAAAGAATCATTCCCTGCCTGGACGTGCGCGACGGGCGCGTGGTCAAAGGCACCAACTTTGAGGGCATCCGGGATGTGGCCGACCCGGTGGAAATGGCGAAGTATTACAACGACACCGGCGCGGACGAATTGGTGTTTTACGACATCACCGCCTCCTTTGAGGGCCGGGGCCTGTTCACCGACATCTTAAAACGCACGGCGGCGCAGGTGTTCATCCCCCTGACAGTGGGCGGCGGCATCAACGATGTCAGCGACTTTGAACGGGTGCTGTCCTGCGGCGCGGACAAGGTGAGCGTCAATTCCGGCGCGATCAAGGATCCCGGCCTGATCGAGCGCGCCGCCAAACGGTACGGCGACCAGTGCGTGGTGCTGAGCATGGACGTGAAACGGGTGGACGGCCGTTTCCGCATCTTTGCCAAGGGCGGGCGCGTGGATACCGGCATCGACGCCCTGCAGTGGGCGCATGACGGCCAGGAGCGCGGCGCGGGGGAACTGGTGGTGAACAGCATCGACACAGACGGCGTGAAGCAGGGCTTCGACCTGGAGATGCTGGAGGCCATGGGAAAACGGGTCACCATCCCCATCATCGCTTCCGGCGGCGCGGGAAAAATGGAGGACTTCAAAATCCTCTTTGAGTCCGTGCCCCAGGTGGACGCCGGGCTGGCCGCTTCCATCTTTCACCGGAAAGAAGTGCCGCTGCCGGAACTGAAACGGTATCTGGCAGGCGAAGGAATTCCCATGCGCATATTACGGGAGGAAAAACAAGATGAAGCTTGACGATCTGAAATTTGACGACAAGGGCTTGATTCCGGCTGTGGTGCAGGATTACTTTTCCAAACAGGTGCTGACCGTGGCCTACATGAACAGGGAATCCCTGGAAATCTCCATGCGGGAGGGCCGCACCTGCTTTTTTTCCCGCTCCCGCCAGCAGCTTTGGCGCAAGGGGGAGACCAGCGGCAATACCCAGGAGATCGTGACGATCAAGGCGGACTGCGACCTGGACGCGCTGGTGGTGGAGGTCATCAAGAAGGGCCCCGCCTGCCACACAGGCAGCGAAAGCTGCTTCTTCAACCCGGTGTACCAGAGCGAGACCCAGCAGGACTTCTCCCTGGAAGCGCTCTATGAACTGCTCAAAGGCCGCAAGACCAACCCCAAGGAGGGCAGCTACACCACCTACCTCTACCAGAAGGGCATCGATAAGATCCTCAAGAAGGTGGGGGAGGAGTGCACGGAGGTGATCGTGGCCGGCAAGGGCGGCGATAAAGCCGAAACCATTTTTGAGATTTCCGATCTGGCCTATCATGTGATGGTGCTGATGGTGGAGATGGGGATCGAGCCCAAGGATATTTTCTCCCAGCTGGCCAGCCGCCATGTGGTGGACCATAAGGTGAAGCAGGAAAAAATGCAATGACGAGGTGGGTATATGAAACTGACGGTTGAACGCGCGAAGGAACTGAACGGTACGCAGGTCACGGAGGAACACCTGCTGCTGCACGCCCTGAACGTGGCGTATGCCATGGGCGCGATGGCGAAGCATTTCGGCGAGGACGCGGAGCATTGGGAAGCGATCGGCATCCTGCACGATTACGATTATGAAAAGTATCCCGAGGAGCATTTGCAGCATACCCAGGCACCGCTGCTTGCCGCGGGCGTGGACGAAGCGGATGTGCGGGCCATCCTGTCCCATGGCTGGGGCATCTGCAGCGATGTGAAGCCGGAAACGCTGATGGAAAAATCGCTTTTCACCGTGGACGAGCTGACCGGCATCATCCAGGCGGCGGCCAGGATGCGGCCCCTGGGCATCACCGACCTGGAAATCAAGAGCTTCATGAAAAAATTCAAGGATAAACGGTTCGCGGCAAAATGCGACCGGGCCCTTGTGCTGCAGGGCTGTGAAATGCTGGGCATGGACATCCGGGACGTGGCGGAAATCTGCATCGAAGGCATGAAGGAGCACGCCGCCGAATTGGGCCTGACCGGTACGCAGGAGGAATGAGCTTTCCCTCTCCCGAAAGAAGGGGAGAGGGTTTTTTGTGTACAATAATCCATCGGAAACCGGCGGAAAACAGGAAAAAACCTCTTCACAAAGGGGAACAAATGTGCTATAATGTTCCGGCAACACGATACAGACGGAGGGCAGCATGGAAGACAAGATCATCGTGCGGGGGGCGCGGGAGCACAACTTAAAGAACGTCAATATCACCGTGCCCCGGGATAAGCTGGTGGTATTTACGGGGCTGAGCGGGTCCGGAAAATCCTCCCTGGCCTTCGATACCATTTATGCCGAGGGCCAGCGGCGGTATGTGGAAAGCATGTCCAGCTACGCCCGCATGTTCCTTGGCCAGATGGATAAGCCGGATGTGGACAGCATCGAGGGCCTGTCTCCGGCCATTTCCATCGATCAGAAAACCACCGCCAAGAATCCCCGCTCCACGGTGGGCACGGTGACGGAGATCCATGACTACCTGCGTTTGCTGTATGCCCGCACCGGCGTGCCCCACTGCCCCAAATGCGGCAAGGAGATCAAACAGCAGACGGTGGACCAGATGGTGGATGCCATTACCGCCCTGCCCGAAGGCCAGCGGCTGCAAATCCTTGCGCCTGTGGTCCGCGCCCGAAAGGGCGAGCATGCGAAGCTGCTGGAGGACGCACGCAAAAGCGGCTTCGTCCGCGCCCGGATCGACGGGGAAATGTATGAGCTGGACGATGTGCCTCCCCTGGACAAGCAGAAGAAGCACCAGATCGATCTGGTGGTGGACCGCCTGGTGGTGCGTTCCGGCATCCAGCAGCGTTTGACCGACAGCCTGGAAACCGCCATGAAGCAGTCCGGCGGCCTGGCCTGCGCTTTGCTGACCCCCGGCGATGAGGAAATCATGTTCTCCCAGAACTACGCCTGTCCGGACTGCGGCGTGAATATCGAAGAACTGGCCCCCCGCATGTTCTCCTTCAATAATCCCTACGGCGCGTGCCCCTATTGCTCCGGCCTGGGGGAAACCATGAAGGTCAGTCCCGACCTGGTGGTGCCTGACCCGTCGAAAAGCATGAACGAAGGGGCCGTCAGCTGCATGGGCTGGAACAGCGGTGAACAGAACTCCGCCGCCCACAGCATGTTCCAGGCCGTGGCGGATTATTACGGCTTCTCCATGGACGCGCCCTTTGCCGACCTGCCGGAGGAAGCGAAGAAACAGATCCTGTACGGCACAGGGGAGCAAAAGCTGAAAATCAAATTTGAAACCGGCACCTACCAGACCACCTTCGAGGGCGTGATCCCTTCCCTGGAACGGCGGTATCAGGAAACGCAGAGCGAGGGCATGAAAGCGGCTTATGAGGAATATATGGCCCATGAAACCTGCCCGGTGTGCAAAGGCCGCCGCCTGAAGCCCGAATCCCTGGCCGTGACGGTGGGGGACAGGAACATCGCCGAAATCAGCGAGTGGAACATCCAACGGACGAAAGCGTTCCTGGACGGCCTCACCTTTGGGGAAAAGGACGGCATGATCGCCGCGCCCATCCTGCGGGAAGTGAACGCGCGGCTCGGTTTTCTGTGCGACGTGGGCCTGGATTACCTGACCCTTTCCCGCGCCGCGGCCACCCTCTCCGGCGGGGAAGCGCAGCGCATCCGCCTGGCGACCCAGATCGGCAGCGGACTGGTGGGGGTGCTGTACATTCTGGACGAGCCCTCCATCGGCCTGCACCAGCGGGACAACGCCCGGCTGCTCAAGACGCTGCGGCACCTGCAGGAGCTGGGCAATACCCTGATCGTGGTGGAGCACGACGAGGAGACCCTCCGCAGCGCGGACTATCTGGTGGATATCGGCCCCGGCGCGGGGGAGCATGGGGGAAAGGTGGTCGCCCAGGGCACGCTGCAGGATGTGATGGCCTGCCCCGACTCCATCACAGGCCAGTATTTAAGCGGAAAAAAGAAAATCCCCGTCCCCGAGAAACGCCGCCTGCCTGCCGGCTGGCTGACCGTGCGCGGGGCCAGGGAACACAACCTGAAAAACATCGACGTGGATTTTCCCCTGGGCGTATTCTGCTGCGTCACCGGCGTGTCCGGCAGCGGCAAAAGCAGCCTGGTGAACGCCATCCTGTACGGCGCGCTGGCGCACCTTCTGAACCGCGCCAGGCCCCGGAAAGCGGACTACGACGGGATCGAAGGCGCCGAGCGGCTGGACAAGATCATCAGCATCGACCAGTCGCCCATCGGCAGGACCCCCCGCTCCAACCCTGCCACCTATACCGGTTTGTTCGACTTGATCCGCAAGGTGTTCGCCCAGCTGCCGGAGGCGAAGATCAGGGGCTATAAAGAGAACCGCTTCTCCTTCAACGTGAAGGGCGGGCGGTGCGAGGCCTGCTCCGGCGACGGCCTGCTCAAGATCGAGATGCACTTCATGGCGGATATTTACGTGCCCTGCGAGGTGTGCCATGGCAAGCGCTACAACCGGGAAACCCTGGAGGTGAAGTATCGGGGCCTGAGCATCGCCGATGTGCTGGATATGACGGTGGAGGAAGCCATGGGAGTATTCGGCGCGCATCCGGCCATCATGCAGAAGCTGCGCACGCTGTACGACGTGGGCCTTGGCTACATGAAGCTGGGCCAGCCCAGCACCACCCTCTCCGGCGGCGAAGCCCAGCGGGTGAAGCTGGCCACGGAACTGAGCCGCCGCGCCACCGGCAGGACGCTGGTGCTGCTGGATGAGCCCACCACCGGCCTGCACATGGATGATGTGAACCGGCTGATCAAGGTTTTACAGCGTCTCACGGACGCGGGCAATACCGTGCTGGTCATCGAACACAACCTGGACGTGATCAAGACTGCCGATTATATCATCGACCTGGGCCCTGAGGGCGGCGACGGCGGCGGCGCCATCGTGGCCCAGGGAACCCCGGAGGAGGTCGCCAAAGTCAGAAAAAGCTATACGGGGCAGTTCCTCAAGGGGATTCTGTAAAACCCACCGGCGGACAAAAGGAAACAGGGGGCAGCGAATGCTCCCTGTTTTTTGCCATGACGAATGATCCTTGCTCTTTTTACTTTTCCTGCATATGATCGATCTTGCCCGGCTTCCAGCCGACGATGGCGCCGGACAGCCAGGAGGTGCGGAAGGAAACCTCACGGAATCCCGCTTCCTGCATCGCCCGCATGATTTCCCGGCGGTTCAATTCATTGTCGCCGCGGAAAGGAACCGGGCGCGAAGCCATCACGAACTGCCCGCCCGGACGCAGTACGCGGATCACTTCGTCCAGGATGCGCTTGAGGTCGCCCCGCATATGCGCCGGGAGCAGAACCACATCGAAGGTATTGTTCCGCCAGGGAATATCCTCCATCAGCGCGGGAATCACATCGGCTTCTCCCAGCATTTCGCTGACCGCCCGGGCCTGCTCCGCGCTTTTGCACATCCCGCACAGCGTCAGCTTCAATTGGTCGTTCAAATAAGCCAGCAGTTCGCCTTCGCCGCAGGCCATATCCAATATTTTATCGTGTTCCTCTATTGCCGCCCAGGACACGCATGCCCGCATGGCGGCATTCATTCGCTGATGCACGCCCTCCAGTGGAATCCGTCCCACCGTCTGCGTCTTCGTCAGCATACTGCATCTTCCTCCCTCCGGGAATCATCCCGTAAAAACTTAGGGATTTCATTTCCTTGGATATTATAACATACTTTCTCAATAAATGCACGCATTTTCGTAATATTTTTTTAATTATTTTAAAATATTTATGACACATTTTCTTTTCTACAACATATAGTAGCGGCCTTTTGATAAAAATACAGGATGTTTTGGACATAAAAAGAGCTCCTTGTTCTCAAATAAGAACAAAGGAGCCCTAATTGTTACAAAACTATTATGATTTTAGAATTCCGCGCTTCCGGTGGTGCGGGGGAAGGGCAGAACATCGCGGATGTTGCTCACGCCGGTGAGGTACATGATCAGGCGCTCAAAGCCCAGGCCGAAGCCGGCGTGGGGGGTGGTGCCGAACTTGCGCAGCTCCAGATACCACCAGTAGGAATCCATGTCCAGCCCCAGTTCCTTGATGCGGGCTTCCAGCACGTCCAGGCGTTCTTCACGCTGGCTGCCGCCGATCAGCTCGCCGATGCCGGGAACCAGCACGTCCACGGCGGCGACGGTTTTGCCGTCATCGTTCTGACGCATATAGAACGCCTTGATGTCCTTGGGGTAGTTGAACACGCACACGGGGCAGCCGAAGTGCTCCTCGGCAAGATACCGCTCGTGCTCGGTCTGGATATCCATCCCCCAGTGCACGGGATACTCAAACTGTTTGCCGGCTTTGAGCAGGATGTCGATGGCGTCTGTGTAGGAAACCCGGGCGAACTTGCTGTCCACCACGTGCTGCAGGCGCTGAACCAGGCCCTTGTCCACAAAGCTGTTGAGGAATTCCATTTCCTCGGGCGCTTTGGCAAGCACGTCGGCAATGACGTATTTGAGCATATCCTCGGCCAGCTCCATATCGTCTTCCAGGTCGGCGAAGGCGATTTCCGGCTCGATCATCCAGAATTCCGCCGCATGGCGGGGGGTATAGGATTTTTCGGCGCGGAAGGTGGGGCCGAAGGTATACACGTTGCGGAAGGCCTGGGCGAAGCATTCCACGTTCAGCTGGCCGGATACGGTCAGGTTGGCGGGACGGCCGAAGAAATCTTCCCTGTCAATCACCTTGCCGCTTTCATCCTTTGGCAGGTTGTTCAGGTCGAGGGTGGTGACCCGGAACATTTCGCCCGCGCCTTCGGCGTCGGAGGCGGTGATGAGGGGCGTATGCACATACACGAAGTTCCTCTCCGCGAAGAAGGCGTGAATGGACTGGGCAGCCAGGGAACGGATGCGGAACACAGCGCTGAACAGGTTGGTGCGGGGCCGCAGGTGGGCCTGGGTGCGCAGATATTCCACGGTATGGCGCTTCTTCTGCATGGGATAGGAGGGATCGCAGGGGCCGACCACTTTTACCTCGGCGGCCTTGATTTCAAAAGGCTGCTGGGCTTCGGGCGTTAAAGCCAAGGCGCCGGTCACTTCGATGGCGCTGCCCAGGGTGATCTTTACCACGTCGGAAAAGTTGCTCAGGTTCTGTTCGCACACGATCTGCACGCTCTTAAAGAAGGTGCCGTCGTTGAGGGCAATAAAGGCGAAAGCTTTGCTGTCGCGTACCGTGCGCACCCAGCCGGAAACGGTCACTTTTGTGCCGTCGGCGGGCGTTTGGCGGAACAGCGAACGGACTGAATAGTTCATGGGAAATACCTCCAGTTTTTCTTTTTGCGTTCTATGCGCCAGGTTTTCAGTTCATTTGTATTTCAGTTTTGTTTTATTTTCCCAGCATTGCCGCGCCGATGATGCCGGCTTCGTTGCCCAGCTTGGCCAGGGCCAGCTTGGGGATGGGCAGGGCCTTGAACATCTGATACCGGGGCAGGAGCGCCGCCACGCTTTCCAGCAGGAAGCTGCCGGAGTGGCTCACGCCGCCGCCCAGCACGATGATGTCCGGGTCAAAGAACGCGGTGATGTTATTGATCGTCATCGCCAGGTACCTCACGAAGGAATTGAATACCCGGAGGGCGGACGCATCACCTTCCTTCGCGGCGTCAATGACGATCTTGGCGTTGACGCGGTTGATGTCCCCGCCCGCCTTGGCGAGAATGGCGGTATTCGGGAAGGAATAGCATTCCTGCTTGGCGGTGCGGATGAGCGCTGTGGCGGAGCAGTAGCGCTCCACGCAGCCGTTATTGCCGCAGGTGCAGGGGGCGCCGTCCGGCACCAGGGTCATATGGCCGATCTCGCCGCCGCGCCCGTGGGCGCCTGCCCAGGGACGGCCGTTGATGACGATGCCGCCGCCCACGCCGGTGCCCAGGGTGATCATCACGCTGCTCCTGAAACCCGCGCTGACGCCGAAATAGCTTTCCGCCAGGGCGGCCACGTTTGCGTCGTTATCAATAAAAATGGGCTTGTTGATGTATTTCTGCATCTCGCTGCGCAGCGGAACGTTGATCCAGCCCAGGTTGGTGCAGTTGAACACCATCCCGTTATCGGCTTCCGCCACCCCCGGAATGCCGATGCCGATGGAATAAATGTCCGCTTCGGTCAGCCCCGCCTTGGTGACGGCTTTCATCACACAGGCAGCCATATCCCGCACGATTTCTTTATATGGACGCTCCGCCAGCGTTTTCGCCGAGGTTTCTGCCAGAATGGATCCGGCTTCGCTGACAACGCCGACGGCGATATTTGTACCGCCCAGATCGATGCCGATGTATACCATTGCTTACGCCTCCGTTTGTTTTTCTCCCGCCATGCCGCTGAGCCGCTTGTCCAGTTCGCGCGCGGCGGAATAGCCCATTTGTTTCAGCGAGAAATTCCGGGCGGCCACCTCGATGACCACAGCCACGTTGCGCCCGGGGCGGACTGGCAGCACCACCTGGGGGATGCGCACATCCATGATCGTGGTAAAATCGTCCGTCAGCCCCAGCCGGTCGTAAGCCTTTTTTTCTTTCCAGGGCTCCAGGTGAATGATCAGGTCGATGGTTTTGCTGGTCAGCACAGCGCTGATGCCATACATGGCTTTGATGTCGATGATGCCGATGCCGCGGATCTCCATCAAGTGGCGCACCATTTCCGGAGCTTCGCCGATGAGCCGGTTTTCCGTGATGCGGCACACGTCCACCACGTCGTCCGCTACCAGCTGATGGCCGCGGCGGACCAGTTCCAGGGCGGCTTCGCTTTTGCCCACGCCGCTGTCGCCGGTGATCAGCACGCCCATGCCGTACACGTCCACCAAAACGCCGTGCAGCGTAGCGCGGGGAGCCAGGCAGCGGTTCAGGTAGTTCATGGCGCTGGCCACGAAACGGGTGGTGACCAGGCTGGTGCGCAGCAGCGCCACGTCATATTGGGTGGCAAGCTCCATCATGTCCGGCGAGGGCATCATGCCCCGGCAGATAATCACACAGGGAACACGGTAGGAGAAAAAGGCTTCCAGCCTCTCCCGCCGGAGCGTGTCAGGCAAGGATTCCAGATAGCTCATTTCCGTCAGGCCCACCACCTGGGGCCAGTCGTGCGGAAAATGGTCGTAAAAACCGACAAACTGAAGGCCGGGGCGGTTCAGCTCCGCAGCGTGGATATCCCATTCTTTCTGGGAGGAGGGACAAAGTATCTGCAGATCCAGGGCTTTGATAAAGCTTTCGGAATTGATCATGCGTTGCCTCCGGAAAAATCAGGGAATGCAGGCCTGTCACAGCTTTCTCCCATGCATCAGCGCATGGGAGGGCAGCCTATGGAAGAATCATGATGCAAGGATCAGTACCGGAAAAGGGAAGCGGGTACGAAATCCTGCAGCGCGCCGACACCCTCCACAAAGGGGTTGATATTCAGGTTGCCGGGGGTACGGTCGCGCTTGATGGAGTTCATCACAAATTCCGCGTCCTTGCCTGTGGCGGGAGCGGGCTGGTAATAGTTGCGAAGGTCGCCGGCCTTGTCCTTGCCGGTGGCGACGACGCAGGGGATGATGTTCAGCTGATGGCCCAGATACTTGTTGTTTTCGTCGAAGGACAAAGTGAACTGGGCGAGATACGTATAGTTGGTGGGCTCGCCCATGGCGTTGTTCTTGATCTTGGAATTGCCGCCGAACACGAAATTGCCAAGGCCCCACAGGATGGTTTTGTCGCCGTCCTGGCGGATGCCCTGGATGGTATGGGCATGGTTGCACACGATGAGGTCGCAGCCGAAGTCCAGCATTTTGCCGATCAGCTTGTCCTGCCCGCCGCCGCGGTCATAGCGCACGTCGTATTCGATGCCCGCGTGGGGGAAACCGATGATCAGGTCGCAGTTCTGCGCCCGGAGCTGTTCAAACGCCGCGGCCAGGATGCCGATCTTGTCCCACCAGCTTTTTTCGTACATGGAAACAAAGCCGATTTTAATGCCGTCCTTTTCAAACACGAAGGTCTGGTTGAATTCGTTGTCTGAGCCGAACCAGGCGATGCCGTTGTTCTCCAGGGTTTCCGTAGTGGACTGGAGGCCGGCCATGCCGTAGTCCATGGAATGGTTGTTGCCCAGGGAGCACGCCTCGATGCTGGCGTTTTTCAGCATTTCCACATAGCTGGTATCCCCGCGGAATGCATAGGTCTTCTGGGCGCGGCCCGTGTCGTAATTATACAGGGTGCCTTCCAGATTGATGACCGTCAGGTCATCCTGCTCAAAGATGGATTTCACTTTCTCAAAGGGATAGTCGATGCCGTACTGCTGCACAAAAGCGTCAAAGCTGGTGGCCTTTCCCCGTTCCCGGTCATCAATGCCCAGCGTACAGTCCCCGGTAAATGTGATCACGATCTGCTTGGGCGCTTCGTACTTCACCGCGTCGGCCAGGGCGGAAGGCAGTGCGGAAACAATCAGGATCATCGTCAGAAAAAAAGCGATTCGGCGGCGCATGCGGTTCTCCTTTCCAAAATACAGGAAAACAAGACGGGTTCACTCCGTCCTGATGTTAAAAATACCTATTTAATATAGCGCAGAAAGGGGGATTCTGTCAATCCCCCCGCGAGGTGCCGAATAAAAGTATGGCTGGAATGTGCTGAAGAAATCAATTCCTTACGCGTTAAAGGTATGCCATCAGCCTGCGTTCCTCTTCCGGGGTCAGCTCCCGCCATTGGCCCCGCGGCAGATCGCCCAGCTCCAGCGGGCCGAAGCGCACCCGCCGCAGCTGCAAGACCTTGTGGCCCGCCTCCTCGAACATGCGGCGCACCTGGCGGTTGCGGCCCTCGTGGATGGTGACCAGCGCCACGGTGGCGAAAGCTTCTGTTTTGATGATACGCACCTTCGCAGGGGCGGTTTTGTGGTCATCCAGCATGACGCCTTGCCGAAGCATGCGCACGGTATCCAGCGACACGCTGCCGGTCACGCGGGCGAGGTAGGTTTTGTCCACCTGATGGGAGGGATGCAGCATGCGTTCCGTCAGCGTCCCGTCGTTGGTGAGCAGCAGCAGCCCTTCGCTGTCGTAATCCAGCCGCCCCACGGGGTAGAGCCGCACCGGATAATCCCGGAAATGGTCCAGCACGCAGGCGCGGCCCTCCGGGTCATTGACGGTGGTCACTTCCCCGGCGGGCTTGTGATAGATCACATATTTTTTTTCAGTTTCGGGATGGATGATTTCACCGTCCACCCTTACCTCGTCGCCGTCCTCCACCTGGACGCCCATTTCGGTGATCGTTAAGCCGTTCACCTGCACCTGCCCCGCGGCGATCATTTCCTCCGCCCTGCGGCGGCTTGCCACCCCGCACAGGGCCATGTATTTCTGTAAGCGCATATGTATCCTCCGTCGAGAAATACGGTGCAAACCGTATCTTATGATTTGATGATCGCGGCAGTCCAGGCCGCTATGGCGCAGGCGGCCCAAAGATACAGCAGGATGATTTCAATCTCCCGCCGCAAGGGGCCACTGGCCGACGAGCCGCCTCCATCCGGACTGAAAGGAACGCTCCGGCACGTTCTCGGCGGCTACCAGCGGAACGGTGACCAGGGTCTGGCCGTTGTCCAGGAGCTTTGCCGTTCCGATGGCGTCGCCCTGCTTCAATCCCGCGTTCAGGATATCGGGCAGCTCCAGCACCAGATCGGGCCATCGGTCCAACGGCACCGGCGCGCTGACGTCGCCGGAAGCGACGATACGCACCGTGTCGGCGGTCCCGTTCTTCACCGGGAGAAAACGCACTGTCTCCCCGGCGCTGAGCAGGCTCACCATCTGCCAGTTTTCAAAGCCCCTGTCCAGCAGCGCCGCGGCTTCCTGAAACCAGTCCGGGCAGTTCAGCACCGCGCCGATCAGTTCCAGGCCGTCCCGTTCCGCCGCGAATACCAGGCAGCGCCCAGCCGCCTTGGTGTAGCCGGTTTTCACGCCGATGGCCCCGGGATACTCGGACAGCAGCTTGTTTTTGTTTGTCAGGATCCGGTCGTACTCGTGACCGGCCCAGGGGATGCTGGCCCGCTGGGTGGACACGATTTCCCGGAAAGCGGGATTCTGCATGGCTGTTCGGGCGATCAGCGCCAGATCCCGGGCAGTGGTGTGGTGGTTCTCTGCGGGCAGGCCGTGGGGCGTGGCAAACACGGTGTTTTCGCATCCGATGTCCGCTGCCCGCGCGTTCATCATTTCGCAGAAGCTGTCCACGTCCCCGCCGATATGCTCGGCAATCGCGACTGCCGCGTCGTTGCCGCTGGCCAGCATCAGGCCGTAGAGCATATCCCTGAGCGTCAGCTGCTCTCCCAGCGACAGATAAATACTGGTGCCCGGCACGCCGAAGGCGTTGCCGCCGGTGGTCACGAGCCCGTCCGGGTCCCCGCGTTCCAAAGCTACCAGCGCGGTCATGATCTTGGTGGTGGAGGCCATGGGCAGCGGTTCGTGGGCGTTCTGCTCATACAGCACCTGCCCGGTTGTTGCTTCGATCAGGATGGAGGAACGGGGCGAACCGCCTGTGACCTCTGCCAGCCCGTTTCCATTATACAGGAGAATCAGCCCAAAGAAAAGGGCAAATGCACCCATTTTCCGGAAAGATTTCATGGATTCCGCCCTTCCTGCGCCGCGTTTTCTTTTTTCTGCAGGAGGCGCTTGACATCCTCCACCAGCTGCGGCGCGGCATTCAGCGCCCGTTCCCAGGCGGTGTACTGCTGGGCGGGCAGCACCTTCACGCTGTCCTGCTGCACCACCAGAAACCCCACCGGCTGCACCGACACCCCGGCGCTGCTGCCGCCCGCGAAGGGCTTTTCCTCCTCCGGAAGCTGGTTTTTGTCGTATTCCCCGCCGCCCGCCACAAAGCCGAACGTCACCTTGGACACGGGAATGATGGTGGCGCCCGAGCCCGTGGGGATGGGCTCGCCGATGACGGTGTTTACGTCCACCATATCCTTGATATTTTCGAGCGTTGTCTGCATCAGGTCTCCGATGGGATGCTCCATGCTGTTTCCTCCTTTTGGGCGGCGCGCTGATGCCTGCGCCAGCGCAGCCACGCTATCCATAGAATACCCAGCCTGGTTCCGGCTATGCACCGGAGGAAGGCTTTTGTTTCTCCGTTGAAGGAGGGGCGGCAATGGATACGGGCGAAGGGAAGCAGGGGAGGCAGCGCCTGGAGGAAGCCCGTAGCCAGCGCGATGAACGCGGCGTTCCGCCCGCCGATCTGGGCAAAGAGATCAAAAGCCTGCACCCGGATCATTTTTCCAAGGGCCGCGCGGTCAGCGTTTGACCTCAGCATCAGCCGCAGCGCTTTGATCCCCTTTCCCGCGTTCTTTCCGCTTGGACGCAGGGGAAGCGTTTTTTTGCCCACCGTGGCGGTCATCAAAAGCATCCCCGCCGTGTCCCGCCGGGCCTCGATCAACGTTTGAAAGCGAACGCCCCAGACCATGATCCCCGCTGCCAGCGTAAGCTTCCCCTGTTCCCACCGCAGCACTGCCCCTGCCTGCACCGGCGCAATCAGCAGCATAAAGATTCCTAACCCGATCCAGCGCATACTTTTTCCCTCCCGGCCAGGAATAATATGCCGCATCCGGGTAAAAGCTATGCTTCCGATCCTTCGCATAAAAATACAGCGCCTCCGGCAAAAAGCCGGAAGCGCTTGGAGGATGGTGCTGTTTCAGTTGTTCTGTTCCGGTTCGATTGCCCGGGTGAACACGACGGGCATTCCTTCGATCATGCCGGTCATGGTCTGGCCGTCGAAGGTGAATGCCATCACATCTCCGGCTTCGCCTTCTTCGCCATACATGAACATCTTTTCCCCGTCAAACGTCCAGAAGCCGGTGTTGGCGTCCGCGCCTTCTGCGGCGGGCTCACAGGAAAGCTTTTTTCTCTTTTTCTCACTCTTGCTTTTCTCTGAAATTGAAAAGGAGCTGTAAAAACCCCGGATTCTTCAATCTTTTTTACAGCCCCTGTGTTGTACGGTTCCTCTGCGCTGTATTATTCCTTTGTTTCTAACGGAACAAATTCGGCGTCGCCCAGGAACGCAAGCACGGCCTGAACAGCTTCTTCGTTTATGCCGTCAATACCGGCGTTTGGAAAGATGTCGATTTCAATTTCATGACTCATATAGATCGTGTAAACCGCGCCAAAGGAACCATCCGCCGCCCTGGCCACCAGCACAGGAATTCCCGCGTTTGTCTGGGTTTCTTCAAAGACGATCTCTCCATCATTCAGCTCGGTCACATTATAGAAGTCAGCCCGCAGCGCTGCCATGTCTTCTTCTGTGGCATCAGCCAACGTATTTACGCCATACCACTCATCGTTGAAGTCTATTGTCAGCAGCAGAACAGGTTTCCCGGCTTCCTTGGGGGTGATCATCATCCGATAACTCATTTCGTTGTTTTCTTCCACGGTGAAAGAATAATAGCCGGGCAGCGCGGGATACTTAACAGAGAAGGCTCCCGGCATGGTCAGCGTTTCCTGCTTCGCAGTCTCTGCAAGCGCGGAAACGCAGCCAAGCAGCAGCGTCAGGCTCAAAGCCAGCGCAATGATTTTTTTCATAACAAACTCCTCCTCATATTCTCGTTCAGTCTGCTTACCGGTTTACATAAGACTTGTGCACAAAGCCTACCATTTCATTGATGGCATCTTCCACCTGGTACCAGTTTCCAAGCTCCGCCAGTACCCGAACCTGGGTTCCGGAGGGATAAGCCTTTTGCAGCGTAGCGTACTTGGATGGCGCCCAGCGCACATTGGCCTTTCCATTGCTGTTCGGGGTGTCAGTCAGTGTCACCGTGTAGGGAGTCACAAATCGGGCAGACCGGAAAACGCTGTTATAATCTGAACTCGTACTTGTTGAGGGGCTTGGAGCAGGAGACGGCGGAACGTAGGGGCCGGGATAGGTTCGACTGGTCAATGACGCCTGTACATAACCCCCGCTGCTCACATGCAGCCACCCCGGGTCCGTCTCGCCGTCAACCACAATCGGATTTCCGTAGGGAATCTTGTCCATTATCCAGTAATCCTTGCCCGGGCCTTCACGCACATTCAATGGTTTGCCGTTTCCGCAATTGGAGTACACGACATAGGACGCGCTGGCAGGAGCCACATGCGTGAACAGAAGCGTCACCACCAGCAGCATCACGACAGTCAAAGAAGATAAAAACCGCTTGTTCATGAAACAACCCCCTTTTTTATAATATGGGAAATCCGTATCTGACTGCTTTGTATTGCTGTTTTTTTCTATGCGGAAAGCCTCTTTCTTTCAAGCATATTCGTATGAACGGTATTCCGCAATTTCCATATGTTTGCAGAAGCAATGATTCCTGATATCTTTCAGTTATTCTGTTCCGGTTCGATTGCACGGGTGAACACCACGGGCATTCCTTCGATCATGCCGGTCATGGTCAGGCCGTCAACGACGAATTCGAGCACATCCCCGGCTTCGCCTTCTTCGCCGTACATGAACATCTTTTCCCCGTCAAACGTCCAGAAGCCGGTGACGCTGTTGCTGCCGTCTTCCGCCAGGGGCACGCTGTCGTCGGCGATCAGGCCCAGGTAGGTGCCGTCTTCGTCAAAGTAGAAGTACATGGGGATGCCGAAATAGTTTACCGCCCAGTCGCCGGAAATGGCGTTCAAGCCTTCGGCGGCGGGGGAATAGGTCAGGGTGTCGATGATTTCCATGGCTTCAATGATTGCTTCCTCGCCGTCCAGCCAGAAGGCGATTTCCACGTACTGGTCACCGTCCTCAAGCACGTAGGTGGCAGTGGTGTACTCTTTGCCCTCATAGGTCTCCGTGGCCCTGTACATGCCGGCGGGGATTCCGTTGATGTCCAGCGCTGGCGCGATGATGAAGGCGTCGTATTCTTCCGCTTCCTGCTTCACGAAATCGGCCAGCACCTCGGGATAGCCTTCCTTGGAGAACTGGTAGATATCGAAGTCCAACAGGGTGTTGGGGCTCAGCATATAGGCCACCATATCATTGGCGATGTCCTCCGCTGTAAGCTCGCCTTCCTCAAAGCTTTCGTCCACCGCAATGACATAGCCGGAGGTGCCCAGCCGCAGGAGCTTTTTTCCCGCCCGCAGGGTATCGCCGCCCGCCATGGCGCCGGTGCCGCCCATGAACATGGACAGCATCCCGCCCATCTCGGGCACGGCTTCGGTCAGGCTGGTCATCAGGCCGCCCAGGCCGTTCACCATGATGTCGCCCAGCAGGCCGCTGGCGTCGCCTTCACCGTTCATCAGGGTTTCGAGGGCCAGCACGGTCTTGTCGCCGGTGTCCACAGCCAGGGTGCGGGCGCTGTCAGGAGAAACGGTGACGTTCACGGTCACCAGCGGGTTCTCCGGATCCATGAAATACAGCTTGCAGACGAACACGGAGCTTTCACCCATCTCAAAGGTGAGGTCCAATGCGAAGGTCATTCCAGCCATATCAAAGTCCATACGGAAGGAATTCGCCGTAATGACAATGGAGCCGGACATGGCGTTTTCGTTATCCCAGTAGGTCATCTTCATGTTCTGCTCGTCCAGGAAGAGCATGGTGTAGCCAAAGGAAGCGCCTTCCTTGCCTTCGTAGGCGGATTCGCCCTGCATGTAGAACGCGGGGCTGCCGTCGCTGTTGGTGTAGTATTCGGCGGTGACGGTGTCCGGGAAGTGGGCGATGAATTCATCCAGGCCCTTCTTCATTTCGTCCGCGTCCAGGCTTGCGCCCGTGCCCTGCATCATGCCCTGGATCGCGCCAAAGGCCGCCGGGTCGTTCATCATTTCGTCCATCAAGGTCTTGAAGCTCTCGGCGATGGCCTGGATATCCACGGTGATGGGCACCAGGGTATCGAACTTGCAGCCCTCGAATTCATATGCGCCGGGCACCGGTTCCCCCGGAACCGCCGCGTTGGCGCAGGCTTCCGCAAAGCGGGTGAAATAGCCCATCAGGGGCTCGATCATGGCGGTGATGTCCATGCCGCCCTCGCCGCCTTCGCCAGCCCCGGGCATCATGCTGCCCATCATCTGGGTGAGGGTATCCAGCTGCATGGTCACGGCATAGTTGGGGAACAGGGTGCTGACGGCGGTGATGCTCTTTTCGTCCATCAGGCAGCCCAGGGTAAGGGCTTCCTTGCCGTTAAAGTCCAGGGTGATTTCCGCGCCGTCTTCCACGGCGATCACCTTAAGGCCCAGCGCGTCCACCAGGGAAAGGAGAGGCTCCACCATGCCCATCTGCTCCTCGGGCATGCCGAAGGACGCGATGAGGCCGTTGGCGGTTTCATGGTTGACGGCGATCTTGGTGTACACGGTTTCAGCGGACGCCATGGCGCAGCCCAGGGCCATCACCAGCGCCACCAGCAGCGCAAGCAGTTTTTTCATGTTCTTTTCCTCCTTTTATTTGTCTTCATTTCCCGCGAGCACCCTCAGGATGCCCGAAAGAATCCCGCCAATTGCCACGGCGATCCAGCTTCTTCCCCAGTCGTTGCCCAGCACGCCCCAGGCGATCATCACGGCCACGGATACCATGGGAATGATCATCGACAGTTTCTTGTAATCCATTCTTCTCTCCTCCTTATTCGTTGGTTTTATTCGTTGGTTTTATTCGTTGGTTTCGGGCATGCCGTCCTCGGAGAGGATCAGCCGCTCGCGTTCCGCTTCTCTTATGTCCGCAAGGGGATCATGATTCTTCCAAACGCTTTCCAGCGCTACCGGCACGCCGAACAGCTCGCCGGTCAGGGTATTTCCATCCCAGGTAAAGGGCAGATCCTTTTCGCCGCAGTGGAGGATCACGGCCTCGCCATCGAATTCCCAGGTGCCGGAAAGGGTTTTTTTCTCAATGGGCAAATCCATGCCGATCACGGCCTCGAAGGTATTGTCTTCATACAGGAGGCAGTAAAGCGGGATGCCCATATATTCGCACGTCCAGCTTCCCAGCATCACGTCAGCCGCTTCCGCCTGGGCGAAGCAGAAGCCGCACGCCAGGAAGAGCGCCAGCAGGAGAGCCAACAGCTTTTTCAAAACGAACACCGCCTTTTCTTTATGGTTTCGTTATTCCCGGCGCTCCCGGAGGCCGGGCCGGCGCCCTGCCCGAAGGGGATGGGGCAGGGCGCGGCCTATTGCCCCACGGGGTCACGACGGGCATACAGGCTTATCAGGGATTTGCTTCTTCCGTCTTGGGTTCCTCCACGTAACTGTATCCGCACAGCGGGCACTGATAGATCTTGCCGCCGTCGGGATACTTTTCGCAGGGCTCCACGTCGCCGCGGTAGAGGAATCTGTGGTTCTCAGACTGGCCGACTCTGCCGCAGGTGATGCACCACCGGGTATGAGTGGTTTCGCCGCTCTTGATGGGCAGGCCGAAGATGTGCTCATGTGGCTTTTCCTCTTCAGGCGTGGGAGGCACCGGGGTTGAGGCGGGGACGGGAGTGGAAATCACGACTCCGATGCTGCCGCCGCCACCGCCGCCGGGGCCGGGGTTGCCGCCGCCGGGGCCGGGATTGCCGCCGCCGGGGCCGGGATTGCCGCCGCCGGGGCCGGGATTG
>JAFZOG010000102.1 GCA_017550745.1 Clostridia bacterium | reverse complement strand
GCCCGGCCTACGCTGAAAACGGTACACTGTACCGTTTTCCGGGCGCTTCGGCCCCTGCGGATTACAATCGAAGGGCTGCGGCCCTTCGATGCATCCCAGGAGTTTTCGACAGCCTGTGCCATCCGGCTTAGTCCGGATGTTTTTTTGACTGAATGTTTGAAACTTCAAAAAAGCACTTGACAATCTCCCCGAAAAACACTATAATATGCCTGCTTAAGCGCCATTAGCTCAGTTGGTAGAGCACCTGACTCTTAATCAGGGTGTCCCGGGTTCGAGTCCCTGATGGCGCACCACGGAAGCCCGCCTGCGAAAGTCGGCGGGTTTTTCTTTCTCCGTTTTCCGGAAAAAAGCTGCCATAGCGCGCTATTTCGCCTGCTTTCCCATTATATTCCATATCTCATGCGTTTCGCCCTTGACAGGGCCGCGCGCCGATGGTATACTCTGGAAAGGCCGGCAAAACGCCGGCCGAAAAAATGAAAGGGGTCATTTATCATGAAATTCCCGAATGCATACAAGGGCATCAAGAAAATCCATCTGGCTCAGCTCCTGATGATCCTGTGCACGGTCCTGGCCATCGCCTCCCTCTTTGTGCTGGTGTGGAACAATGTGGATCTGCAGAACGTCACCGAGGAAGCGCTCGCCGAGAGCAGCATCTCCACGGGCACCGCGGGGATCGCGGCCGGGCTGAGCTTGGCCTCCGGGCTGCTCATCATCGTGGCTTTCATCCTGGAACTGGTAGGCGTTATCAACGGTATGAAGGACGACGATAATTTCAAATCCGCGCTGGCCGCCATCGGCATCGGCATCGTCCTGAACGTGCTCAAGTCCGTGCTGAAATCCGATTTCCTGGACGATTGGGCCAATACCGGCAACAATATTTTCAACTACCTGGCCACCTGGTACATCCTCACCGCGATTGTCAGCCTGGCTGAAAAGCTGAACAACAACGACGTGAAAGAGCTGGCCAAGAAGACCCGGATCATCGTGTCCTGCACCTACATTTTTTCTGTGGTCGCCAATGCTGTCGCCGCTCTCATCGGCGAGTCCGCCACGGTTGTCACGGTCATCGGCGTGGTCGCCTTGGTCGCCGAGATCGTTTCCTACCTGCTCTTCCTGCGCGCGCTGTCCCAGGGCAAGAAAATGCTCGCCCAGTAAGCGCCCCTCGCTTCGTGATGATCCCCGGCCTCGCGCCGGGTTTTTTTGTGCAGCGAAAACCCCGGATAGTCCGGAGTTTTTTTGCACAAAAAAACCGGGAGGCTTTCCCTCCCGGTGATGAATGAACGATGATTATCTGTTCAGGATGGTTTCTTCGGTGTCCTTGTCGAAGAAGTGGAGGCGGCTGGTGTCCATGGCCACGGTCACATCGTCGCCGGCGCGGGTCTTGGTGCGCGGGTCAACGCGGGCGATGACGTTCTCGGCCTTGCCGGAGGTGGAGAAGTACAGATAGGTTTCAGAGCCCATCAATTCGGTGACTTCCACGTGCACCTTCATGGTGGCTTCGGGATGCTCAGCCACGAATTCGGGAGCGTCGTCGATGTTTTCGGGACGGATGCCCAGGGTGACTTCCTTGCCGATGTAGGATTCATCCTTCAGCTTGGCGATCTTTTCCTGGGGAACGGTGATCTTATTGTCGCCAAACACGGCCACGATCTTGCCGTCTTCCTTCTGGAGGCGGGCATCGAAGAAGTTCATCTGGGGGCTGCCGATGAAGCCGGCCACGAACTTGTTGGCTGGATAGTCGTAGTTGTTCTGGGGAGTATCCACCTGCTGGATGAAGCCATCCTTCATGATCACGATACGGGAGCCCATGGTCATGGCCTCGGTCTGGTCGTGGGTAACGTAGATGAAGGTGGTCTGCAGGCGCTGATGCAGCTTGGTGATTTCAGTACGCATCTGCACGCGCAGCTTGGCGTCCAGGTTGGACAGAGG
>JAFZOG010000101.1 GCA_017550745.1 Clostridia bacterium | reverse complement strand
GACCGCCTGCGGCGGATTTCTCATCGGTGGTGAGATCACGCGAAACGAGCAATGTCCGCATGAAGCGGACTTGCGACTTTTGAGCGTGCGGATCGCAGAGGCCCTCGCCTCCTCGTTTCGTTACTGACTTAAAGTGCCCTTCAAGCAAGCAACTGAACAATTCCATCCATAGAAAAGCAGCCCTTCTCCCTACGGAGCGGGGCTGCTTTTTTATGCTGTTCAGCCGTTGAACAGGTCCTTCACCTTGTCCAGGAAGCTCTTGCGGGTCTCGTATTCTTTCCCGGAGGAAATATCCTCGAACTGGCGCAGCAGCTCTTTCTGCTTTTCGGTCATTCTTCTTGGGATTTCCACCCGGATATGCAGGATCATGTCGCCCCGGTAGGAGGAGCGAAGCTGCTGGATGCCCTGGCCTTTCAGCCGGATCTCCGCGTCGTTCTGGGTGCCCTCGGGGATGTGGACGGTGGTTTTGCCGCCGCCCAGGGTGGGCACGTCGATATCCGCGCCCAAGGCCGCCTGGGTAAAGGAAATAGGGATTTCAAGGTGCAGGTTGGTGCCGTCCCGCTTGAACAGCTTGTGGGGACGCACGGTGATCTGGATGTACAGATCGCCGCTGGGCCCGCCGTTGCGGCCCGGTTCGCCCTGGCCGTTCATCACGATGGTCTGGCCGTTGTCGATGCCCGCGGGCACCTTGACGGACGCCGTGCGCCGACGCCTCGCCCGGCCTGTGCCGCCGCAGGCGGTGCACTTATCGGTGATCACCTTGCCGGTGCCGCCGCAGGTGGGGCAGGTGCGGACCGTCACCATGAACCCGCCGCTCATGCGCACCTGGCCGGTGCCCTTGCAGTTGGGGCACTGCTTGGGGCTGGTGCCGGGCTTCGCGCCGGTGCCGTGGCAGGTTTCGCAGTTTTCGTTGCGGGTGAACTCAAAGGATTTTTCGCAGCCGAAGGCGGCTTCCTCAAAGGAAATGCGCAGGTCGTACCGCAGGTCGTTGCCCTGCATGGGGGCGTTGCGCCGCTGGGCGGAACTTGCGCCCATGCCGCCGCCGAAGAGCTGGTCGAAGATATCGCCCATGCCGCCGAAGCCGCTGAAATCAAAGCCCCCCGCGCCGCCGCCGAAGCCCGCGTTGGGCCCGTCGAAGCCGAACTGGTCATACCGTGCGCGTTTCTCCGGGTCGGAAAGGACTTCGTTGGCCTCATTCAGCTCCTTGAAGCGCTCCTCCGCCTGCTTGTCGTTGGGGTGCAGGTCGGGGTGGCACTCCTTGGCTAACTTGCGGTAAGCCTTTTTGATGTCCTCGGCGCTGGCGTTTTTGGGTACGCCCAGCACCTCGTAGTAGTCTCTCTTTGTTGCCATATATCATCAACTCACAGTTTGTTTGTTGCTTCTCTTTTATTGCCAGGGAACGTAAAACCGATGGATGACAGCCAGCTGCCCCGCTTCATCAAAGAGGACGTAGACGTTGTTGGTCGAAAGTCCGATGGTAAAAAACTCTGACGCCTCCTCTTCCAGCAATTGGGCTATCAACTCCTGGGCGGTATAGATCACAGGAAGCTCCAACGCATTTCCTGTTTCTTCTTCAACATAATCCAGGAACAGCAGCGAGTCCTTGACGGGACATTCAATCAACGCAACGGTGTTCCAAACACAGTCGTCTTCATCTGACATCATTGTATAATCGCCGCTACGATCCTGATATAATAGGATGTCCCCATCATTGATAAAGACCGTGCTGCACCAATCATCGTCATAGGACATTGATTCGATCAGAACTTCGTGACCGTCCGTGTAGATGCTGTCGCCTTCCTTCAGCGCCACCACCTCTTCTCCGGAAAACCGTTCAGGCGCGATCAGCTCCACTGTCAGGGTGTTGCTGTCCGCGTTGTAGCCCAGGATGCGGGCGTAGGAGGCTGTCTTTTCCAGATGCTCCGGGTTGATTTCAATCGCCATGGCGGTGATGACGTCGGCGGAGGCAGAGGAACAAAGCGTCAGCAGCAGCGACAGAATGAGAAAGAATGTGATGGAAAGTTTTTTCATACCGCATTCCTCCTGGTGAATAATCGCTTAACCTCGTTTGTCATCCTGAGCGAAGCTGAGCCAGAGGCGAAGCGTAGTCGAAGGATCTTTGTGCTGGTATATCGTTACTGGAATAAGGATAAACGTTTAGATCCTTCGACTCCGTTCCGCTCTCGCTCCACTCCGCTCAGGATGACACAGATACTTTTTTAGAAAAAGAAACACGTTGAAATAGTTATTATTATGCTATTTAGAGTGTACCCTTTACAGCTTTCTCGGAAGGGGGTCTGGGGGGAACCGCTCTTTGGCTTCCAAAGAGCGGTTCCCCCCAGAAAACTTATTCCGTCTTACTGTACGCTGCCGTCGGCGTTGAAGGAGCCGTCGTCATTCTGGGTGCCGGGCTGCGGGCCGGGCTGCTGGTAGCCGCCCATGTCGGGGCCGGGCTGGCCGCCCTGCTGCTGGTAGAGCTTGCCGAAGATGGCGTAGACCTTCTGGGTGAGGGCGTCCATGGCATTTTTGATTTCAGAAGCGTTATTGCCCTCGCGGATCTTCTTGAAGGAATCGATCTCGGTCTGGACGGTGTTCTTGTCTTCGTCGGAGAGCTTGTCGCCGTTGTCCTTGAGCTGCTTTTCCATCTCGTAGATGAGGGAGTCGGCCTTGTTGAAGGTTTCGATCTCGTCCTTCTTCTGCTTGTCGGCCTCGGCGAACTGCTCGGCTTCCTTCACGCGCTGCTGGATCTCTTCCTCGGTCATGTTGGTGGAAGCGGTGATGGTCACCTTCTGCTCGTTGCCGGTGCCCAGATCCTTGGCGGACACGTTCACGATGCCGTTGCGGTCGATGTTGAAGGTCACTTCGATCTGGGGCACGCCGCGGGGCGCGGAGGGGATGCCGGTCAGCTGGAAGCGGCCCAGGGTCTTGTTGTCGTAGGCCATGGGGCGCTCGCCCTGCAGCACGTGGATTTCCACGGTGGTCTGACCGTCGGCGGCGGTGGAGAACACCTGGGATTTCTGGGTGGGGATGGTGGTGTTGCGCTCGATCAGCTTGGTGAAGATGTGGCCTTCGGTTTCAAGGCCCAAAGACAGG
>JAFZOG010000100.1 GCA_017550745.1 Clostridia bacterium | reverse complement strand
TCATTGTCATCTTGAGCGGAGTGGAGCGAGAGCGGAACGGAGTCGAAAGATCTGTAGGTTGGCTTAACGATTCACTGACAGATCCCTCGGCTATGCCTCGCCTCTGGCTCGGCTTCGCTCGGGATGACATCGTAGGGTTGTAGTTTGATGGATCATTTCCCTATCAATTCGTGAAGAGCCTAAATTTTTGGGTCAAACGGCGCTGTTATAATACTTTGTTCAGGAAATCTTTGGTGCGTTGCTGCTGCGGATGGGAGAAGATCTCGTTGGGCGTGCCTTCCTCCACGATCTGGCCCTCATCCATGAACAGCACGCGGTCGGCCACCTCCCGGGCGAAGCCCATTTCGTGGGTGACCACCACCATGGTCATGCCGTCCTGGGCCAGACGCTTCATCACGTCCAGCACCTCGCCCACCATTTCAGGATCCAGGGCGGAGGTGGGCTCGTCAAAGAGCATGACCTCCGGTTCCATGCACAGGGCGCGCACGATGGCAATGCGCTGCTTCTGGCCGCCGGACAACTGGCTGGGATAAGCGTCCGCGCGGTTTTCCAGGTTCACGCGCCGGAGCAGCGCCATGGCCTTTTCTTCCGCCTCGCTTTTGCTTTTTTTCAGCAGCTTCGTGGGGCCCAGGGTCATGTTCCGCAGCACGGTCATATGGGGAAACAGGTTAAAGTGCTGGAACACCATGCCCATCTTCTGCCGGTGGATGTTGATATTCACCTTGGGGTCGGTGATGTCCACGCCTTCAAAGGAAATCGTGCCCTTCGTGGGCAACTCCAGCAGGTTCAGGCAGCGCAGGAAGGTGGACTTTCCGCTGCCGGAAGGGCCGATGACAACCACCACCTCGCCCCTGTGAATGTCTACGGAAACACCGCGCAGCGCTTTTAACTCGCCGCCGTTGAAATGCTTCTCCAGATCCCGGACGGAAATGATCAAATCAGTGGTCACTGCTGCGCAGCCTCCTTTCCAGCTTCCCCACCAGCCAGGTAAAGAACATGACCATCACAAGGTAAATCGCCGCGACGGCCAGCAGCGGCATAAAGGCGGAATAGGTGACGCCCCGGATGATGTCGCCGCCCTTTGTCAGATCCTTGACCGCCACATAACCGGCCACGGAGGTTTCCTTCAGCAGCACGATAAACTCATTCGCCAAGGCGGGCAGCACGTTTTTCATGGTCTGGGGGATGATCACGTACCACATGGTTTTGATGTAGTCAAACCCCAGCGAACGCCCGGCTTCCATCTGCCCTTTGTCGATGCTCATGATGCCGCCGCGGATGATCTCCGCCACGTAAGCGCCGGAATTGATGCCGAAGGACAGCATCGCCACCATCACCCCGTTGCGGCTGGAGGCCAGGATGATGTAATAGGCGATCATCAGCTGGATGACCACAGGCGTGCCGCGGATGACGGTCAGATAGATTTTGCACAGTCCGTTCAGCAGGTACAGGACAGACCGCCCGGGGCCCTTGCGCATAGTTTCCTGGGTTTGATCCCAGGTGGAACGCACCATGGCCACCAGCACGCCGATCACGATCCCCAGCAGCACGGCGACCAGGGTAATGGCCAGGGTGACGCCCAGGCCGTTCCACAGATACTGCCAACGGGAATCGTCCAGGAAATTCAGCTTAAAATCCGCGGCAATGGCGGAAAGCTGCTTCCCCGGCGTCACTTTTTCCGCTATCACGGAAAGCAGCGCCGTCAAATCCTCGTCGGACGCATCGCCCGGCAGCGATGCCTGGGCTACGATGCGCAGATCAGGATAAGGCGATTCCATATAAAACAGCGCTTCCCGGCCTTCGTCCGTTTCCCGGAAAACCAAAAGGCCCGTTTTGCCGCCCAGCTCCGTTTCTGTTCCGCTGCCTAAATCGGAAATCCCGCTGGCGGGCGCTCCGCTGACCAGCAGGGTGCCCGGCTGCTTTTCCGCGTCCTTACCCTGGAACATAAAAAAGGTGGTGATCGGGTCGCCGTCCGTGTCCGGGGCGTTTTTTACGGCAGTGTAATTCTTGGGCGCGTTGACATCCGCCAGCTTATAATACGTCTGGCCGTCCTCCCGGGCAATGAGCCAGGTGGATTTTGCGCCTGACACCCTGCCGTTTTCGATTTTCAGCACGTCTGCGCGAAAGAACACGGAAAAATATATCCCTGTACCCAGCACCACCAGCGCGCAGAGTATGATCCAAAGAGGCTGTTTTTTCTTCATGCGGCTCCGTCCCTTGATGAAATAAAGCAATAGGGAGCGAGCAATCGCTCCCTATTGGCTGAAAGAGAAAGCTGTATCTTACTCGGCGGGGATGTACTTCGCCACGATCGCGGCCACGGTGCCGTCGGCAATCAGCGCTTCCAGGGCGGCGTTGACCTTGTCCAGCAGCTCGGTGTTGTCCAGGGCGATGGCAATGGCGTAATCCTCCACGGCGTACTGGGTATCCAGCATCACCAGGCCGTCGTTGGCTTCGATGAAAGCCTTGGCGGGGTTGTTGTCGATGATCACGCAGTCCACTTTATCGGCCAGCAGGGCGGCCACGGCGTCCGCGCCAACCTTGTACTTGAGCACGTTCTCGTCGCCGAAATCATCGGTGCAGTAAATGTCGCCGGTGGTGGATTCCTGGACACCGATCTTGTAGGAAGCGCCTTCCGCGTACAGGTCATCCACCGTGGCGATGGGGGAGCCTTCCTTCACGATGATGGCCTGGATACCGGTGGCGTAAGAGGTAGAGAAGTTCACGCTCTGCAGGCGCTCCTCGGTTACGGTCATGCCGGCCATGCCCATAGAGACCTTGCCGGTGGTGACGGCGGTGATGATGGCGCCGAAGTCCATATCGTCGATCACCAGCTCCATCCCCAGCTTGTCGGCGATAGCGGCGGCGATTTCAGCGTCGATGCCCACGATGACGCCGTCCTCATAGTATTCATAGGGCGGGAAAGCGGCGTTGGTTCCCATGATCAGCTTATCCTCCGCAAAAGCGGACAGGGCGGGAACCAGCATGCAAAGCATCAATACGATCGCGATGATTTTCTTCATTGTTTTTTCCTCCTGATTTTTTGGTTCGTTTCTTTTTGGGAACATGCGAAGTATACCATAAACCGGAATGCCTGTCAATAGCATGATTGAATTTTTATTCAGAAAAACATCCAAAAAGCAGGAATATTGACACATAAATATTCATTTAATCAGTGTAAACTGCATAAACATGGAAAACATGAAATATACGGCGCGCAAATGGACATACTTTACATGGCTGTTCCACCTGTGATACAATGAACCTATCCGAATAGCAGGAGGAGCAGGCCGATGGCGGGGAAGCTGATTGCGGTGATGGGCACCAATGCTTCTGGAAAGAGCGGGCTGGGGATTGAGCTGGCCGCGCAGTATGGGGGAGAGGTAGTGTCCGCCGATTCCCGGCAGGTATTCCGGGGATTGGATTTAGGCAGCGGGAAGGTGACGCCGGAGGAAACCCGGGGCGTGCCCCACCATCTGATCGACGTGTGCGGCCCGGGGGATTTTTTCTCCATGGCGGATTTCCAGCGCCTGGCCTATGCCGCCATCGACGATATCCTTTCCCGCGGAAAGCTGCCCTTCCTGGTGGGCGGCTCCGGGCTGTATGTGGACGCGGTGACGGACGGGTATGAGCTGTCGGAGAAAGAACCGGATCTGGAACTGCGGGCGTATCTGGAAACCTTCGAGACCCCGGCGCTGTATGCGATGCTGAAAGAAAAGCTGCCCGGCACGGACATCGACCTGAAGAACCGCAACCGGGTAATGCGCGCTTTGGAACGCCTGGAAGCGGGCGATTACCATCCGGGGAAACACACGCCCCGATATCAGGTGTTGAAGCTCGGCGTTACCTGGCCGCGGGAGATCCTGAAGCAGCGCATCGACGAACGGCTGGACAAGCGCTTGAAGCAGGGCATGATCGACGAGGTGAAGGGGCTGATGGACGCGGGTGTCAGCACGGAATTTCTCAGAAAGCTGGGCCTGGAATACCGCTATCTTACGGAATACCTGCAGGGCCAATGGACGTATGAACAGATGCTGGATGAGCTGTCCCGTGCCATCAAGCGCTTTGCCAAGCGCCAGATGACCTGGTTCCGCCGGGAAGAAGACCTGCATTGGCTGGATATGGCAAATGATCCGGTGGCACAGGCCAAAGCGCTGATCGACGCTTTTATCTCTGAAGATTTACCTCAATGAGCTTTCCTTTGCTGAATTGTTCTGTATACAAAAGCAAAAACGCCCTGCCGGAAAGTTAAACCGGCAAGGCGTTTTTCGTTTACCCTCCCTTGACTGCTTACCGCACCACGAACAGGTATCCGATCAGGGACACTGCGCCAAGGACCAGCAAAGCGGCGGGCAGAAACACCAGCAGGGCGGACAGGATCAGGGCCAGGGTATCGTTTTTTTCCAGTTTATCCGACAGGTTTTCATCATCAAAGGCGCGTTCCTTGCCCTTCTGCCTCTCCCGCAGCTGGTTCAGGGCTTTTTCAAAGCGTCCGTGAAACACCATGGATCATTCCTCCGCATGGCTGCCCAGGATATGGTGGCAGGCAACGAAATGGTTCGGCGCGGCTTCCACCCATTCTGGCACCACGTGCTGGCACACTTCGGTGCAGTAACGGCAGCGGGTGTGGAACTTGCAGCCTTCGGGCGGCTTGACGGGGCTGGGAATATCGCCCTCCAGGATCTGCAGCTCTTTGTTTGCCTCGATATCGGTGGTGGGGATGGCGTTCATGAGGGCTTCGGTATAGGGGTGGAGGGGATGGTCGAAAATCTCCTGTGATTCGGCCAGCTCCACGATGTTGCCCAGGTACATGACGCCGATGCGGTCGGAAATATACTTCACCACAGACAGGTCATGGGTGATGAAAAGGTAGGTCAGGTTCTGCTGCTCCTTCAGGTCCTGGAGCAGGTTGATGATCTGGCTCTGGATCGAAACGTCCAGGGCGCTGACCGCCTCGTCACACACCACGAATTTGGGCTGAACGGCCAGGGAACGGGCGATGCCGATGCGCTGGCGCTGACCGCCGGAGAACTGGTGGGGATAACGGTGGATGAAGTAGGCCTGCAAGCCGGCGTCGTCCATGACCTTGATGATCCTTTCCTGCAGGCGTTCATCGGCCTTTTTGAACATCTTGTGGGCCATCATGCCCTCGGAGATGATCTGGCCGACCGTCATGCGGGGATTCAGGGAGGAATAGGGATCCTGGAAGATCATTTGCAGATCGCTGCGGAGCAGCCGGATCTCGTTGTACGTCAGGCGGGCCAAGTCGATGCCGTCATCCCGGTAAGTCTCCACGCGCTGGAACTCCGGATCGGAAACGTATTGCTTGCGCATTTCGTCGATACGGGCGCGCACCTGGGCAAGGTCGTTATGGACGCCGTCGATCTCATTCTGGATCTTGTCGGCCTTTTCCTGCGCTTTTTCCTGTTTGCTTTGCAGGGAATCAGTGCTTTTCCCGGCTTCCTTTGCCTTCCGCAGGGCGAATTTCGCGTCCTCCAGGTCAAGGTTCGCGTCGGCCAGCTTTTCTTCCAATTCACAGAGCTGGCGGGAATGCCTGTACATTTCAGAGAAGACCTCGATCACAGGCTTGGTATCGCTGACGGTCATGAAGCCGCCCAGGATGTTGGCCGTATCCAGGAATTCGTCGTTGGCTGCCTTGCGGGCGTGCTGCAGTTCGTTCTGCTTATCGAACTTTGCCGGGCCGTCGGGCATGGCGTCGTATTCCTTTTGCATGGCGTCGCGCTTTTGCTCCAGTTCCTTGAGCTTGATTTTGCGCTTGTCCAGGGTATGGATGGTTTCCTCCACGTACTTGGGCGCGATATCATCCAGGGATCGGCCATAGTACATGGTGCGTCCGTCGGTCTGCCGGTATAATTGCAGGATGGTGCGGCCCAGGGTGCTCTTGCCGCAGCCGGATTCGCCGACCAGGCCCAGCGTTTCGCCTTCGTAGATGTCCAGCGTTACGCCGTCGTTGGCCTTGACGAACAGGCCCTTGGTTTTCAGCGGGAAATACTGCTTTAAGTTGCTGATTTTCAGCAGCGGCTTTTTCTCGGCAGGCTTCGTATTCCTGTTATTTTCTTGCAAGCTTGGCATGACGCTCCTCCTTCCGCGCGTAGAAGCAGCGCACTTGCTGCCCAGGCATAACTTCCGTCAGTTCCGGTTCTTCTTCCATACACCTTTGCGTGCAGTACTTGCACCGGGGCGCGAACTTGCAGCCCTTGGGCAGGTCCAGGGGATGGGGAACCGCGCCGGGGATGGCGTCCAACCGCTCGTTGGCGGGGGTATCCAGCCGGGGGATGGACACCATCAGGCCCTCGGTATACGGGTGGGAATAATCGCTTTTGGTGAAGATGGTGCGGGCCGGGGCCTTTTCCACCACCTGGCCGCAGTACATCACCGCCACGTCGTCCGCCATTTGGGCGATAACGCCCAGGTCGTGGGTGATGAAGAGGATGGAGGTGCCGTGCTCCTTTTTCAGGTCGTTCATCAGCTTCAGGATCTGGGCCTGAATGGTCACGTCCAGGGCCGTTGTGGGCTCGTCGGCGATAAGGAGCTTGGGCTGGCAGGCCAGGGCCATGGCGATCATGACGCGCTGGCGCATGCCGCCGGACAGTTGGTGGGGATACTGCTTGGCGACGGTTTCCGGGTTCGGGATCTTCACGTCCTTGAGCATTTCGATGACCTTTTCCTTGGCCTGTTTTTTGGTCATGCCCTGGTGAATGATGAAGGGCTCTGACACCTGCTTTTCCACGGTGAACACCGGGTTCAGGCTGGTCATGGGCTCCTGGAAGATCACGGAGATATCGTTGCCGCGGATTTTGTACATTTCATTGCGGCTGAGCTGGGTCAGCTCCTTGCCGTCAAAATAGATGCTGCCGGACTCAATGTAGCCGTTGCCGTCCAGCAATTGCAGAATGCTCATGGCGGACACGCTTTTGCCGGAGCCGGATTCGCCCACAACGCCCAGGGTCCTTCCCGCGTCCACGCTGTAGCTGACGCCGTTGACGGCTTTGACGATGCCGCGCTTGGTGGTGAAAAACGTATGCAGATCATTCAATTCAAGCAATGCCATAGTTCATCCGCCTCCTCATCGTTCAGCGCTCTTGGGGTCAACGGCGTCGCGCAGACCGTCGCCGACCATGTTGATGCAGATGGTGCACACGCCGAAGATCGCGGCCGGGAACACCCATTGCCACCAATACTGCTGGATGACCACGGAGTTGTTCGCGCCTTTGAGCAGGTTACCCCAGGTGGGGGTGGGAAGCGGGATACCGAAGCCCAGGTAGGAAAGGCCGGATTCCGTGAGCATGCAGGTGGCAAAGTCCAGCGTCATGGAAACCAGCAGCAGGGACAGCACGTTGGGCAGGATGTGGCGGAACACGATCACGCCCTCCTTGATGCCCATGGCCTTGGCGGCGGTGACGTATTCCATTTCGCGCTGGGCCAATATCTGGGCGCGGACCAGGCGGCAGGTACCCGTCCAGGACAGGATGCCCAGCACCACCATGACCAGGTACATTTTCTGCGTGGGATCCAGGCGGGAGCCGATGACGGCGGACAGGATCATGGCAAACGGGATGAAGGGCAGGCCGCCCACCACCTCAGCGATACGCATGATCAGCAGGTCCGCCTTGCCGCCGAAGTAACCGGCGATGCCGCCCATGATAACGCCGATGACGGTGGCGATGATGACGGAGATGGCGCCGACGGTCATGGTGACGCGCCCGCCGTTGACGATACGGGTCAGCAGGTCGCGGCCCAGGTTGTCCGTGCCAAGCACAAATCCCTTCAGGCCCCAGGTCTGCACGGAGCCGTCCTCCATCACCGCGTAGTTCTGGAAGTTGCCGGTATAGATCTCGCGGATATTCGCGTTGTGGGCCACGGAGGCGGGCACGTCGCACTGGTGGTACTTATTGCTGCCCCAGCACACCACGTCGCCGTTTTCCAGCCAGGCGGTGTAATGGAAGCGTCCGCCATAGAGCTTCTTGACAGGCGCGGCAAAATCGGGAACGGTCTTTTCGCCGTTCTTATCGTTGCCCCAGACCACCACGCGGCCGTCCTCGGTGACGGCGGCCATGGTGGAGCTGGTGGAGGCGATATCCACCACATGGCCTGTTTTCAGTTCTTCGGGGATGGCGGCAAACGCGCTGCCCTTGTCCTTAAATCCGGTATAGGCGACAGTGCCGTCCTTGAGCAGGCAGATGTATTCGTTGCTGGTCAGGGCCACCTTGGCGACCTGGCCCTGATACTGGCTGCGCATTTTGATGTCAGCCAGGTTGGTATTGCCCCAGAGGTAGAGGGTGCCGTCGCTGGAGACAGCGGCGGAGAACTGGTTGCTGGCTTCCAGCTGGATGATGTCCCAGGATTCGTCCGGATCCTTCATCTTCTTTTTCATGTCGCTGGAGAAATTCGCCTGCTGCAGGCGGGTATTGCCCCATACGTAGAGCTGTCCGTTGGCGTCCAGCGCCACCATATGGTCGTCGCCCGCGGCGAACATCACGATGTCGGCTTCCTGCACTTCCTTCGGGACATCCGCGACGTTGATCTTTTCCGTGATGCGGGTATAGCCCCAGGTGTAGAGGTGGCCGTCCGTATCCAGGCCGAAGCCGTAGGTACGGCCCGCGGCGATATCGGCGATTTTGCCCTTTAATTCATTGGGCACGCTCATCATGTTCTGGCTGGGAGGCAGGTTGATCAGCGTGGAATCCTGCTCGGACAGATCCAGCACCCAGAACCTGGGTCCGATCAGAACAAACAGGAATACCAGGAAAAAGCCCACCAGGCCGACCCGCACGGTGCGTTTGTTTAAAAAGTTGTTCAGCATGGTGCGGAACGGCGTCTGCACCTGCTCTTCCTTCATGATGTCCTTGATTTCCTGATCAGACCCCATCACGCCGCGTTTCAGCCAGCGAGTCAGGAAAAATCCTTTTTTCTTTGCCATTTTTCCTTCCCTCCTTACTTATCCACACGCACACGCGGGTCAACCAGGCCGTAACTGATATCGATCAGCAGCGATCCGATCAGGGAAACGACAGAATAGAACATCTGGATGGCGAGCACCAGCTCAAAGTCCATGTTGTTCAGGCCCTGCCAGTACAGCTTGCCCATGCCGTTCAGGGAGAACGTGTTCTCAATGATCACGGATCCGCTGAACACGCCCAGGAACCAGCCTAAAATACTGGTGATGACGGGCAGGAGGGCATTGCGCCAGGCGTGGGAATAGATAACGACCTTTTCCTTGAGGCCCTTGGCCCGGGCGGTGCGGATGTAGTCCATGCTCAGGGCGTCGATCATGGAGGAACGCACATAGCGCGTCATGCCGCCAAGAGACCCGAAGGTCATCACGATGACGGGCAGGGTGATGTGGTACAGCATATCCACAAACTCTTCCCACCCGTTTGCGTATTCCATGCCCGGCGTCTTCTGCCCCATGATGGGAAAGACGCGCCACAGCACGCACAGCAGGTACATGAAGATCAGGGCGATGATGTAGACAGGGATCGAGTACCCCAGCATGGTCACCACCTGGGTGGCGCTGTCAAACCGTTTGCCCTTATGCACCGCGCAGTAAATGCCCAGAGGGATCGTGATGCCCAGGGACGCGATGGTAGAGAAGATGTTGATAAAGATCGTGTTCCCCATGGGGTCCTTGATCACGTCCACCACGTTGCGCTTATACAGGTTGGAGTAGCCGAAGTTTCCTTCCGCCACGCCGTTAAAAGTGCCGTCTGTATCCTTCCACAGGCCCATCCACCTTAAATAGCGCACCACCAGCGGATCGTCCAGGCCCATTTCCTTGCGCAGCTGCTGATACAGCATCTGGTATTCGTCGGCTTTCAGCCCCTTCCGCTGCGGCTCCAGCTCCTGCCGGGCCGGGTCGGTGGGTATCAGGTTATACAGCGAAAACATCAGGAAGGATAGGATCAGGAATACCACCACGATGTATCCGCAGCGCTTGAGTATATACTTGCCCACGAGGCGTTTCCCCCTTAAAAACTGCTTCTTGCCCTTCCGGGCAATGGCATCAGCCTGCCGGTTTCATGACGGGCTCATGCCATTGCCCCGGGTACCGACTGAACGACAGAGGGCGGACACCGGAGTGCCCGCCCCCTGCTGATTGTGTATCGAATTATACCGGCTTGCTTATTCGGCGATGTTCGCGTAAACGATCGCGTTCTGGAAAGACCAGTAAGAAGTCTGGTTGTAGTTCTCCAGCCAGTCGGGATACACGGTGACGTAGATGTTGCTGTACAGCGGCACTTCGGGCAGCAGCTCGTTCCAAAGCTTGATGAACTGCTTCCAGATGCTCAGGTAGGTATCGCTGTCGCCGGCTTCAACGCCGTACACCATATCCATGGTCAGCTTATCCAGCTCGGGGTTGATGATGAAGTTGGTGTTGTAGCCTTCAGCCAGCAGGTCGGGATCCACGGTGTAGTCGTAAGCGCGGTCATACACGGGGGAGCTCCAGTTGCTGGCCAGGTTGAACATGCCATAGGTGGGCACGCCGTACTTGTCGCCCTGGGAAGCGTCGCGGTACATGTAGTTGAGCAGCTCGGAGAAGGTCATGATGTTCTGGTTGATCTTCATACCGGCGGCGGCAGTCTGTTCGCCGTTGGCCAGCATAACGCTCAGCAGGTCGGACACGCTGTTGCCTTCGGAGGAGGACCATTCGATGATCAGGGGCATCAGGATGGTGCCGTCAGCCAGGGTCACATTGTGCACATAGGTGCCGGCTTCTTCAGCGGTCACTTTCTTGTAGCGGATGCCTTCCACATAGTCGTTGCCGTTTTCGTCATACACCCAGCCGTCTTCCACCAGCGCGGCCACGGCGGCTTCGGGGTTGTAAGCATAGTTGTTCAAGTTTTCATCCAGCCATTCTTCGGCAGCCTGGGTCATCCACATGGCGGTGCCATAGGGGCCGTTCACAACGCCGCCCCAGCCCTGGCAGAAGGTGTTGGCGAATTCATTGCGGTCCAGCAGCAGGGCCACAGCGTGACGGACAGCTTCAAACTGGGTGGGACCAAAGTCGCACTGGAACATGATCTTGCCGTAGCCGGGACGGTCGAACTGCGCATAGTTGAAGCCGTAGCCCAGGATGGCCTTGTTTTCTTCGTCTTCGATCAGGTCCATGGCCTGGTTCACTTCGGAACCGTCGGTAATGGTGTCATAGAGGTTGAAAGCGCCGGTCTTCATGGCGTCGAACCAGGTGGCGTCTTCAGCCTTGGTGATAACGATCTTGGGCACGGAGGGCTTCTGGCCTTCGTAGTTGCCGGCGTAGTTCTCGTTGATCACGAGGGTCGCCTGCTTGGAAGCCTGATCGAATTCAACCAGGCTGTAGGGGCCGGTAGAAACGCGGGATTCAGTAGCGTTGAAGCGGGAAGCTTCCAGGGTCGCGGAGATCGCGTCCTTGGTCAGGCCTTCGAAGTAGACGCCTTCGCCGTCATCCTTGATGGCAACGGCGTCGCCCAGCCAGTACTTCATGCTGTAAGCGCCGACGGAAGCGTAGGTGATATCGTAGAAGTAGGGAACCTTTTCAGCAACGATCTGCAGGGACATGGTCTTGTCGTCCAGGATGCGCAGACCGGTGATGGTGGAAGCAGTGCCTTCATAATAGGCCTTGCCGCCTTCAATGGTGAGGTAAGCGGTCAGCTTGGCGCCAACTTCGGAAGCGACGGAAGAGCAGCCGAAAGCGGTGGCCCAAACGAAGTCCTGAATGGTGATGGGCTCGCCGTTGTTGTAGACCAGGCCATCCTTGATCTTGATGGTGTAGGTCTTGGTGCCGTCGTCGTTCATAACGCCTTCAACAGATTCGGCGACGGTGGGATTGACGATGTATTCGCCTTCCATGTTCATCACAACGGTCGCGCAATCGTTGGTCAGCTCACGGATCATGGCGTCGGTGGCGTTGTTGGTCCACCAGGCGCCGGGGGCGAAGTCGCCGGAGATTTCGGTGGTGGCGCCGTAGATCAGCACGTGCTCATCTTCGGCGAGCGCACTTACCATGGTGAAAGCCATCACCATAGCCAGAAGCATCGCAAGAGTTTTCTTCATTCGGGGTTCCTCCTATAAATTCTGTTCCATCTTCTCTGATGGTTAATATATTCTCTCACAATTCTCACAAAATTTCAAGCATAAATTTTTCCAATCAGGAAATTTATTGGCGAAAAATCATATGCTTTTTTCAAAATATCACCAAACAGCCGATTTTCATCAAAAAAACTGCCCCATTTGGCAATGGGGCAGCCTCCCGTTTCCCGCGGCTTGACGCCGCGGGGGCAAGGAATGATTAGTCCATATCAGCGTAGGTCCAGATGACGTCGCCGGTGGCCAGACGGATCACGTCGTGGACGGCGGGCTTGAGCATCTGAGCGGTGGTGTAGTAGTACAGGGGGTTCACACCGCCGGTGGCCATCAGCACTTTTTCAGCTTCGGCGGCCAGGCTGGCGCGTTCCACGGGATCGGTAGCGGCCTTCACGGCGTCCACCAGGGCGTCATAGGCTTCGGCCCAGGTCTTGTCGCCGTCGGGTCCCCAGTAAGCGCCCAAACCGGCGTCAGCGGTCACTTCGCTGTTGCGGGTGTAGTCGCCGATGCCGCGGCCCAGGCGGGGATAGTTGTTGCCGGAAGCGGAGATGAAGATTTCAAGGAAGTTGACAACGTCGTTGAAGTCAGCGATCCAGCCCATACGAGCGGCTTCGGCGTCGCCGGCCTTCAGCTTGGTCTGCAGGGTGGCCCAGGCTTCCTGGTTCACCACGCCGGTGATGCCGAACTGGTTCCAGGTTTCCTGCACGTACTGGATGATCAGGGCGTTGTTGCCGCTGTTGTTGAAGGCGAATTCGATGGAGGGGAAATCGGTGAAGTAGATATCGCCGCCCTCGATGCTGCCGGTGCAGGGATAGCCCAGGTCAATCAGGGTCTGCAGGGCTTCCACCTGGTCCACGGTGTAATCGGGGTTGACTTCAGACATTTCGTTGGTGCCGGCATACCACACGCCGTAGCCTTCCGCGGAGCGAACGTCAGAGTTCAGGCCGTCGGCCAGGCCCTTGGGGAAGAAACCGGTGGCGGCCACTTCGCCGCCCTTGGTCACGTAGGTCACCACTTCATAGCGGTTCACCAGCTGGCCCAGGGCGAAGCGGGCTTTGCTCTGCTCCTGCACGGTGAGCTGCTTGGCTTCGGGGGACAGATCCTTGTGCACATTGAACAGGATGTAGTAGGTGCCCTGGGTGGGATAGAATTCCAGTTCGCCGGGATAGGTGGCGTTCAGGCGGTCGAATTCAGAAGAGGAAATGGACTGGATGTACTGCACGGTGTCGTTTTCGTAAGCGGTCAGGATGGCGGTGTTATCTTCGGAAAGATAGAAGTTCAGCCCGGCCAGCTTCACGGCGTCGGCGTTCCAGTAGTAGGGGTTCTTTTCGAAGGTGATCACGTCGTCCACGGCGTACTTGGTCATTTTGAACGCGCCCAGGCCGATGTAGGTTTCGGGATTGGTGGCCCAGATGCCCTCATTGTCGGCGATGTCCACGCGGACGGGATAGAAGGGCACGAAGGCGCACAGATCCAGGAAGTAGGCGCAGGGCTGGGGCAGATGCACCACGAAGGTACGGGCGGCGTCGTCCACATCGATGGCCAGGGTGCCGTCGTCGTTGCGGCTGATCACGTCGTAAAGGAAGCCGTAGTCGGCGCCCAGTTCGGCGGAAGCGGCGCGCTCCCAGGAAGCCTTGATCTGGGAAGCGGTGGCGTCGGTGCCGTCAGACCACTTCAGGCCTTCCCGCAGCACGAAGGAATAAGTGAGGCCGTCCGCGGAAATGTCCCAGGATTCGGCCAGTTCGGGGGCCATCACAGGCTCGCCCGCTTCATTATACTGGAAGCCGGTCAGGCCCGCAAAAGCGGAACGGATGATGTTGGAGCCGGCGGACGCGCTGTTGAGAGCGGGGTCCATGGACAGGGGGGTGCCGCCGCCCAGGAACAGGCTGATGACCTTGCCTTCTTCCGCGGAAGCGAAAGAAACAAGGCTGAGCACCATGACCAGGGCCAGCAGCAGAGAAACGATCTTCTTCATGGGGGTTCCTCCTTTAGGGAAATAGATTATTTGTTCACGCCTGATGGCGCTAAACACGGATTAAACATGGTGGCATGCCACAAAATGGCCGGCGGACACTTCCCGCATGGCGGGGCAGCTTTCGGCGCATTCCTTGGTGGCCCGGCTGCACCGGGTGCGGAAAGGGCAGCCTGAGGGCATCTTGAGCGGGCTCGGCACGTCGCCGCCCAGGACGATCCGCTTTTGCTTCCGGCTCTCCCGGGGGTCGGGGATGGGCACGGCGCTCATGAGCGACACGGTGTAGGGGTGCAGCGGATGGCGGGTGAGCTCGTTGGCCGAAGCCAGTTCCATCATGTGCCCCAGATACATGACGGCGATGCGGTTGGAGATATGCTTCACCACGCTGATATCGTGGGCAATAAACAGATAGGTCAGGCCAAACTGGCTTTGCAGGTCCTCCAGCATGTTGATCACCTGGGCCTGGATGGACACGTCCAGGGCGGACACCGGTTCATCGCACACAATGAATTCGGGCTTGGAGGCCAGGGCCCGGGCAATACCGATGCGCTGGCGCTGGCCGCCGGAAAACTCGTGGGCGTAGCGGGTGGCGTGCTCGGTGTTGAGGCCCACCAGGCTCATCAGCTCATGCACCCGTTCCTCCCGGGCTTTCTTGCCGGAGCACAGATGATGCACGTCGATGGGCTCGGCCACGATATCGGCCACCGTCATGCGGGGATTCAGGGACGAATAAGGATCCTGGAACACCATCTGCGCCCGGCGGCGGAATTCCCGCAGGGCCTCTTTCCCGTCGATTTTTTTGCCGGCGAACCAGATGTCGCCTCCTGTGGGCTTGTACAGCTGCAGCATGCTGCGGCCCACGGTGGTTTTGCCGCAGCCGCTTTCCCCCACCAGCCCCAGGGTTTCGCCCTTGCTGATATCGAAGGACACATCGTCCACTGCCTTGAGCATGGTGGTTTTCAGAAAACCGGTGGAGATGGGAAAATACTGCTTCAAATGGCTGACCTGCACCAGGTATTCCGGATTGGGGGCAAAGGCTTTTTCGCTCATGCTTCCTCCACCTCCACAGTGCCCTCCGCGGGCCTTTCTTCATAGCACGCGCCGTTTTTCACGTTCATCCAGCAGGCGGACAGGTGATCCCGCCCCACCCAGTATTCTCTGGGCTTTTCCTGGAGGCAGATTTTCATGGCCCGGTCGCACCGGGGGGCGAAGGGACAGCCCGGCGGCATGTGCAGCAGGTCGATGGGCGTGCCGGTGATGGGGATGAGGCGCTTCTTTTCATCGTCGCTCATGTCGGGAATGGAGCGCATCAGGCCCCGGGTGTATTCGTGCATGGGGTGGTAAAAAATGGCGTCGGCGGTGCCCCGCTCGCATACGCCCCCCGCGTACATCACGATCACTTCATCGCAGATCTGGGCGATCACGCCCATATCGTGGGTGATCATGATAATGGACATCCCCATCTCCCGCTGAAGATCCAGCATCAGCTCCAGGATCTGGGCCTGGATGGTCACGTCCAGGGCGGTGGTGGGCTCGTCGGCGATCAGGATATCCGGCTCGCAGGCCAGGGCCATGGCGATCATCACGCGCTGCCGCATGCCGCCGGACAATTCGTGGGGATACTGCTTCAGCCGTTTTTCCGGCTCATTGACGCCCACCAATTGCAGCATTTCCAGCGCCCGGGCCTGAATCTGATCCTTGGTGCGGTCGGTATGGATTCGGATAGCCTCCCGCAGCTGGCTGCCCACGGTAAACACCGGGTTCAGGCAGGTCATGGGATCCTGGAAGATCATGGAGATGCGGCTGCCCCGGAATTCCTGCATCTGCTGGGGGGTATATTCCAGAATGTTTTCCCCCTTGAACAGCACTTCGCCCGCGGTGACCCGGCCGGTATCGGTGAGGATGCGCATCACGGAATAGGCGGATACGCTCTTGCCGCTGCCGCTCTCCCCCACGATGCCCAGCACCTTGCCCCGGTCCAGGTTATAGGAAATGCCGTTGACGGCCCGCACTTCACCGGCGTCGGTGAAGAAGGACGTATGAAGATTTCTGACTTGTAACAGCGGTGCGTTGCTCATGGGATCACTTCCTCAGCTTGGGATCGAAGGCGTCGCGCAGGCCGTCGCCCAGAAGATTGAAGGAAAGCACGATCAGGCAGATGCCCACGGCGGGGAACACCATTTTATAAGGATAATCCTGCATGGCCTGACGGGCCGAATTGGCCAGGGAGCCCAGGGAGGGCATGGGCGCCTGCACGCCCAGACCGATGAAGCTCAAAAAGC
>JAFZOG010000011.1 GCA_017550745.1 Clostridia bacterium | reverse complement strand
GCTTTCGTCCAGGTCGTGCGCCCCGTCGCAGCGCATGAGGAACAGGAACAGGTCTTTGGGAAGGAATCTCGGCGTTTTCGTCGCCGTGTCGTAAATGCCCGTGTGCGCGTCCTGCCATCCCCGCAGGCGGTAGCGTTCGTTTAGAATGTATTTCATCTTGCTTCTCCTATCGTTTTTTATCGTCTTTGTCCGCTCCTTTGCGGCATCAGAAGTAAGATTCACAACCCAACAGATGCTTTGTATAACAATCAGTCATGTTACTCTCATTATTTTTGCAAGTATAGTCATCATAATGGATAAAAGTCCAATCGCATCCGTCCGTAGTCCAGCAGTTTTCCCGATTCTTAAAAGAATAATCGCACGGACCGTGCGTATCGCAGCAAGTATCGCCGTTCGACGCGTCCCGCTGTCCGCCCGCCACGTCTTCCAATTCCTGATCGTCCAGCTTCTCAAGCGCTTCCGCCTGGGCGTCGGTCATGCGCATCCTTTCCGCGGCGGCCGCCTGCTCAAAGGCCGTGAAGTCCTCCGCCGTGAGGCTGTAGCCCAACTTCCCGGCGATTGCAATGTATGCCTGAATCCGTTCCTCGTCGTTCTTCGGCGCTTCTACGCTCTCCAGCAGTTCCTTCGCCTGGGGTTTCTCTTTCAGCGCCTTCAAAAACGCCTTTACCTGTTGTTCCTTTGCCATTTTGGGTTTCTCCTTTCTCGTGATCCATTCAGCAACGTTGGATAGACAAGCGCATACGCGCTTTCATTATTTGAGGTCAAGGCTGGCGCAGGAATGATAATCGTCATGCCGTTTGCAGACATAATCATCATAACTGTTGAAAACCTGATCGCATCCGTCCGTACACCAGCAGTTCTCCTGGTTCAGAAAAGTATCGCTGCATGATTCGTGCGTCTGCATACAGGTGTCGCCGTTCTCCGCCTCCTTGGGATTCACCTGGGTTCCATCCCGTCCACCCGCCACGCCTTCCAGTTCCTGATCGTCCAGCTTTTGAAGCGCTTCCGCCTGGGCTTCGGTCTTTTGCAGCCTTTCTTCGGCTGCCGCCTGCTCAAAGGCCGCGAAGTCCTCTGCCGTGAGGTGAAAGCCCAGCTTCCCAGCGATCTCCGTGTATGCCCGAATCCGTTCCTCGTCGTTCTTGGGCGCTTCTATGCTATCCAGCAGTTCCTTCGCCTGGGGATTCTCCTTCAGCGCTTTCAAAAACGCCTTTACCTGTTCCGTTGCCATGTAGATTTCCTCCTTTTTAACAGGATGACCACCATCTGTTTTAATAGCATATCCGTCATCTTGTTTTCTTGAAATAATCTTATCATAAAAATACGCTGTTTTCCGAATCTTACATAAATGTAAGATTGACCGCTAAATTGTGTCCAGCGTGTAGCCCTCGCCCCGTTGATTGACCACCCGCTTTCCGGTCCCTCCGTCTTCCAGCTTTTTATTCAGCCGGGACACGGTGGCGTACAGGGCATTCAAATCGTCCCCCGCGTCCGTACCCCACACGGCGCGGTACAGATCCTCCTTCCCGACCAGCCGGTTGGGACTGCGAAGCAGCGCAAGCAGCAGAAAAAACTCCTTCCGGGCCAGCATAAGATCCTTCTCTCCGTAATAGGCGGTCAGCATCGCCGTATTCAGCCGAAGGCCCATATAGGTCACAGACCGCTTCCTGCGCGGCAGGCTGCGGAGCCTTGCTTCGATCCGCGCCAGGAGCACGCGGATGTCATAGGGCTTTGACATGTAATCGTCTCCGCCCGCTTGAAGGCCCTCGATGATCTGTTCATTTTCACCCAGGGCCGAGAGGAACAGAATGGGCATTTTATACCGCGCCTTGATCTCGCGGCACAGCGTCAATCCGTCGCTGTCCGGCAGCATGATGTCCAGCACGATCATATCAACATCGTTTGTTTTCAGGGCGGCCATGCATTCCTGGCCGTCCTTCGCCGTCAGCACATGATAGCCTTTCATGACCAGCGCTTCATGGTTGATTTTCATGATGTGGGGATTATCTTCCACCAGCAGGATCGTATAGCTCATAACGTTTCCTCCTTGGGTACTGTGAAGCGGAAGGCCGTTCCCTTTGGGCTGGTCGCGGCCAGTTCCAGCGTGCCGCCGTGCAGTTTTACGGTATCCATGCAGATTGCCAGGCCAAGGCCCCTGCTGTCATCGGTGGAATACCCTTTTTCAAAGATATGGGGAACGGCGTCCGGCGGGATGCCCTTGCCGGTATCCGACACGGTGATGAGGACAAACCCTTCCGTGTCCGCGGCGTCCACGGTGATCTGTCCCGCTTCTGTGTGGCGGCTGGCGTTTACGATCAGGTTGATCAGCACCTGCAAAAGCAGTTCTTCATTCCCGTGGATTTTCGATGCGCTGCCGTTGTGGAATATCAATGTATTCTTTCGCTTTTCGCACACTGGCGTTAAAATGGCGGCAGCGGAATGGAACAGTTCGGCAATGTCCACGGATGCCATTTTCGTTTCCCGCGATTTGCCGTAGGTGTAATCCATCAATTGCGTCACGATCTGGGCCAGCCGGTCCGACTCGCTTTGAATGGTTTTCAGGTATTCCGGCGTTTCTTCGGAGATCGGGCCGCACTCCATTTGTAGCCCGATCAGCTGGGCGTAACCGGAAATCACGGTGAGGGGCGTTTTCAGCTCATGTGCCACGGTGCGCAGGAAGTTTTTATTGGTCGCGTTGATCCGCGACAGCATTTCGTTTCGCTGCTGTTCCTCCTGAAGCTGTACCGCCTGCCTGCTGATTTTTTCATTGTTGACGATGGCCAGCAAAAGGATGCACACCAGCATCGCCAGCGGCGTGATGCCGAAATGATTGACGGAGGAATTGCTGCCGGTAGCGATTCCTTCCCGGATTAGCATGAACACAAAGAACAGGAGGGTAATGAGCGTAATCACGTCTAAAACGACAGGCTTTTGCTTGCGGAAGGAAAACAAATACCGGAGAAGGAGCAACAGTGCGTAAGGAGCACAGATCCAATAGCACACATGGCACAGCAGCACCAGATCATGCGTGTCCACAAGAAAGTGTAGCGAAGAAAGAATGAGGCACAGACCGGTGAAAACCCAAATGGCTTTTTTGTTGCAGGTCTGATGGTAAAACGCTGTGAGCAGGAAAGAGGTGGACATGGGAATCCATGACACATCCAGCACCACGAACCGATACTCAAGACACAGATCATAGGCGGATGGAAGCAGATGCTCCGCGAAGAAAAACTGGTTTCGCAGAGCGACTACCAGACAGCACAGCGCCAGCGCCGCGTATTCCCGATTTTTCTGGAACGCGGCGCACAGCAGGAAATAGAAAAACAGCATTATCAGTCCGCCGCTGACCACCAGGGCGTTGAGCGTCAGGCCCCGCTGGTATTCGTCGATGTTCTCAGGTGTGGAAATTTGCGTGTTCTGAATAAAGCCCCCTTGATTGTTTACATAATTCGCGTACTGATAAATGATCTCAACCATGCCGTCCTCACCCGTATAGAGCGGCAGCGTCGTGTACCGCACCATGGGCGTTGCTTGGGCTGGATCGTCCGAAACGAAACCGATATTCCGCACTTCCATGCCATTTACAAAGACTCGGGTACAGTAGTCGATGGAAAAGGAACAAAGGGAAAGATAGGTATCAGGCTGCGCCAGGATACGCAGCCGCCAGGTGCCCAACACCGTGTTGATCCGGAGGGGATCGCTCTTATCGGACGCAGTAACGGGATCGTTAAAATCCTCCGGCATGAGCAGCCGTCCAGGATAATAGTCCCATTGATTCAGGATATGATAAATATCCGCGTCAAAATCCACGCTCCTTGCGTCCAGCACGCCGTCAGCCGGGCGCAGCACAGGAAACTCTGTCCGTGCGCGTCCTGTGCAAAACATATAGAAAGCCACGATGAGCAGCAATACCACCGCCGGGGGCAGATATCGCCATGCACATTCAGGAAGCTTTTTCTTCATCGTATTTATCCCCTGCCTTCGCCCAAATAATCTACGAATTTAATACTACCACATAAACTGCCGTTTTTCCGAATCTTACAAAAATGTTAGATAAAAGACTGCCGGTGAAATAATAAACGCGGGAAACCAAGGTGAACAGCCAAAAAGAAACAGCCCTCATCCCGCACCAGGATTAGAGCTGTTTGGAAAAAAGTGTGAAATTATCTTGCGATGTTATCCTTGATTCCGTTCTTTCGGAATACCTCAAGCGAGCTGTTTTTTGATGGTCAAAGTATTAAGTCCATCCTTTCTTTCATAGCAGACGTCGTCCATCGCATTCTTCACCATGAAGATGCCAAAGCCGCCGTACTGTCGATCCTCCACGTCCATAGACAAATCCGGGTCGGGCTTTTCGAGAGGATTATAGGGAGCACCCGTGTCGTTGATCGTGATGGTGATGGATTGGTGGCCGACTTCTGTCTTTACCCATACTTTCCCATCGGTGACTTCTGACGGGTAGGCGTATGAGGCGATATTGACGAAGATTTCCTCCACCGCCATGCTGATCTGCTTCTTCTCCTTTTTCCCGCAGCCCGCCTCGTCCAATTGGTCTTCCACAAAGGAAAGGGCGTCGTACAGGGTTTCCACTTTGGCGTCGAATTCCTTTTCCCGGGTCCAATCGGCGCGCCGCTTCCCAGCATAATACAGGCACACCTGGGTGATGTCGTCGAACTGCGGCTCGCCTTCCGCGAAGGCGTCGATGCTTTTCCGCACGGTTTCGCAAATCTTCCGGCAGGCCGCGTCCCCCGTGCCGAAATCCTGAGACAAAAGCTCCAGCAGCCTGTCGTTTCCAAACATCTTTTCGCCGGGGGCCGTGGCCTCCGTCACGCCGTCCGTGTAGAGGTACAGGATGTCGCCAGGCTCCAGCTGTAATTGCTGTTCCCGGTAGCGCATCCCTTCCATCATGGCCAGCATCAGGTTGGCCTTCTGCGGGATAAAGGACGCCTTACCGTTTCGGATCAGCACCGGCGCGTTGTGGCCCGCGTTGATGAAACGCACCAGGCCGGTATCGGTATCCAGAAAGCCCATCCAGGCCGTCAGGAACATTTGCGCGTCGTTGCCCGCACAGAGCTTGGCGTTGGCATGGATGAATACGTCCTGCGGCGCGTCGCCCCGCTCCGCGTGGTCCCGCAGCACCGTTTTGGCGGTCATCATGAACATGGCGGCGGGGATGCCCTTGCCGGATACGTCGGCGATCAGGAAGGCCAGCTTGTTTTCATCCAGCAGGTAAAAATCATAAAAGTCGCCGCCCACCTCTTTCGCCGTGTCCATCGTGGCGAACAAGGAGAAGTCCGTCCGATCCGGATAGGGCGGGAAGATGGAGGGCAGGGCGGATTCCTGGATGTTTTTGGCGAAGGCCAGTTCCTCGTCGATCCGGGCGGCGGCGGCGGCAATATACTGCTTCAGGGTACCCACGGTGGAGTTGATGTCGTCTGAAAGGTCGGAAAATTCCGCGTTGGAGCGCACGTCCACTACTTCGTCCAGATCGCCCTGGGTGATCCGGGACAGGGAGGAATTGACCTTTCCTAAATTGTCCAGCACCAGGATTTTGACCAGGAGGAAAATGACCGTGAACAGCACGATGAACAGCAAAATATCCATGATGCCCATGACCCGCAGGGAGGAATCCCGCTCCAGGATGATCTCATTTTCCGGCAGCACGGAAATGATATAATAACCTTCTGTAAAGATATAGATGCAGGAGCAGGCTTCGCCATAGACCTGGGACCGGAACACCTCGTTCTCCGGCATGGTATCCCTGTCGATCCAGATGCCTGTTTTTACCAGATTTTCCCCCGCCAGCCCATAGCGGTCGCTGACAATACTCCATTCCTCGTTGGCGATGATCACGCAGCCGGTGGAGCCCACGTGCCGGTTTTTCGCCGCGTTGATGACGTACTGGTCGATATCCCGCTGGAAGCGCTCTCCGTCATAGCCCACCTGCACAAAGCCGCCTCTTTCCAATATCACGGCGGCATATTTGCGGGAAAGCGTGGGATCGTGGGAGGTGGGCTGGTAGCTTTGCACATGCTCGCTCTCCGTGCTGTCCAGCAGGGGCAGGAACTCCGCCGATTGTTCGCCATTGCGCATATCATAGTTCAGGAATTCCGCCAGGGTGGTGGAAACAATGATGCCGTTTGCATCAATGATGTTGATCTCCGCCACGTCGTAGGCGTCCAGCATGCTTTCCAATCCGGCTAAGTCAATTGACGCGCCGCCGTTGATATCCTCCGCGATCCTGCGGGTCAGCTTCAGCAGGTTTTCGTTGGAAGCGTCGATGACATCCTGCCGCACGTCCTGCACGTTGATCCGAAGCAGCGAGACAGCGCTGGTTTGGGACATGTTGGTTTGATGAATCCAGGTGAACGCCATGGACGAAAGAAAGCCCACCGCCACGATCACCAGCAGCCATTTGAAAAAGGCGCTGGAAATGGTGATCCTGCGTTTTTCCTGTTTTGCTTCGCTTGCCATCGTTTATTCGATCTCCATGATGTCGGACAGCCCGGTCACGTCGAATACTTCCTTCACGTCCGGCTGGGCATGAATGATTTTCAAATGGCCCTGCCGATTCATCACCTTCTGAGCCATGGATATCACGCGCAGCCCCGCGGAGGTGATATAGGAAAGGTTTTCAAAATCGAAAATCATCTCCGTCACTCCGTCGATGGAGGTGCGCAATTCTTTTTCCAGCTGCTGGGAGGTAATGGTGTCCAACCGCCCGTCCAGGGCCAGGGTCAGGGTGCCGCCCTCCTGTTTTTTGATGATGTTCATGGAGTACTCCTTTCGTTTTTTGGGGTTGGCTTTGGGTCAGCGGATCATCCCTTGCGAGCAGGTTGGACATAAATCATCCGCTTTGCGGAAGCGGAATCATGGGGTTGGAAAACCATGGCCTATGGGACCAGGGTCACTAAGGGGACCAGAGCCCGAACAGAAATTAGGGTCAACAACGATATGTTGGACAGGCTGGGGATTAGGGTCAGGATGGGGGACAGCAGCGGAATCCGTGGTTTGGCTGGATTGGAAAGGGTAGCTTTCCGGTCTTATTATAATTAACGTAGGATCAGCGCCGCCGCTGACCTGATCCAATTCTTCGTCCCTGATTTCCTGGGGCTGATTCGGGTTTTTCTTTTCTTCCACAGCGATTTCTCCCTTCGGTTTTCTGTTGGGTTATGAGTTAGGGGTTAAAAGATGTTATCACTAACCACTAATCACTCCTCATTCACTTCCCGTCCAGCCGCTGCCGGGCCACCAACTCGGCAAAATAGCCGTTCTTTTCGATCAGCTGCTCATAGGTGCCGTCCTCGATGATATGCCCGCCGTCCAACACGATGATCCGGTCACACTGCCGGATGGTGGACAGCCGGTGGGCGATGACGATGCGGGTGCATTTCATTTTGTCCAGGGCTTCCGACACCTGCTTTTGGGTCACGTTGTCCAGGGCGGAAGTGGCCTCGTCAAACATGAGGATACGGGGCTTTGGAGCTACAGCCCTGGCAATCATCAGCCGCTGGCGCTGCCCGCCCGATATGCCGCCTTGCCCTTCGGAAATCATGGTATTCATGCCCATGGGCATAGCGCGGATATCCTCGGCAAAGCCCGCAATCTCTGCCGCTTCCCAGGCTTCATTTAAGGTGAGCCAGGGGGCGGAAATGGTGATGTTGGAGAAAATGTCGCCCATGAACAGCTTGCCGTCCTGCATCACCGTACCGATACGGCGGCGCAGGGATTTGGGATCAAGCGTTTTTAAGTCCCGCCCGTCATAATACACCGCGCCTTTCTGCGGCTGCTCGAAGCCCAGCAGGATGCGCATGAGGGTGGATTTGCCGCAGCCCGTTTTCCCCACGATGGCCACGTACTGGCCGGGGCGGATTTTGAGGCTCAGGTTGTCCAGGATCAGGGGCATATCCTCCCGGTAGCGGAAGGACACGTTGTTCAGCTCCACCCCGCCGGACAGGCGCGTGACCATGCCCTTGCTTTCGTCGATTTCCGGCACCGTTTCCATGATGGGCTTCACCATCTCCAGGATGGGTCGAATCTGCGCAACAGAAGTAGCGATCCCCGCCAGGGCCAGAAAAGCGCCGCTGACCATGCCGTAGGCGGAATTGAAGGCGTAATACTGGGAAACGGAAACCCCGCTATTCACCGCCGCGTAATAAATCGCCATGGTGCCGATGAGGGAAATGGCGGAGCTAATGACCCCGCTCATTTTGAGGAACATGGGCGGGTTATAGGTCAGCGCCGCGCTTTCGGAATAGGCTTTGCCCCAGCGGGCGAACATCCGCTTTTCCGCGCCTGCCAGACGAATCTTCTGGATGCCGGTGATCAGCGCGTGGGTCAGCCCGCTTTCCTTTGCTGACAGCTTCATCTGCTGCCGGGAAATCTTCACCTGCAAAAGCATGGTCGCGGTAGAAACCACTACCGTCAGCAGCGTGACCAGCAGGGCAGGCACCACCAGGGCGGGGGCGTATATGAAGATTTGGGAAATATAGGCCAGGGAAAACAAGCTGGTCAGGCCCGTGGACAGCGCCATATTCACCAGCTGGTTCGCCAGGGAATTCATGTATCCCACGCGGCTGGATAGCTCGCCGGTGTTATACTGCTTGAAAAACGCCACCGGCAGGGACAGGACGCGCATCATGCTGGC
>JAFZOG010000099.1 GCA_017550745.1 Clostridia bacterium | reverse complement strand
CTGTCTTCCGATTACTGGAGCGTGTATTATCTGGAACTGGACAAGGACGAAGGGATCTGTTACCAGTCCCACGCCGATGTGGAAGACGGCTTCAAGGTGGGAGAACATTTTCCCTATATGGCTTCCGTCACCGCCTATGCCGACAAATATATTACAGATCAGTACCGGGAGGAGTTCATGCGTTTTGTCCAGCCGGACGCGATCCGGGAAGGACTGAAGGAACAGCGTGTCATTTCCTATCGGTACATGGTGAACCGTCACGGCAAAGAATCCTATGAAATGGTGCGCATTGCCGGCGTCCGCCACCCGGAAGACCGGGACGACCATATGGTGCACGCGGTAGGCGCCTGCTTTATGGATGTGGACGCGGAAACACGGAAAAACCTGGAAGCGGCCCAGGCCCTCAGCGACGCCTTAGCGGTGGCGGAGCAGGCCAGCCAGGCCAAGACCGCATTCCTTTCCAATATGAGCCACGAGATTCGGACGCCCATGAACGCCATCATCGGCCTGGACAATATCGCCCTGAGCGATCCGGACATTTCCCCCAAGAGCAAGGAAGCGCTGGAAAAGATCGGCGCCTCCGCCCATCACCTGCTGAACATCATCAACGATATCCTGGATATGTCCCGCATCGAGTCGGGACGCATGATTATCCGGAAAGAGGAGTTCTCCTTCCCCCGGATGATGGAGCAGGTCAATACCATCATCAGCGGCCAGTGCCGGGACAAGGGGCTGGATTACGAATGCCGGATCATAGGAAAGCTCGACGATTATTACATCGGCGACGATATGAAGCTGCGCCAGGTCCTGATCAACATCCTGGGCAACGCGGTGAAGTTTACGCCTACGGGCGGGTCCATCCGTTTTATTGTGGAGAACACGGCACGGTTTGAAGGCAATTCCACCCTGCGTTTTATCATCAGCGATACGGGCATCGGCATGAGCAAAGAATTCCTGCCGAAGCTGTTTGAATCCTTCAGCCAGGAGGATTCCTCCTCCACCAGTAAGTATGGCAGCACCGGTCTGGGCATGTCCATCACCAAAAACCTGGTGGAAATGATGAACGGCAGCATTGAAGTGGAAAGCGAGAAGGGAAAAGGCACCACGTTTACCGTGTCCGTCACCCTGCAGGGGTCGGAACGCCGGCGCTTCCATTCCCACGCGGACGAGCTGCAGCCCCGGGATATGTGTGTGCTGGTCATCGACGACGACCCGGTGGCCTGCGAACACGCCAAACTGGTGATGGGGCAGGTGGGCATCAGCTGCGAGTCGGCGCTGTCCGGCGCGGAAGGCGTAAAGATGGTGAAGCTGCGCCACGCCCGACGGGAACCCTACAACCTGATCCTTGTAGACTGGAAGATGCCGGAGATGGACGGGGTGGAGACCACCCGCCAGATCCGTTCTATTGTGGGCTATGACGCAGCCATCATCATCCTGACTTCCTACAACTGGTATGAAATCGTGGAGGAGGCGAAGAAGGCCGGGGTGGACAGCTTCGTGCCCAAGCCGTTGTTTGCCGCTACGGTGATGGACGAGTTCCGGAACGCCTTTAAGAAGAAATGCGAGGGGATGCATGCCGCCAAGACCGATCTGCGTGGCTGCCGCATCCTGGTGGCGGAAGATATCGCTATCAACGCGGAGATCATGGTCATGATGCTGGGCATGCGGGAAATCAAGGCGGATGTGGCGAACAACGGGAAGGTGGCCGTGGACATGTTTGCTACTCACGAAGTGGGCTGCTACGACGCCATCCTGATGGATATGCGGATGCCGGAGATGGACGGTCTGGAGGCAACCCGGAAGATCCGCGCCATGAACCGCAGGGACGCCAAAACGATCCCCATCATCGCCCTGACGGCCAACGCCTTTGACGAAGACGTGCAGCGCAGCCTGCAGGCAGGGCTCAACGCCCATCTCAGCAAGCCGGTGGAACCGGACGCGCTGTTTGCCACGCTGGAGTGCCTGATAACGTAATCGCATTAACTATATAAAAGAAAACCGGTAACGTCTTTAAATACTATGATATAATATAGTATATTTATATGCGACCCATTCGAGCCGCAGGGAGTCGTAACAGTATGGAAGAGTATGGTTCGATAAAAGAAAAAGAAGAGGGCCTGGAACCTTATTTGTCGCCATTGGGCGCATGGTCGCTGGCAGTGGGTACCGCCATCGGCTGGGGATCCTTTGTCTTTTCCAGCAATATGTACCTGTCGGAAGCGGGACCCATGGGCAGCGCTTTGGGCATGCTGGCCGGCATGGTCATCATGCTGTTCATCAGCCGCAACTACCATTACCTGATGAACCGCTATCCGGCGGCCGGGGGCGTGTACACCTATGTCAAAAAGATCTTCGGCTATGACCGGGCCTTCCTGAGCTTCTGGTTCCTGGGGCTGGCCTACCTGTCCATGCTCTGGGCCAACGCCACGTCGGTGCCCCTGTTCTTCCGCAGTTTCTTCGGCGATGTGTTCCGTGTGGGCTATCTTTATACCATCTTCAATTACGAAATTTACCTGGGTGAATTGCTGCTCACCATGGGCGTCATTTTGCTGACGGGGCTTTTGTGCATGAAGCGGGAACGGCACGCGGTACGCCTGATGGCGTTGCTGGTCCTGGTTTTCGTAGTCGGAATCTCCGTATGTTTTATCACGGCAGTCATGAAACGGGATTTAGGTGCCAATCCCATTGAGCCGGCTTTTATTCAGGATAAGGATGCCCTGTCCCAGGTTATCGGCATCGCCCTGATCTCCCCCTGGGCTTTTATCGGTTTTGAAAATATTTCCCATTCTGCCCGGGAGTTTGCCTTTGACCGGAAGAAATCCTTCCTGGTGCTGGGGGCTGCGGTAGTTACCACCACACTGTTGTATATTTTTGTAACTACCCTTTCCGTTACGGCGTTCCCGCCGGAATACGGCAGCTGGGTAGAGTACCTGAAAGACCTTAACAATATAGAAGGACTGAAAGGCATGCCCGCCTTTTACGCGGCCGGTTATTATCTGGGGGATGCCGGGATTTATCTTCTGGCCGCCTCCCTGCTCGCCCTGGTCGTGACCAGCCTCATCGGCAACACGGTGGCCCTGAGCCGCCTGTTCTATCACGTGGCCAAGGACGAAGTACTGCCTGACCGTTATGCGGAACTGAACCGGCGGAGAAATCCGGAGAGGGCCGTGGAACTGATCATGATCATGTCCCTGCCCATCCCCCTGCTGGGGCGCACCGCCGTAGGCTGGATCGTGGATGTGACGGTTATTTCCGCTATCATTGTGTACGGCCTGGTTTCCGCTGCAGCCTATACGCTGGCGAGGGAAGAGGGACGGCATCTGGAACGATTCACCGGGGCGATGGGTATGGCGGTGATGATCCTCTTCGCCATATTGCAGCTTTTCCCGGAACTGTATAACTTCGATACGCTGGAGACGGAGACCTATTTCCTGATCACCATCTGGTCTGTTTGCGGGTTCCTGTTCCTGCGCAACGTGCTGCACCGGGACTACGCCCGGAATTTCGGCCGTTCCGTAGTGGCCTGGATCGCGCTGATGGCCATCATTACCTTTATGTCCCTGAGCTGGATGCGCCACATGAACCAGAATTATGTGGACGAGTCCGTGAACAACATCCGCAGCTTTTATAAAGGAAATGGCCCGTCGGAATCATATGTTATGGGCGAGGACGCCTATTTAAACAAAGTCAAGAAGGGCGTCATCGAGAACAGCATGCACAATAATTCCCTGGTGCTGCTGCTGATCCTTTTCGCCCTGGGCATGTTCTTTTCTAATTACACCATCGTACAGCGGCGCTCGGAAGAAACGGAGGCCGAGCTGGGTTACACCAAGGCCCTGGCCTTTAAGGACGCCATGACCGGCGTGAAAAGCAAGCTGGCTTATGCGGAAATGACACACAGAATGGATCAGATGATCCTGGATAAGACAGCGGGGCAATTTGCTGTGGTGGCCTGCGATGTGAACGGCCTGAAGCATATCAACGATACTTACGGGCACAAGGCCGGGGATGAGTATATCCGTTCCGCCAGCAGGCTGATCTGCGAATTCTTCAAGCACAGCCCCGTGTTCCGTACCGGCGGCGACGAGTTTGTTGCGGTGCTGGAAGGACACGATTACGCGAACCGCCAGGCCATCATCGAAGAAATGGACAAGCGGGTAGAAAGCAATATCGCTTCCGGCGGCGTGGTGGTTTCCGCCAGGTTCGCGGACTTTGATACAGAAAATGACAAGTATTACCATGATGTGTTTGAACGGGCCGACGCGCTGATGTACGTGCGGAAAAAGCAGCTGAAAGGCCTGGGGGCGAAAACACGGGAGTAGACACAACCCGAAATGTCTTGTGGGGGGGTACAAGTGTAATAATATTTATCACATTGGAATG
>JAFZOG010000098.1 GCA_017550745.1 Clostridia bacterium | reverse complement strand
GCTTCTATGAGCTGTACGCCCAGCAGATCTGGATGATGGCCGGCTGCCTTCTGGGAGCGCTCATGGTGATATTCATCTCCACCCGGGCGGGGCGGGGGAAGATGTCCAGCGTGGTGCTCATCATCTCCGGCTCCCTCTTCGGTTCCTTCGCGGGAACGATCGTCAGCCTGGGGCAGTATTACTTCACCTATGTGGACGCCACCACTTCCCGCACCTACGCCCTTATGGCCATCGCCTCCGGGACATTTGCGAATACCTACTCCTTTACCCACCTGCTGATGCTGGCCATCCCGGCGCTCCTGTGCATGGGAGCGCTGCTTGCCCTTTCCCCGGGGCTGAACGTGCTGATGTTCGGGGACGAGGAGGCCAGGAGCATGGGCATGAATGTCCGGTGCTTCCGGCTTCTCGTATTCGTGCTCTGTGTGATCCCCAGCGCCGTCATCCTTTCCTTCTGCGGGCAGATCAGCTTCGTGGGACTGGTGATCCCCCACTTTGCCCGCCAGATGGCCGGTTCGGATCACCGACGGATGCTGCCCGCCTGCGCTCTGCTGGGGGCCGCAAGCATGGTGCTGGTGTATACCGCCGCCCTCTGCACCGGGTACACCACCAGCATCAACCTCATCACCAGCCTGGTGGGCGGGGCGCTGTTCCTCGTTTTCCTGCTGAAGTACAGGAGGGCCAGAAATGCGGACTGGGCGTGAATCCCTTCCCCGCGGGACCCGGAGGCGGCTGGGCCGGATCGGGCTGGGGGTACTGTTCCTCCTGGTGTTCTGTTTTGCCCTGTGCATCCGTACCGGGGCGCGGGAGCTTGTTTCCCCGGTCCGGGCCTTCTCTAACCTGTGGCTCTGGGCCCGGTTGGAAGCTGCGGAGCGCTTCGACCTGCCCTTAAAGCTCCAGCGGAGCGAGCTGATCCAGGCAAGCCCTTATTTCTTTGAGACCGTATCCCGCTTCCGGAATCTGCTGGTCACCCTGATCTGCGGCGCGGCCATCGCCGTAGGCGGAGCCTGTTATCAGGTGCTGTTCCGAAATCCCATGGCCGCCCCCACCATGCTGGGGGTGGGCAGCGGCATAAATCTGGGGCTCCTGCTCCTTGTGGCCCAGTATTCCGTGGGGGCTTACGCCATGATGGGGCGAAGATTCGCCTACTGCCTCGGTCTGGCCTTCCTCATGCTCATCCTGGTCATGGGGGCGGGCCGCTTCGCGGGGAAGAACCGGCGGAGCGTGACGGATATGCTCCTGGTGGGCTCCGTGCTGGGGCAGGTCTCCGGCGCAGTGGTCACCTTCGTCCGGTTCCACATGGAGCAGGAGGACCTGACGGTGTTCCAGACCCTCTCCATGTACGGCCTCACCGTGAACACGGACTATGAATTCGCGGGAAAGGCGCTGGTGCTCCTCATGGTCGTCTTCCTGGCATGTGTGCTGCCCCTCGCCGCCATGCGCTTTTCCTTCGACGCCATGAGCTACCCGGAGGAGGACGCCAGACTGATGGGCATAAACCCCGGCCTTGTGCGGAGCGTCTGCCTCGTCCTGGTCACGTTGATGGTGACGGGCAGCATCCTGTTTTGCGGGACCATCGGCACCCTGTCCCTGGCTGTCCCCCACATCAGCCGGTATCTTTGGGGATCCCGGTTCAGGAGCGTCCTGGGGGGAAGCTGCTTTCTGGGGGCGCTGCTGCTGACGATCTGCCGGGCGATTTCATCGCTCATTTATCTGCCGGGGATGGGCTTTTTCCCCATCGGGACCCTGGCCGGGCTGGTGTGCGCCCCGGTGCTGGCCATGGTGCTCGCCCAGAGAAGGAGGGGTTGGGATTGAGATTACAGGTAGGTTCCCTGAGCTGCGGGTATTCGGAGGAGAAACCGGTGCTGGAGCGGGTCAGCTTCACGGTGAAGGACCATGAGATCTGCTGCATCCTGGGTCCCAACGGCGTGGGAAAGACCACCCTCTTCAAGACCCTGCTGGGATCGCTGCCGCCCCTCGCGGGAGAGATCCGCATGGACGGGGAGGACATTTCCCGGTGGAGCGGACGGAGAACGGCCCAGGCCATCGCCTACGTGGCCCAGAACCACGTTCCGCCCTTTCCCTATCTGGTGGAGGACGTGGTGCTCCTGGGCCGGGTAGCGAGCACGGGGTATTTCCGGCAGCCCTCCGCCCGGGACCGGGAGCTTGCCGAGGCCGCCATGGAGGACATGGGCATCCTGCATCTGCGGGAGCGGGCCTATACCGATGTCTCCGGCGGGGAGCGGCAGCTGGTGATGCTGGCAAAGGCGCTGGCCGGTGAACCCCGGCTCCTGCTACTGGACGAGCCCACCGCCAGCCTGGATTACGGCAATCAGATCCGCGTGCTGGAGAAGATCTGCGCCCTGCGGGACCGGGGCTACGCCGCGGTGATGACGACCCATCTGCCGGAGCACGCCTTTCTCTGCGATGCCGGGGCGGTGCTGCTGCAGAAGAACGCCCCGGTCCTCTCCGGCCCGGCGGCGGAGGTCATCACGGAGAAGAACCTGTACGACGCCTACGGCGTCCGCATCAGCATAGTTGAGCACCTGGGACCCGACGGGAGAATGCAGCGCCTGTGCGCGCCGGTGCTCAACGGAAACAGCGAGGACAGACAATGAACGAATCCGAAAACCGCGCCCTGGCCGCCGAGCTGGCGGAAAGCAGCGCAAAGACCATACGCGCCATCGTGGACAACATCGAAACGGTGGTCATCGGAAAACGAAGCGTGGTGGAGCTGGTGGTCACAGCCCTC
>JAFZOG010000097.1 GCA_017550745.1 Clostridia bacterium | reverse complement strand
GCCGGGTTTCTTCGGTTTTCTCTTCTTTTTCGTCCTGTTGGGTTTCTTCGGTGTTCTCCTCTTTTTCCTCCTGCTGGGTTTCTTCGGTGTTCTCCTCTTTTTCCTCCTGCTGGGTTTCTTCGGTGTTCTCTTCTTTTTCCTCCTGCTGGGTTTCTTCGGTGTTCTCCTCTTTTTCGTCCTGCCGGGTTTCTTCGGTTTTCTCTTCCTTTTCGTCCTGTTGACTGTTTTCAGTTTTCTCTATTGTTTCTTCCTGCTGGCTGCTTTGGGTATTCTCAACGATTTCATTCTGCTGACTGTCTCCGGTATTTTCAACAATTTCATCCTGCTTGTTATTAACGGTATCCTGAGTTGATTCAGCCTGCCAATCGTTTTCCGTATTCCCCGTTGTTTCGGCCTGCCAGTAATCTTCCGTACTTCCCGTTGTTTCGGCCTGCCAGTAATCTCCCGTATTTCCCGTTGTTTCGGCTTGCCAGTAATCTCCCGTATTTCCCGTTGTTTCGGCCTGCCAGTAATCTTCCGTACTTCCCGTTGTTTCGGCCTGCCAGTAGTCTTCCGTGCTTCCCGTTGTTTCGGCCTGCCAGTAATCTTCCGTACTTCCCGTTGTTTCGGCCTGCCAGTAATCTCCCGTATTTCCCGTTGTTTCGGCCTGCCAGTAGTCTTCCGTGCTTCCCGTTGTTTCGGCCTGCCAGTAATCTTCCGTACTTCCTGTTGTTTCAGCCTGCCAATCGTTTTCCGTATTCCCAGTGGCTTCATTCTGCTGGCCGTTTTCATGATCCCCGGTTACTTCGGGTAACTGGTCATTCTCGTTTTCACCAGCATCGTTTTGCTGATCATTTCCGGCCTCTGTTCCCGCATTGTCCGTTTGCCCATGATCGGAGAAAAAAAGCGCGTCGTCGGTGACGAGGGAACCACTTCCCCCGTCACCCTGCGCGCTTGTTTCTTCGCCCGTTATCGGGCTTTCTTCAGCATAAACAAACATATTCCCCAGGATCAGGGTAAGCACAGCAAGCCATACCGCAAGGAACATCAGCGTACGGCTTACTTTCCCCTTTCCCTTCTTATATTTTTTTTGATTTATGCTGAAGCTCTTCATTCCGGCTTCCTCCGTTTCTACTCATCCGCACAAACAGCAAACGTTGATGCCAACGCCTTCGCCCATTGCCGGGGGATCAAATCAATCCTGCAGCGACGCCTCCAGATCGGCGATATAATGTTCTTTGTCTCCCATGCTGTCATAAACCTGCGCGCGCTGGTAATAGGCAGTGCTCAGGTTGTATCCGTGTTCGATGCAGGCAGTCAGGTCAGCCAGGGCGGCCTCGTTATTTCCCTGCCCGCGGTAAGCGTAGGAGCGGTAGAACAGCGCGTCGTCCGTGCTGATGTCTTTTTCGATGCATTCGGTAAAGTCCGCAACCGCCAATTCATAGCTGCCCGCCTGCAGATACGTGAGCCCGCGGTTAAACAGGCTGTCCGAAGGCGCAAGCCCGGCTTCGATGCAGGCGGTAAAATCGGCGGCGGCTTTTTCAAATTCGTTGACGGAAAGGTAGCACACGCCGCGGTAATACGTCGCAACGTCCACGACGTCGCCGGGTTCGGCCCCTTCTTCCTTGGCCTGCGCGGCTTTCATCATGTCAAGGTAAGCGGTGAAATCATCGATGGCCAGCTGGAATTCCTCGGCGGTCACATAGCAGACGGCGCGGTTGTACAGCGCGTCAGACTGGAAGGATTCCTTTTCCGTGGAAATGGTAAACGCCTGGATCGCGCTGGGGATCTCATCCTGAACCATGCAGCACACGCCGATGTTGTAATACAGCCCGTCGTATTCGGCGTCCCCGTTCACGCAAAGCAGGAAGTTGGACAGCGCGTTTTCGTAATCCCCGCCCTGCATATAGCATACGGCGATGTTATAGATGGAGGAAGGGCCGTACGTCGCGTCATTGCGGCAAATCTCAAAGTCCGCGATGGCGTCCGCGTACTGTCCCGCCTCCAGCTTGGAAACAGCCGATTCATAGGCGGCAGTGATTTCGCTGGTATACGCCTCATAGGCGTTCTGGGCCTCAAGCGCCTTCTCCTCATCGCCGGCTGAGGCGTACAGCTGGGACAGGGTCTCATTCATCGCTGTGTTGCCCGTCAGCTCGATATATATTTTGAGGGTATCCGCCGCCGCGGTATAATTCTCCATTTCGGAATACACCTGCGTTTTCACCAGCCAGGCCTCGCTGAGCCCGGGCATCGTGGCGATGGCTTCCTCCAGTTCGGCAAGGGCGTAGTCATAATTCTTCTGCATGGTGTACACGCAGCCGATCTTTAGGTGAATGTCGGCGTACAGATCCGGATTCACGGCTTTGTCGCAGTATTTCAGGCAGTTTGCCAGATAGCTCAACGCTTTTTCGTAGTCGTCATTCTCGATGCGGTCAAGCGCCAGGGTGTAATAGGTGTCCAGCCTCTGCGCGTCCAAAGAAACCGGTTCCGCGTAAACGGAACCCGCCATCGCCAGAACCATCACCAGGACGGCCATGATCTTCATCAGCTTTTTGTACATAGTGTTTCCTCCCGTAATTTCTTATTATAATCAGGTTTCTCCCTGATCCATTGCTTCCCTGGCCGCGGCGTCCATTTCCCGCAGCATCTCCGCCGCATCCGCCGCCAGTTCAGGATCCCGGCTGTTTAATGCCAGCCATTCAAAGTCTTCTGCCGCGCCCGGCGTGTCGCCCGACTGTATGCGGCACAGCCCGCGGCTGTACCGGCTGTTTTCGGCTTGTTCCCCGGCGGCGATACAGGCGTCAAAATCTGCGGCTGCATTTTGGTAATCCCCCGACGCCAGCAGGCAGCTGCCCCGCAGGTAAGCCGCGTATACGTCTTTGGGATTCTGCTTCAGCGCCATCGTCAGCACCTGGGCCCCCCGGATATATTCACCCAGCCGGGTGAAAGAGGCGCCCGTCATCCGGCACAGCGTACCGTAATCCATGGGGCGGAAGGTCACCTCAAGCATGCCCGTTGCGTTTTCAACGCCGATTTCCGCCGATTGGACGCTGCTCCCTCCCTCTGTAAGGGAAATCAGCCGCTGGCCGTATTCGCAGGCGCGTTCAAAGTTTCCGGACAGGTAAGCGCACAGCGTCACATAGAAATACAGCGACTCCGGCTGGCCGTATCCGCTCTCCAGGGCCCGGATATAATATCCTTCCGCGGACGCGTAGCTGCCCGCCCGCATAAAGCCCATGCCCAGCATTGCGTTCGCCTGCCCGGTTTCCGTGCCGCCCGCCTCCGCGTAGCGCTTCACGTCCTCTTCCGCTTCCGCCATGCTGCCCATCTGGCAATAGCAATAGGCCCGATGCAACAGGTAATCCGCGCCGCCCCCCGCGCTGATCAGCCTGGACCAGAAATCAGCCGCGCGCTCATACTGCCCAGCAGCCTCGATCACGTTGATCAGGTCCGGCAGAAGCTCCACCCTGTCCCCCGCCGCTTCCAGGCAGGCATTCACATCCATGAGCGCGCCTTCCGTATCGTTCAGGTTCAGCTTCACCTGCGCGCGCGTAAGAACCGCCTCCGCCAGCGGAAGAACGGCTATCCCCAGATCCAGCCATTCCAGCGCTTTTTGGTACTGCTCCAGCATCGCGTACAGATAACCCATCCGCAGGGTAAGCGCCGCCGCGCCAAGATCGTCGCCTTCGTATGCTGCCAGCGCCTTTTCGTTCAGCGCGACGGCTTCGTCGTAGTGTGCCTGTGCGACGGCAATCTGCACAGCGGCATCGTAATCTTCGTAGGTCCTTTCGCCCAGCAGCAGATTGCGGGCGAATATGCTCATGCGCTCCAGGCGCGAAGCGTTGGCGTAAGGGTCGTTTTTCAGCAGCTGCATCGCCGCCAGGCGGGCGCTTTTGTTGCTGATTCCGGCGGTGGAAAGGCTGATTTCGGTGGACTGATACAGCAATCCGGAAACGATCGCAATCACCAGCGTCACCGCCACGATCCGCGTGAACAGGCTCCACTTGCTTTTTTGCGCTTTTTCGCTCATCTCGCCTCAGTATCCGCCTTTCCTCCGGAAAATCACTCCACGGGGACGCTGTCGCACAATTGAAGGAACGGTCATGATTTCAGCGCCTGCCCCAGGCCGGGCCGAAGGGGTGGCAGAACCACTTCCGGGCTTTCAGGCGGCGCGGCTGAAAAGTTTCGAATAAACATCCATATTTATCATACCACAAAAATCAAGAAATTTCCATATTTTTTTTTCGTTTTTTCGCAGTATCAGCATATCAGCCTGAATTATATAACCATCCTGCAACACGGCTGATGCGCGCGACCCCCGTCCCGATGAACCCGGCGGCATGGCGGGACGCCGCTGTGCCGCGGAACCAGTCGCGTTTTTTAGCAGTTCCGGAATATTTTTGTAATAATTTATATACACATTTTCCCGCGATTTATACTATACTACAATTTGTGGCAAGTTTCACACCCCATTACGCGAAGGAGGAAAAAAAGTATGAAAAAGCTTGTTTCCCTGATCCTGGTGCTGGCCCTGGCGCTGGGCTGCACCGCCGCCCTGGCCGAGAACAAAAAGATGGACACCCTGACCTTCCAGTTTGTTCCCTCCAAGGACGCGGACGTGATCATCACCGGCACGAAGAACCTGCCCGAACTGGTGCAGGCTGAAATGGCCAAGCTGGGCTATGACATCGGCAAAGTGGACATCTCTGTCGGCACCAGCTATGAAGCCACCGGCGAAGCCATGAGCGCCGGCACCATCGACGTGGGCTGGCTGCCCGGCGGCACCTACGCCATCTACAGCCAGAACCAGGAAGTGGCCGTCATCCTGACCGCCACCCGCGCCGGCCTGTCCAACGACAGCGAAAACCCCTCCGACTGGAACGGCGTGGCCAACAAGACCCTGCCCACCGAAAACCAGGTGACCTTCTACCGCTCCCTGATTTACGCTGCGCCCACCGAAAAGGGCAAGGCCCTGGCCGCCAAGGTCAACGCCGGTGAAAAGCTCACCTGGGACGAACTGAACGACTGCACCTGGGCCGTGGCCAACACTTCTTCTTCCGCCGGCTACATCTATCCCACCATGTGGCTGATGAAAAACTACGACGGCAAGAAGGTTTCCGACCTGTCCAGCGTGGTGACCCTGGGCTATGCCGACGCGTTTGCCCAGGCTGCCGCCGAGCAGGTGGATATCATCTGCTGCTATGCTGACGGCCGCCGCGACTACGAAGCGCCCTGGAACCTGCCCACCGACCAGAAGGACGAGACCGGCAAGCAGGGCATGGGCCGCGAAGGCGCCATCTGGGACGAGCTGAACGTGATCGGCGTCACCCCCGGCATCTATAACGACACCGTGGCCATCACCACCGCCAAGCCCGAAATCAACAATCCCGAATTCATCCAGGCCCTGCAGACGGCCCTGATCAACATCATCAACACCGAAGAAGGCAAGGCCATTTTCTCCGTGTACAGCCACACCGGCTACGCCATCGCGCAGGACAGCGACTATGACGCCGCCCGCCAGGCCCTGACTGTGGTGAAGTAATCTCAATCCGGCATCCCTCCCGCCCGGCAGTCCGCTGCCGGGTTTTTTCTGTTCAGCCGCGTAATTGGCATGCATCCTGCTTTTTTTCCTCTTTTTCCCCGGAAAACAGCTTGTATTGCATACCGCTCCATGATATGATGGTAACCGGGACGGAAACACCGCTTGGATGAAGCGGAAGGAGATGATTCTTTTGATTGAATTCAAACATGTGGATAAAGTGTATCCCAACGGCGTCAAAGGATTGCAGGACATCAACCTGACCATTGACCAGGGCGAATTCGTAGCCATTATCGGCCTGAGCGGCGCGGGAAAATCCACCCTCATCCGCACCATCAACCGCATGATCGACGTGACGAACGGCCAGCTGATCGTGGACGGCACCGATGTGATGACCCTCAAGGGCCGCGCCATGCGCCGCTTCCGCCGCAAGATCGGCATGATTTTCCAGTCCTATAACCTGGTCACCCGGGCGACCGCCATTAAAAACGTGCTGACCAGCATGGTGCCGGACATGAACTTTTTCCGGGTGCTTTTCGGCCTGTTCTCCAAAGAGCAGAAGCTGCACGCCCTGGAAGCCCTGGACAAGGTGGGCATCCTGGACAAGGCCTATACCCGCTGCGACCAGCTCTCCGGCGGGCAGCAGCAGCGCGTGTCCCTGGCCCGCACCCTGAACCAGAACCCCACCATCATCCTGGCGGATGAGCCCGTCGCCGCCCTGGACCCCATCACGGCCAAGCAGGTAATGAGCGACTTCAAGCGCATCAACGAAGAGATGAACATCACCGTGCTCATCAACATCCACCACGTGGACCTGGCGCTGAATTACTGCTCCCGGGTGATCGGCATCCGCGGGGGCCGGATCGTATACGACGGGCCCACCGGCAGCGTGACCCAGGAGATCCTGGACGAAATCTACAACGGCGCCGCCATCCCCACGGCGGAGAAGTGAGGCGGCGGCGATGAAGAAAAAAACTGCTGAGGCGGCTTACAAAACGCCGCTGCTGGACCGGATCATCAAGCCCCGCACCATCACCCTGCCCAACGGCCATACCGTGCAGAAGCCGGTATCCCGGACGCCCTTCATCGCGGTGGCCGTGATGGCAGCCATCCTGATTTCCGCGCATGTGACGGGCTTTGATTTCCGCATCATCATCAACCGGGGCTATCAGCTGGGCTATATCCTGGGCCGCATTTTTCATCCCAACTGGAGCTATTTCGGCGGTGACGCGGCGAACACGGCCAAGCTGTTCAACGCCCTGTTCGACACCATCAAAATGTCCATCATGGGCTCGGTGATCGGCGCGACGCTGGCGCTGCCCATCGCCGTGCTGTCCTCCACTAATATCAACAAAAACGGCGTGGTGGTATGGGGCCTGCGCATCCTGCTCATGATCATCCGCACCCTGCCCACCCTGATCATCGCCAAGTTCGCCGCGCTGATTTTCGGCCTGGGCACCTTCGCGGGCACCATGGCCATCATCGTGTTCACCTTCGGCGTGGTCGCCAAGATGATGTATGAATCCATCGAGACCATCGACATGGGCGCTTTCGAAGCCACGGAGAGCTTCGGGGCCAATAAGTTCCAGTCCTTCTGGAGCGCCTGCATCCCGCAGATTCTGCCCACCTACCTGTCCTACTGCCTGTACAGCCTGGAAATGAATATCCGCGCCGCGGCCATTCTGGGCTACGTCGGCGCAGGCGGCCTGGGCATCCTGATCAATGAATTCATCGGCTGGCGCGATTACGAAAGCCTGGGCGCGGTGCTGCTGGCGCTGTTCGTGGTGGTCTTCATCATCGAAAACACCAGCCAGTACCTGCGCAAAAAGCTGAGCTGAGGAGGGGACGCATCATGGCAAAAACGAAACAGACGCTGAATCCGGACCGTCCCCTAACCATCGAGGAGGCCTACGCTTCCCGGCCGCGGCTCTGGTGGCTGTACACGCTGATCGTACTGATCGTGGCGGCGCTGCTGGGATGGAGCGGCACCTCCATCACCTATAAGGGCCTGGCCACGAAGGGTATCTCCATCGCCCAGGGCATCGGCAACGGCCTGATCCATCCGGACACCAACCTGCTGTTCAACCTGACCACGGAGGGGGTTCCCTATCAATTGCTGCAGACGGTGGCCATCGCCGTGCTGGGCACCATCATCGGCGGTATCCTGGCCATCCCCTTCAGCTTCCTGGCCTGCGACAAGATCGTGCCCAAATGGGTGGCCGTGATCTTCCGGGCGGTGATCCTGGGCATCCGCACCATCCCCAGCCTGGTATGGGCGCTGGTGTGGATCCGGGTGACGGGCCCCAACGCTTTCTGCGGCGTGGTCACGGAGTCCGTATGCTCCATCGGCATGATCTGCAAAATGTACATCAACGCCATCGAGGACATCGACACCCGAATCCTGGAAAGCCTGGACGCTTCCGGCTGCAACGGGTTTGAAAAGATCCGCTACGGCATCCTGCCCCAGATCATCCCCAATTTCATCTCCACCGTGATTTACCGCTTCGATATCAACGTGAAGGACGCAACCACCCTGGGCATCGTCGGCGCGGGCGGCATCGGCGCGGCGCTGATCCAGTGCATGAATTCCAGCCGGTGGAGCATGGTGGGCGCGTACCTGTGCGGCATGGTGGTTTTGATGGTCGTGATCGAAATCTTCTCTACCAAAGTTCGGTCCAGGCTGGCGCGGGGATAAGTATGGACACAAAGCTGACGGTCTATTATACCTCCGATACCCACGGATACCTGTATCCCACGCATTTCAGAGATTTGCAGCCCCATCCCATGGGGCTGCTTTCCATGCGCTTTCCCAAGGACGAAAACACGCTGGTCATAGACGGCGGCGACACCATCCAGGGATCGCCCCTGACTTATTACTGCCACGTCACCGGTGCGCCTTCTCCGGTGGCGCAGGCCATGAACAGCCGGGGGTACGATTATGTTACCCTGGGGAATCACGATTTCAATTACGGCCCGGAAAACCTGGGGCGTTACCTGCACGCCCTCCATGCCAAGTGCCTGTGCGCCAACGTGCAGGACGCGGAGGGCCGCCTGCCGCTGCTGCCCGGCGCGGTGCACGTGCTGGGAAACGGCCTCAGGGTGGGCCTGGTGGGCATCGTGACGGACTGGGTGAACCGCTGGGAAAAGAAAGAAAACCTGGCGGGGCTGACCGTATCCGATCCCCTGGAAGCGGCCCGGCAGGCATTGGCCGCCCTGCCGCCCTGCGACGTGCTGGTGGGCATCTATCACGGCGGCATCGAAAAGGAGCTGGCCACAGGCCGCAGCCTGTCCGATACCGACGAAAACATCGCCTGCCGCTTATGCGAGGAGCTTCCCTTCGACCTGCTGCTCACCGGCCACCAGCACATCGCCCTGGCGGAAGGGCGCTGGCGCGGCACGCACATCGTGCAAACGCCCTGCAACGCGGAGCAATATATAAAAATCACCCTGGACGATGCAGGGCGTTTCCATTCCGCGCTGTGTTCCGTGCCGGATCACGCGGCGCTCACGGACGGGGAAAAAACGCTTCTCACGGATCTCAACGCCTGGCTGGATCATCCGGCGGGCCGGCTGTCCCAGCCCCTCTGGCCGGAGGATCACCTCACCATGGCCCTGAAGGGCACCGCCATCGCCGATTTTTTCAACATGGTGCAGCTGGAGGCCAGCGGCGCGGACGTGAGCTGCGCCGCCCTGGCCAATTCCGTGCGGGGCTTTGACAGCAGCGTCACCGTCCGGGATGTGGTGGCCAGCTATGTGTACAGCAACACCCTCAAGGTGCTGGAGGTAACGGGCGATATCCTGCGGCGGGCGCTGGAGCAGTGCGCCGGTTATTTTCTGGTGGACGGGCAGAAACAGGTGCGCATTGACCCGCATTTCCTGGAGCCCAAGGAAGCGCACTATAATTACGATTACTTTGCGGGCATCACCTATGCCTTCGACCTGAGCCGTCCCGTGGGCAGCCGGGTAAAGGAGCTGAAACGAAACGGCAGGGAAATCCGCCCCGATGAAAGGCTGTCCCTGTGCATGTGCGATTACCGGGCCACCGGCGCGGGAGATTTTGATTTCTACCGCGCCTGCCCCTGCCTGCGGGAAATTCAGACCGACGTGAGCGAACTGATCCTGAATTATCTGCGCGCCCATCCCCTGGTGGACATCCCGGCACAGCGGGCTTTTCATGTGACCGTGTAGATTTTTTTCACCACGATCCTTCTTCCTTTCCGCAATTAAGGACTGGGCAGGAGCACAGATATGTGGTATACTGCGGATAGGATCGCGAGATTCTCTATTTCACCATGATTCATAACCGGATGAGGAGAGATAGATTTGAGGACCATCGAAAAGGGACTTGTTTACACCAACGACAAGTGTATCGGCTGCAACAAGTGCATCCGCGCGTGCAGCTGCATCGGCGCCTGTGTATCCACAGAGCCGGATGAAAGCGGAAAATCAAGGATCATGGTTGACGGCAGTCTCTGCGTGTCCTGCGGCGCCTGCTTTGATATCTGTGAACATAACGCCCGCGATTTTATCGACGATACCAAGCTGTTCTTTGAGGACCTTCAAAAGGGCGAAAAGATCTCTCTTCTGGTTGCTCCCGCTTTCCCCGCCAATTATCCGGATACCTACGCGAAAGTTTTCGGCAAACTGAAAGAGCTGGGCGTAAACCGCATCATCAGCGTTTCCTTCGGTGCGGACATCACCACCTGGGGATACATCAATTATATCCAGAAGCACAATTTTATCGGCGGCATTTCCCAGCCCTGCCCGGCAGTCGTCGGATATATCGAGCGGTATATTCCGGAGCTGATCCCGAAGCTGTTTCCCGTTCAGAGCCCGCTGATGTGCGCGGCCATTTACGCGAAAAAAGAATTGGGCATTACGGATAAGCTCGCTTTTATCAGCCCCTGTATCGCCAAAAAGCTGGAGATAGACGACCCGAACAATCACGGGTATGTCAGCTATAACGTGACCTTCAAGCACCTGATGGAATATGTGGAAAAACACAATCTGTACGGAGAGCCCTGCCAGGATGAGATCGAGTACGGCCTGGGGTCGATCTATCCGATGCCGGGGGGGCTAAAGGAAAACGTGCTGTGGCTCCTGGGCCGGGACGCGTTCATTCGCCAGGTGGAGGGCGAAAAAAGGCTGTTCCATTACCTGGAAAAGAACAAGCAGTTCCTGCGCGACGGAAAGACGCCGTTCCTGTTTGTGGATGCGCTGAACTGCGAAAAGGGCTGTATCTGCGGCACAGGCACCGATATGGCCCTGTCCTCTACCGATTATTCGCTGTACCATCTTCACGACATCAAGAACGCCGTCGAAAAGGATACCGCAGACAGCGCGTGGTCCAAGCATGCCGCGCCGGAAGAAAGGCTTGCCTGCCTCAACAGGCAGTTTGAGCACCTGAAGCTGGAAGATTATCTGCGCTCCTATACGGACCGGTCGGATCATTGCTGCGTGCGCGTTCCCGATCCCGAAGAGCTGGAAATCATTTTCCTTGAAATGAACAAGACGGACGAAGCGTCCCGCCACATCAACTGCTCCTGCTGCGGCTATGACACCTGTGTGGAAATGGCGACGGCGATCCACAACGGCTTCAACTATAAGGAAAACTGCATCCATTATCTGAAGGACATGTATGTGAAGAAAGCCGCCGAAACCGATATCATGACCGGGCTTCCCAACGCTGCCGGATTCAGGACATTCATCAACAAAACGTGGGCTGCGGGAACGCTGGCAAAATACAATGCGTTCTACCTGAACGTCAAGAGCTTCGGGCTGATCAATAAAAAGTACGGAAAACTGGAAGCGGACCGCATCATCGTCCGCTTCGCGGAGCACCTTTTGACGTATACAGACGATGGCGAATGCGTGGGGCGCCTGTCCGGAGACACGTTCATCCTCATGGTCCGCAAAGAAAAGACCGACACTGTGCTGAAGCTGACCTCAGGTGTGGATATCTGCGCCATTGTGAACGGCCAGGAGGAAATGATCACGCTGCAAGCCATCGCCGGCTGCCTTGATATTGACGATGACGAAATGGACAGCGAGGGAATCATCGGCAGGTGCTTGACGGCGCTGAACGTCGCAAGATACGAAAAGCATGTGCCTTATTTATTCTCAACGCCTGAAATGCATAAAAAGGCCATCCATCAAAAGCAGATCCTTTCCATGTTCGCCGACGCTCTGGAAAAAGGAGAGTTCCGGCCCTACTATCAGCCGAAAGTCAACACAAAGAAAAAGACCCTCGCCGGCGCGGAGGCTTTGGTGCGCTGGGTTAGAAACGGAAAGGTCATCACCCCCGGCGAATTCATCCCTGTCCTTGAAACCGGCGACAGCATCTGTGTGCTGGATTTCTACATTTTCGAGCAGGTATGCAAGGATATACGCAGGTGGATCGATGAAGGCATCGAGCCTGTGCGCATTTCCACGAATTTCTCCCGCAAGAACCTGTCCAATCCCGGGTTTTCCGAACACATCAAGAAAATCCTTGCCGATTATGACATTCCCAAGCAGTATATCGAGGTGGAGGTAACCGAGACGCTGCGGGAAGAAGACAATGACAGGCTGAGAAGGTTTATCAGCGATATGCACGATCTGAAGATCGCCATGGCCATCGACGACTTCGGAACAGGCTATTCCTCTCTGAGCATCCTGAGAGATTTCTCCGCCGACGTGCTGAAGCTCGATAAATCCTTCATTGACGGGCACACAGGCTCCAAGCGCGACAGCGTGGTGGTATCCAACGTGGCAAAAATGGCCAATGAGCTGAACATGAGCGTGGTCACCGAAGGCGTTGAAAATTGGGACCAGGTGGTTTTTCTCAACAGCGTCAATATCGATATGGTGCAGGGCTTCCTGTTTGACAAACCGCTCCCCAAGGAAGATTTTGAACAGAGACTGAAAAAGAAAGAATACGATTAAGCGCACGGAATAAGGCCGTTTGGCAAATACCGCGTATAAGGAAACCATATGCCCTCCTGAAAGCCGGGAGGGCAGGGAGAAAGCCGCAGTCAAAGGAGCTGAGCCCTGGATGCGCGTTTCTTATCGGAACCCGGAGGCGGACGCCTGGTTTGACGGTATCCTGCGGGATCCCGCATGCTTCCCCTTTCGGTTCGTCTATGACGGCGAACCTGTCCGGGGCTTTTCCCAAGACGTGTTTCTCTCTTCCGGCATAAGCAGGGAGCGGTCCGCGGACAAAGAAACCGCGGAGCTGTGCTTTCGGAAAGACGAAAATCTCTATGTAACGCTGCGCTGTACCCACTATTTTGAATTTGGCGTCACCGAGTGGACCGTATGGTTTGAAAACCGCGGAAAGGAAGACACGGGCGTGCTGTCGGAGGCGGAAACCGTACTTGCCTTTCCGGGAAAATATCCCACCCTCAAAGGCATTTTGGGCGATCACGTGAACGCCTACCGGCCTTACGCATTGGACGTGGGTGCCCAGCCCCGTTCCTTTGAATCCAACAGCGGGCGGGCTACCCACGTCTGTTTTCCCTATTTCAATCTGGAATACGGCGACGGCGGCGTGATGCTGGCCATCGGCTGGGCCGGCACGTGGCGGGCGGATTTTCGGTATAACGAAGCGCAGGGCGTTACGGAATACCGGGCCCGGTCGGTGAACAATCTGCGGGCGCGGCTCCATCCCGGAGAAAAAATACGCACGGCGCTGTTTGTCCGCGCGCCCTACCGGAAACGGAACGAAGACTACGCCGCCAACTTCTGGCGCAGCTGGTTCGTCCGCTGGAACCTTCCCCCCGCGGACGGCAGCGGCACGCCCCTTTCCCCCTTTTCCACATGCTGCCTCGCCGGCGACACGGGCCGCCCCAATTCGGACGGCAGCATTTCAGAGGATTTTACCACCTGGCGTCCGTCCCTGGAAAAGATGATCAGGGAAGGCGTACAAACGGATTTCCGCTGGTTCGACGCGGGATGGTACGCCGCGCCCAACGGCTCCAGCCCGCAAAAGGATTGGTGGGGCACAGTGGGCACCTGGGCGCTGGACAGCGCAAAATGGCCGGGAAAAACCTTCCTGGAATCGACGGATTTTGCCCGCGCCCACGGAATGAAAACCATCATGTGGTTCGAGCCGGAGCGGGTGACCGATCCGGAAGCGCTGGCGAAAAACTGGGGATACGACGAAACATGGGCCATCCGCAAGCCGGGCCTAAGGCAGATCGCCAACAACATCGGGGATCCCGCCTGCTTCCGATGGACCGTGGACCGCATTCAAAAAACCCTGCTGGAAAACAGGGTGGAACTGTACCGCGAGGACAACAACAGCGATCCCGCCGTCCTTTGGCGGCACCTGGACGGTTTCGCGGGCGATGACCGCGGGGGGATCACCGAATGCAGGCAGATTGGCGCCCACTACCGCATGTGGGATGAAATCATCGCCTGCACGAAATCCTACGGCGGGTGCGCTTTTGTGGATTCCTGCGCCAGCGGAGGCGGCAGGAACGATCTTGAATCTCTGCGGCGGGGCGTGCCCCTGCTCCGCAGCGACGCGGACCGCACCACAGCCGCCCTGCGCCTGTCCATGACCACCGCTTTCAACCGCTGGGTGCCCATGTGCGGCGCCAATAACAGAGAAAAGCCGGATCAGCTTTCGCCGGTCGGCCTGCTGGATGAATATGTATGGCGGGCGTCCTATTTGCCCGTTTTAAACGTGGATTCCCAATTCGTATATGATCCGGATCAGGATTTTTCGATGCTTCGCTGGGGCCTGGACGAATGGAAGCGGGTCAGCCCTTACCTGCTTGAGGACTTTTATGTGCTCACGCCGTGGCACACGGCGGAGGAAACCACCGGTTTTACCGCGTATGTTTTCTTTGACCCGGACGCGTCCGCAGGCGTTCTGCTGGCCTTCCGCCAGGAAAAATGCCAGGAGGAAACGGTCTTTCTGCCCCTGCCGTTTGCGGGGGACAGCGAAGGGTTTTCCCTCAGGGATGAAGATACGGGCGAAACGCTGAACGCGGGCCGGCAGGGGATCACGCTTCGGTTTTCCAGGCCGCGCCAGGCGCGGCTGCTGTGGATCAAAGCGCTTGATCCCGGTTTCGCATCCACACCGTGACCCTGCATTTTTGCAGGTTCCAGCGTTTGCCGCAGGAGGCGTAATCCGTCAAAAGCAGAGGCGGCATCCCCGGCTTTTGGCGCAGCAGCAGGCGGACCATTTCCCCCTTTTGGGGCGGGAGCATCTCATAGGACAGGGATTCATCCGTTTGAGGAGCCTGACAGGAATAATCAGGCTCCTTATTTTCGTCCCGGGCCAGCACGACAGCGCCGTAACGGAACGCCGCGCTGTCCCCTGCCGTTTCCCTGATCAGCGGGATGACGCCGCGGATCTCCACCACGTCCCCGGCGGCAAATTCACGGAATAAGCGGATATATCCCCCTTCCGCGGCCGACTGCTCCGCTTTTCGTCCATTGACCGTGATCTCCAGATTCCGCATTTCATCCGGCGCCCGCAGATACAGCGAGCAGGCCGCGGGCCCGCCTTCCGGCTCGACGGAGAGCCGCATCCGGCCTTCCGCGGGATACGCGGATTCGGCAGACAGGCGGATCTTTCTTCCTTCCGCCGTCCTGACCACCGCTTTGCCGGAAAACAGGCCGTTGATCAGGACGCCGTCCCGCGCCTGCATGACGGCGGACAGCGGCAGCAGCGCGATCCCCGCCGAAGCGATGCAGGCGCAGCAGCCGTAAAACCCGCCGAAGGAGAAGCGCTTCAGCCCGCCGATGCCCACGCCCCGGCGGCTGTCCGCCAATGGGCTGTAGCTGTCAAAGGGCAGCGCGGGAAGGTATTCCCGGCTCTGCCGGTCATATTGTTTCAGGCCGTAGATGTTCACCGCGCCGTACAGCGCGTTATAGCCCGTGCGTTCGATGAATCCGTAATAGCGGCTGTCCCCCGTGGCCAGAAGCAGCTTAAGGCACAGCCGCATCCAGGTGACGGACACGCAGGTTTCCTGCATGATGTTGGAGGAAGGCTCCGCCTGGCGCACAGCGGAATGGTCAAAAAGCTCATGGGTGCAGCCGCAGCAGCCGATGATGGTCAGATCCGTTTCCGCCACGGCATCGGCAAAGTTCACCGCAGCCAGGAGGCAGTCTTCCTTGCCCGTGGCCTGATAATACGCCAGCACGCCTTCAAAGAAGGACATGGTCTCATACGCCTTGACCTCGGGGTATTGATAGGGGGGAACCTTGTTTTCAAGGGCCAGCTTCACGAGGTTCCCATCCCGGCAGCCGCCGGTGGACAGGATATACTCGGCGAACCTCAGATACCGCTTATCCCGTGTCAGCCCGTACAAGGCCACAAACGGCTCCAGAATGGAGCAGGAATTCACGCCGCCCCAGTAATCGGAGGTTTCCGTGATGGCCCTTTTCCCCGGGCCCACCTGGTCCATGACCGCGTCGGCGTGGGAGATCAGCGCGGATGTGACCGCCCTGCGCAGCTCCGCTTCCCTGCAGATTTCCAGAAAGTGGATCAAGCCGGTCATCACATATTTTCTGCCCCAAAGATCCCACCCGGTCATCTGGCAGGCAGGGGAATAAGTAGAAATGCGCCCGTCAGGCCGCTGTGCCTGAAGCAGGTTTTTGACCGTGTCCCGCAGCAGGCAATACAGCCTTTCGCTGCCCGCCGCACGATAGCACAGGCACGCGCCGCGCATCATTTTGCCCCAGTATTCGCATCGCCAGCCCCTGTCCGCGTCATCCGAGTCTTCCGTGAACACCCGCACGAAATTTGCCCAGGTTTCCGGCGAGAGCAGCTGGCGGTTCAGCGTGAAATCCAGATACTCCCGACAGACGCCGGAGAATGCATAAGCGCCCGGCTCCAGGAATTGAAAACGGTCCTCCATACGCCTGCCCTCCTTGCGGTCATTCCGCCTGCGCTTCCTGATCCGGCCGGCACCTGCGCCGGTATTCGTTGATGGAAACGCCGTAATACTCCCTGAACTTGGCGGAAAAATACTGCAAACGGCTGTAGCCGATGGTTTCGCAGATTTGTTCATTGGTCAGCGCGTTTTCCCGGATCAGGCGCGCGGCGTGCTCCATGCGCACCTCCAGCAGGAAATCTACCAGTTTTTTCCCCGTTTCCTGGTGGAATACCCGGCTTAAGTGGCCGGTGCTGATGCTCAGGGCGTCCGCGATGGACTGGATGGACAGCTCAGACGGCGGGGCATTGCGGATGTGCAGGATGGCATACTGCACGATGCTCCGGTTGCTTTCGCTGCTTTCCTGGGACAGGTAGGCGATGAGCGTCATGCTGTCCTCCTTGAGGCGCGCGGAGAACTGGTTGATTTCCTCAATATGGTAATACGTGTTCATCAAATCCTCCCCGAACACGTCCTCCGGCTTTCCCTTCATATCGTATACGATCTTGCACAGAAACATGGCGGCGGTCAGCATGACGCTGCGCATCATATTCAGGTAGGGCGTCCGCTCCTTCAGCTGCGCCACAATGGCGTCGATTTCTTCGTTCACCTCGTCCGCGGCCTGGCGCTGGATCTTGGAGGTAAGGGAAAAGAGCCGGGAAATCAGCCGGGACATGGCCTCCTCGCCCTTGGGGCTTTCCTTGGGCTCAAACACGCACACGCGGCTGCTGTCGCCGAAATACCGGCCTGACAGCGCGCGGCGGGCGCAGCGGAAGCTGATCTGAACGCGGCTTTCCGCATCCACAAACACCCCCACGCCGAACACCAGCGGCATTCCCCGTTCATCCAGCTTTTCTCCCGCTTTGCGCAGGATGTTCGGCACAGCGTCCGGGCCCTGGGCGTGATTGACCAGATAGACCCTTTCTTTTTCCCGGCTGGTAAAAGCCGCGGTGACAAACCCCTCGGGGAAGCAGGCCAGGATGGCCTCCTCCGTATCCTGGTCCGGCACGGCGGACAGCATCACCGCCTGAAAATACGGGTGGGGAAAAGCAATGCCCAGCTGGGGCATGGGGCCGGTATAGTGCGCCTCGCCGGTGACCAGGCAATTGAGCCAGGCGGAGCGCAGCACCGGGCGGCTCTGCTGCAAAAACCGGGCCTGCTGGTCCTTGAGCTCGCTCCTGTCCTGAAGCGCCATTTCGATGCGGGAAAAATGCTCGCTTGGGGAGGACACAAGGCTGCCGCCGCTCTCTGTGTTTCCGGGAAGGGAAAAGCGGTGCATGAGCCTTCGCATGGGCCGCGAATAATGGGCCATCAGCACCCAAAGCACGGCGATCATGCCCGCGCCCAGCAGCGCCAGGCAAAGCAGCACCCACAGGGAAAACGTGCTGCTGTAATTCCCCAGCCATCCGGGATTGGGGCGGGCCAGCACGTAAATGAAGCCGCTGGCGGCGCTGGTGCTTTCGGCCAACAGCACGTTCCGGCCGTTTTGCAGCCGGCAGACTTGGCTGCTGGGCTCGGCGATGGGCAGGCTCGTGCCGACCAGTGACGTATCCTCCGCGCTCCAGATCACGCCCTGAATGTCGGACAGGAAAATCAGATCCTCCTCGCCCAGCGTCCTAAGAGAATTGCGAAGCAGCGCGTGCAGGTTTTCCTCCTTCACCGCCGATACGATCATGGGGGTCTGTCTGTCCGGGAAAATGCCGGGAAAGGGGCGCACATGCACGATATAGAACACGTCCGCGCCGTTTTCCGAAAAGGCTTTCCGCAGCCATACGGCGCTTTCCGCTTCCAATTCCGTCAGGAAAGCGTATTTGTTGGCGTTGACGGTATATTTTTTATCGTCCAGAAAATGCACGCCGTCGGACCCCGTGACCATCCGGCTTTCGGGAAAATACAGGCCCAGCCGGTCGCAGGAGGGAATGGCGGCGCACACCGCCGCGCACCAATTGGAAAGCGCCTGGATCCTGAGGCTGTCCGCTCTTTCCTCCCGGCAGACAGCCTGCGCCATCTCCGTCAGTCCGTTCTTCGCCGTCAGGCGGCGGGCAGGCTCGTTCCTGATGGGCTCCATGATCTGATAATCCGCGTTATCCGAAAGCACAGCGGCCTCCGCGCGCAGGCCGCTGTTGATTTCCCGGTTCAGGATCGAAGAATAAACCAATACGAAAATCGCCACCAGCGTCACGGCGATGACGGTGAAGATCACAATGATCCAGATACTGGCCAGGTTCACCCTCCGTTTGCCGCTCATGACTGATTCCTCCGTATCCGCACATCCGTTTTGATAAGCCTATTATACAAGAAAAACGCTTTTTTCGCAAACAAAAAAAGGTTCTTCACGGAAAGATAGGGAAAAAAGTGAGCCTTCATTGTCATCTTGAGCGGAGTGGAGCGAGAGCGGAACGGAGTCGAAAGATCTGTAGGTTGGCTTAACGATTCACTGACAGATCCCTCGGCTATGCCTCGCCTCT
>JAFZOG010000096.1 GCA_017550745.1 Clostridia bacterium | reverse complement strand
TGTTTGACGATTACATTCACGACATGCATATCATGCAGCAGTATGCCATGCTGAACCGGCGGATCATTACAGAGACGATCCTGAAAGCGTGCAAGCTTCATGCAGAGGATCAGTTTGAAACGATCCATAATTACATTGATACCGGTCAAACGTAAATGCGGCAGAGTATTAGACGAAGTTTAGCATTATACATGAATCAAGGCATAACCAGCGCTCCTTCAGAATGGTCGATTCGCGATGCCATTCTGCCGGAGCCTGCCGGTTATGCCTTATTCGTCTGCGCTGCTTTTTTATGCGGGACTTTGCTGGCTGCGATACCATTGTTCCGCCATGAGAAGATTAAATACCAGCTGATGCTTCTTCCTGTTTTTCTGGAAGAAAGCCCACACATCCTTTACCACCTGTCCGTCCAGGTATCCGTCACGGGCCAAATGGCTGTGTTCCAGCAATTCATTGGTGTATTCAAAGGTGCTTCCTTCCATGAGCCATTTCTGGATGGGCACATAGAACCCCTGCTTGGGCCGGTCCAGCATGGCCTTGGGCACATATTGATACAGAAGGTCCCGCAGGATGCGCTTGCTCACATGATCTTTATACTTGAAATCCTGGGGCAGTGTCCAGGCGAATTCCACATAATCCCGGTCCAGCATCGGCACGCGGCTTTCCAGGGAATGGGCCATGCTGGCCCGATCCACCTTGTAGAGGATATCATCCGGGAAGTAGTATTCCATATCCGCCAGCTGCATGGCGGCATAGATGTTTTTTAGCTTTGTATCGGCCTTGTTCAGCGGGGAGATGGAGCCGCCCTTCACCAGGTAATTGGTTTCGATGTCACGGCGGTACTGGATCATCTCGCGAATCTGATTCACATTTTGGGCCTTCAGGCACGCCCCGCCCTTGAAGAAAAACGGATGCTTCGTCAGGCCGAGGATATCCAGGAGAGCGCCGCAGGGAGAGCGCAGGGCATAAGGCACGTTCCTGACTTTTTTCCATAACTCGCCTGTGTCCCAATACCGCTCATAGCCGCAGAAGAGCTCGTCGCCCGCGTCGCCGCTGAGGGATACTGTGACCTTCTGCCGGGCCAGCTTGCTGACGAAATAAGTGGAAATGAGGGAAGAATCGCTGAGCGGTTCGGAAAAATAATAGGGCAGCGTCGGAATGAGCTCCTTCATTTCCTTTTCCGTCAGGAACAGTTCGCTGTGGTCTGTTCCCAAATGCTGCGCGATTTCTTTGGCGAACTGCGCTTCGTTGATCCTGGGGTCGTCGTATCCGATGGTAAAGGTTTTGACCGGCTTGCTTGACAGCTTCTGCATCAGCGATACCACCAGGGGGCTGTCGATGCCGCCCGACAGGAACGCGCCCACCGGAACGTCAGCCACCATCTGCTCCCGGATGGAGTCGGTGAGCAGGGCTTCCAGCTGCGTTTTTGCTTCCTCATACGACCCGGTAAAGGGATGGGCTTCCCCGTATCTGGCCGTTTGGACCATGGACCAGTAATCGGTGATTTCAGGCTCCCGAAAAGGCGCGCGCAGGGTGAGGATCTTGCCCGCCGGCAGCTTATAGATCCGCTTGTAAATCGACATGGGCGCCGGAACGAATTTATACAGCAGAAAAGCAGCCAGCGCATCCCGATCAATCTCCTGCCGGAAACCCGGGATACACCTGAACAAAGCGCAGTCGGAGGCGAAAGCAAAGAAGGGTTCGCCGCCTGGGCCGTCAATAAAGCCGTAATACAGAGGCTTTTCCCCGGCACGGTCGCGGGCCATGCGCAGCACTTGTTCCCGGCGGTCATACACGGCCAGGGCGAACATGCCCTTGGACAGCTTCAGCGTTTCCTCCAGGCCGAAGGCTTCGATGGCCTCCAGCAGGATTTCCGTATCCGAATGCCCCCGGAAAGACTGAATATAACCGCCTTTGACGAGCTTTTCACGCAGCAGGGAGGCGTTGTATATCTCACCGTTGTATGTGATCACCGTTCTTCCTGAAGCGGAAACCATGGGCTGGGCGCCGGATTCAGACAGGTCCAGAATGGACAGGCGGCGGTGGCCAAATGTCCAGCCGGACTGGCTGTCCAGCCAGAAGCCTTCGGCATCCGGCCCGCGATGACGCATTCTGTCCGTCATGGCCCGGATGATGTCGGCCCGGGGAATATCAGCGTTGTAAAAACCGGCGATACCACACATATTCAATCATTCCTCCGTTTTCCGGAAAAGGAGAAAACAGGGCGGAAGCACCGGACGCTTCCCCCCTTTTTGGTTTGATCCCCCATCAAAGCCGCCAGGCTCCATTGCCGTCAGTATTCCGTGGTCAGCATATTTCGCTCGATGGGCTGATCCTGGGCGGCGTTATTGTTGATATTGGCCCAGCTGATGCCTTCATAATTGCCCTCGTAATCCAACGCCTTGAACTGGCGCACCAGATCGACGATGCACTTGTGGGGGTATTTTTCAGGCAGGTCGGCAAACTCTTTTTCTTTGTTGGTCACCACCAGAACATCGCACGCCTGGCAAATTTCGTCCAGATCATCGGTGATGATCTGGTACAGACGGGGCAGCTTTGCCTGAATAAAGTCGGCGTTGGTGCCCGTGAGCTGGGAAACGCGCACGTTCCGGTCATAGATGCGGACGTCATACCCCTTGCCGTACAGCACTTCCGCTACGTCCACGATCGGGCTGTTCCTCAGATCGTCGGTGCCCGCTTTGAAGCTGAGGCCCAGGATGCCGATGGATTTCCGCCCTTTGCTTTCGATGATGTCCATGGCGATCTTCTTTTGCAGCTCGTTGGACGGATCGATTGCGTTAATAACGGGGGTCTTTACGTAATGATCGTGGGCAAGCGTGCGCAGGGCTTTGCAGTCCTTGGGCAGGCAGGAGCCGCCGTAGGCGAAGCCGGGCTTGAAGTAATAGGGGGAAATGTTCAGCTGCCTGTCCTTGCAGAAGATCTCCATCACCTTGTGGCTGTCGATCCCCAGGGATTTGCAGATGTTGCCCACCTCGTTGGCAAAAACGATCTTCAGGGCGTGGTAGGTATTGTTTACATACTTCATGATCTCAGCCACTTCAATATCGGTGGCGATGAATTCCCCATGAATATCCTTATAAAGCTCCCGGAATGTCTTTTCCGCGTCTTCGCTGTCAGTGCCGATCAGGGTCAGCGGGGGATTGATATAGTCTTCCACGGAAGTTCCTTCCCGCAGGAACTCCGGATTGGAAACCACGGTAAAGTCCCTGCCCCGCTGTTTTCCGGAGGCTTCGGCGATGATTTCGCCCACCCGCTTATTGGTTCCGGGCAGGACGGTGCTGCGGATGGCGACGATATGGAAGCTTTCCTTATGCCGGATCGCTTTGCCGATCTGCCTGGCCACGTTGTAGATATAATCCAGGTTCAGGTGGCCCTGCTTGCCGCTGGGCGTGCCAACGCAGATGAAGGAGATATCGGATTTGTCCACCACGTACTGGATGTCCATGCTGGCCTCCAGCCGCCCGCTTTCTCTGCCTTCCTTCACCAGTTCATCGATGTCCGCCTCGATGATCGTAGGCTTTCCTTCGTTGATCAGGCGCACCTTGTTTTCTGAAATGTCGTTTCCGATCACATGGTGCCCCAGCTTCGCCAGGCACGCAGCCCCGACGCAGCCCACATAACCGAGTCCGAAGATGCTGATATTCATGCTGAAAAACTCCCTTCGCATACTTTGTTTTTATTTCGTCTCATTGCTCCCCTGGCTTCATCCTGGCCCGATCCCGCGCCAGGATCAAAAACTGTAGGAAATGAATTCAAATTCGTCGCCTGCTTCGATGATCGCGTCGTAGCGCTCCGTGCAATCCGCCGCGGTAAAGGAACCGTTTTTGCAGCGGTACAGGAAGCAGGTTTTTTCGACCGAATCCTTCGTGCCGCAGCAGAATAGCATCACCAGCTGGTTTTCCGGGAAGGAACGGGGGTTTTTGTTTACCAGCTTTGCCATCATCACCGCGCCCGGTTCGATGGCGGGGAACAGGGCGTTTAGGCATTCATTGCCTGTGAAGCAGTTTTTGTTTACCTTTACGGTTTGGGCCGCGCCGGAGGGGGCGGCAGAAAAATCGCCGATGGAATACCGCTTGGGGAAGTAACTGTCTCCCGGAAGGATCACAGCGTGGTTCCAATCGTCAAAGGTCATCCATTGATAGCCGATGCTGTTGTTTCTCAGCACCCTGCCCACATTGAAGGCAGCGGTTTGGTTCGTGCCCGCGGCAAGGATCACCTGATTATTCACGTAATCCGCCGCGTTCTTATTGCACAGGGTATAGATGATAATGGAATCCTCGGATAAGTCATGGGAAAACGCAGCTTCAACCTGATCCGCCCTGGCCACCGCTTCACGGAAGCAAACCACCGGCAGCGACCCAAAACCGGTGAAGGAAGCCGCAGGCGCCTGTGCAACGGTCATCCCGGAGCAGTCGGAAATCTCAAACGGGTTTTTACAGGCAAGCATGGCGCATTTTATGGCCACCAGCTTGTTTTCCGGAGATACGCCGTCGCAGGAGCCCTTCGAAAAAGGCGTGTAGGCAGCGATATGGTATTCATCGGTAGGCGTGAACTGAAGCCCATAGATGGAAGGCGCTCTGCCGATGATTTCCAGCAGCTTGCAGCAGGCGGCGTAGCCCGCCGCAAGCATGCCCAGGCCGTTTTGCAAATGGCCTTCGGAATCTATAGAGAAATAACCGGCCTCTCCTATGCTTTCGGCCATGGGCAGGGTGCGCAGGTTTTGAACCGCCGTGCCGGTGGGCAGTACCTCGTAGATATACGCGCCGTTTTTTGCCCGCCGCGCGAAATCGGCGATGTCGGCGAAATGCGCATTGGAGCGGCCCATCATGCTATCCTCCTGCGGATAGTTTTGCGGCAGCCATACGTTGTCGTTGGGATGGCGGGCCTGCGCCAAATTATACACAAATGTAACCGGATAAGTGACCGTGGCGGCGATCATATCGGCCAGCTGTTCCAGATGGCTGAAATCTCTCAGCTGCTCCACCGACTGCTGCAGGCCGATGATATTCCATCGGCATTTGCTCAGCAGCATTTGCGCGGAATATACATCATTAAAGCATGTCCATTGTTCTGAGGAGGTCGTATACTCCGCGTAGAGCGGATAGGGAGTGCTCTGGTAAAACATATCCGTATGCATGGACAGGGAACAGCCGCCCCTGTACGCAATGCCCACCGTCACATTTGTGTCGGGAAGCGCTTCGTCAAGCAGCGGGGGAAGGTAGGTCAGCGTACTGAAGGTGTATGAGTTGCCAAAGAACAAAAGCCGCAATTCATTGACGCGTTCAGGGCTGCCTTCTCCCGCCTGCGCGCCGTTTGCGGCGGGATTCTGGAAACCGGCGGATGCCGTCCCGACGCCTGTGCTGACCCAGAATAAAACAAAAACAAGGAGCCATAAGAAAATGTTCTTTTTCATTGTTCCACATCCTGAATGTTTGTCGTTTTGCGAAAAAGATACCCCGCGATCCTGCTGCTTTGCCGCCGCGCTTGAGCGGCCGCACGGTAAGAAAGGCGATTCTCCTCTCTTTTTATCCATTATTATAAATCCATTTGCGATTTATTTCAACTGAATCTTGCAAATAAATCGCGATGAACAGGATGGGGACAGCCGACAGGAAGCGAAGAAGAGGGCAAGGATGCGGCAGGCGTAAAACCCGGCTTGATTTTTCGGCTCCTTTTCGATATAATAAAACACAAACGACAGCTCTGTTTCTCCAGACAGGGGGCGGGAGCATCATGGATGTGGGGGAGACGAAAACAATGAAAATCAGAAAAACGTGGGCAGCGGCGGTTTTCATCTTCGGCCTTCTGTTTTCCGCGCCCGGAAAGGCTGATTTGTCTGTTCACTATGAAGCAGAGAACGGGGAATGGTCGGATAAGAATGAGATCGTGATGGACGCGGACGCGTCGAACGGCCGGGCTGTGGGCTCTTTCAGCACGGAGGACGCGTATGCCGCTTTTGAGATAACGGTTCCCAGCGACGGCTTTTTTGATCTTGCCTTCCGCATCAAAAAAATCGGCGGGGCCATGAAGGTAAACAATGTGTATGTGGATGGCGTGGAAGCGGGAACGATCACCTGTGAAAGCGGCCAATACGATGTTTCCGTGCTTCGGAATACGCGGCTGACCGCCGGCGTTCACCGGATTTCCGTTCAAAAGGACTGGGGCTATATCCTCCTGGATTCCATGACCGTCACAGAGACGGCGGGCATTTCCGAAAGCGTCTATAATGTGCAGCCCCAGCTGATCAATCCCCGGGCGAATCAGGAAACGCAGGCGCTGTACCGATCCCTGTGCGCGTACTTTGGCCGCTGCATCCTGTCCGGCCAGCAGTGCGACGATGGGATCGACAGCCGGGAATTTCAGATCATTCATGCGCTGACGGGGAAGTATCCCGCCGTCATGGGCCTGGATATGCGTGATTACACAGCGTCCCGCATCATCGCGGGGATGAACCCGAAGGCCGTCGAGCACGCCATTGCGTTTCATGAAATGGGAGGCATCGTCACCTTCTGCTGGCACTGGTGCGCGCCGCCGAATACGATTTATGACGGGATGGATGAAAACGGCAACCCGCGGTGGTGGGCCAGCTTTTATACGAAGAATACCTCCTTCGATATCGGCCGCGTGCTGCATGGGCTGGACCCCCCGGGAAAGCAGCTGGTGGATGAGGATATCCGGACCATTGCCGCCAAGCTGAAGGAGCTGGAGGAGCACCATGTGCCCGTGCTGTGGCGTCCGCTGCATGAGGGGTCCGGGGGCTGGTTCTGGTGGGGCGCCAACGGGCCGGAAGTGTATAAAGAGCTTTGGATCTACCTTTACGATCAGCTGACGAACGTATACAACTGCAACAACCTGATTTGGGTTTGGAACGGGCAGCATCCCGACTGGTATCCCGGCGACGCGTATGTGGACATCATCGGAGAGGATATCTATTTCGCCCCGCACCAGTACAGCGCTTATGCCGCCGACTTTGCGGAACTGACGGAATACGCCGGAAAACCGAAGATCATCGCGCTGTCAGAAATTGCCGTGCTGCCAGACGTGGATGCCTGCATCGCGTCCAAAGCCTCCTGGGCATGGTTCTGTACCTGGAAGGGCGAGTATATCGTCCGGGAGGACGGAACGTATTCTGACGCGTATACAGACTTGGACACGCTGAAAAAAGTCTATTTCAGCGATTATGTATTCACGCTGGAAGATCTGTGACAAGGACAATAAACCGCCGCCGAAAATGATTCGGCGGCGGTTTTATCGTGCTCTTTCAGCGGACGTGTTCCTGATAGCGGAAACCGTTCTTTCCGTCTCGACGCGTTCCTTAATGCTCCGCTTTGCGCACCCGTTCCCGGCGGCGGCGGGAAGGCTGGTGCTTGTCCATGGGGGCGTCGCCGCGGATGGCGAAGAGCTGGTCGCGGAGCTTGGCGGCTTTCTCAAAGTCCAGCTCAGAGGCGGCAGTGAGCATCTGATCCTCCAATTGTTTGATCCATTCGGCTTTCTCGTCCTCTTCCATGGCGCTGTCGATTTCGGCGCTGGTTTTATCGGTGATTTCCAGCAGGGCCTTCACGGCGGTTTTCACGGATTCGGGGGTGATGCCGTTGGCCTGGTTGTATGCTTCCTGGATGGCCCGGCGGCGGTTGGTTTCGCCGATGGCGGCCATCATGGAGTCTGTCGGCGCGTCGGCGTACATGATCACCCGGCCCTCCACGTTGCGGGCGGCGCGGCCGATGGTCTGGATCAGGCTGGTTTCAGAGCGGAGAAAGCCCTCCTTGTCCGCGTCCAGGATAGCGACCAGCGCCACCTCCGGCAGGTCCAGGCCCTCGCGCAGCAGGTTGATGCCCACCAGCACATCGTATTCGCCCATGCGCAGCTCCCGGATCAGCTTGGTGCGCTCCAGGGTCTGGATGTCGGAATGCAGGTAGCGCACCCGGATTCCCAGCTCGTCCAGGTAGTCCGTCAGGCGCTCGGCCATTTTCTTGGTCAGGGTGGTCACAAGGACGCGCTCGTTTTTCTCCACCACTTTGTGGATTTCTCCCACCAGGTCATCCACCTGGCCGGTGGCGGGACGCACGATGATCCTGGGATCCAGCAGGCCCGTGGGCCGGATGATCTGCTCCACGATCTGGCCGGCCCTTTCGCGCTCATACGGCGCGGGGGTGGCGGACACGTAAATCACCTGCTGCACCCGCTGGTCAAATTCCTCGTAGGTCAGGGGCCGGTTGTCAAAGGCGGAAGGCAGGCGGAAGCCGTATTCCACCAGCATTTTTTTCCGCGCCCGGTCCCCCGCGTACATGGCGCGGATCTGGGGCACGGTCACGTGGCTCTCGTCGATCATCACCAGGAAGCCCTTGGGAAAATAATCCAGCAGGGAATAGGGCGGGTCGCCGGGCTTGCGCCCGTCGAAGTACCGGCTGTAATTCTCAATGCCGGTGCAGAAGCCGATCTCCCGCAGCATTTCCACGTCGTACTTCGTCCGCTGGGTGATGCGCTGGGCCTCCAGCAGCTTGCCCTCCGCCTCAAAAGCGGCGGCCTGGGCTTCCATGTCCCGCTCGATGCGGGCGATGTTTTCCTCCCGGTTCTCAACGCTGGTGGCGTAGTGGGTGGCAGGGAAGATGGCGGCGTGCTGCAGGGTGTGGAGCAGGTGGCCGTCGGTGACGTTGAACTCCGCGATCCGGTCGATCTCGTCGCCGAAAAACTCCACTCGGATGCCATTTTCCAGCTGTCCTTTGGGGATCACCTCCACTGTATCCCCACGAACACGGAAATTTCCGCGCTCAAACGCCACATCGTTGCGCTCGTACTGGATTTCCACCAGCCGCCGAAGCAGCTCTTCCGGGCTCATCTGCATCCCCGGCCGCAGGGAAATCATCTGGCCTTCGTATTCGCTGGGGTCGCCCATGGAATAAATGCAGCTCACCGAGGCGACAATAATCACGTCGCTCCGTTCTTTCAGGGCGGCGGTGGCGCTGTGGCGCAGGCGGTCGATTTCCAGGTTGACGGAGGCGTCCTTTTCGATGTAGGTATCGGAGGAAGGGATGTACGCTTCCGGCTGGTAATAATCATAATAGGAAACGAAATACTCCACCGCGCTGTCCGGGAAAAAGGCCTTGAATTCGCTGCACAGCTGCGCCGCCAGGGTCTTGTTATGGGCGATGACCAGCGTGGGCCGCTGCACTTTTTCGATGACAGACGCCATGGTAAACGTTTTGCCGGAGCCCGTCACGCCCAGCAGCACCTGGGCGGGCATGCCCGCTTTCACGCCGTTTGCCAGCGCTTCAATGGCCTGGGGCTGGTCGCCCCGGGCGGAGTAGGGGGCTTTCAAAACAAATTGACCCATGGGCACCTCCGATGCTTTCTAGAAAGGGAAACAGATGTTTCCTTTTTCTGATTATACCACGGTTGCTTTTCTTTGCCAACAAAAAAATATTGGCTGGGAAGGACCGAAAAGCCGCCATGCCGGGCTGATATGCTGAAAAAAACTTGCTGGAAACAGGTTTTCAGGCCGTTTCCAGCGGAAAGTTCACCTGACGCTCCGGGCACAATGTCCGCGAAACGGAATGATTTCGCGGAGGTGTGACCCATGCCACAGTACCGGATTTGCCATTCGCCCCGTTTGTCGGGCGAAGTTGAAATCAGTACGGCGAAAAACGCTGTGCTGCCTATTTTGGCCGCGGCGCTTTTGACCCAGGAGGAAGTGATCCTGCATCAGACGCCGGCCCTGACCGACGTGCGGCACATGCTTGATATCCTGCGTTCCTGCGGCGCGGAAACGGAAACGGAAGGAAAAGAAGCGCGTGTGCGGTGCGTGGCGCTGACCAATCCCCGGAATCTAGGGCTGCTGCGCACCATGCGCGCGTCGGTGCTGATCCTGGGCCCGCTGGCGGCGCGGAACGGGGAGTGCTTCCTTACCATGCCCGGCGGCTGCGCCATCGGCCAGCGGCCCATTGACCTGCACGTCAAGGGCCTGCAGAAATTAGGCGCGAAGGTGGAGCAGGAGGGCGGGGCCGTGCGGGTGAGCGGCAGTCTGAAAGGGGCGAACGTATACCTGGATTTTCCCAGCGTGGGGGCGACGGAAAACCTGATCATGGCCGCCACCCTGGCCCAGGGTGTCACCCGGATCGAGAACGCCGCCAAGGAGCCGGAGATTACCGACCTTTGCCATTTTCTGACGCTGATGGGCGCGCGCATTGCGGGGGCGGGCACGGCCAACATCATCATCGAGGGCGTGGAGCGCCTCCACGGCGCGGAGTATACGCCCATCCCCGACCGCATCGAGGCGGGCACCCTGGCCTGCGCCGCCGCGCTGACCGAGGGCAGCGTGCTGCTGGAGCGCGCCAGGACCGGCCACATGCGGGCCCTGCTGTTTAAGCTTGCCGAGTCCGGCGTCATCATCCAGGAGGACAGCCGCGGCCTGCGCCTGCGGGGCAAGGCGCGGCATCCCATGGAGGCCCGTACCTTATCCTACCCCGGTTTTCCCACCGACATGCAGGCCCCGCTCATGGTGGTCGCCACCCAGACCCACGGCCTGTCGGTAATCCTGGAAACGATCTTTGAAAACCGGTACATGCACGTGGTGGAGCTGAACCGGATGGGCGCCCATATCCGCGTGGAGGGGCAGCTTGCCCTCGTTCAGGGCGGGCATGCCCTCAACGGCGCCCACGTTTCCGCCACTGATCTCCGCGCCGCCGCTGCGCTGATGCTGGCAGGCCTTGCCGCCCAGGGCGAAACCGTCCTCACCGACCCCGCGGGGCACCTGATGCGGGGCTATGAAAGACTGGAGGAAAAGCTGCGGGCGCTTGGCGCGGATGCCGTAAAAGTGGAGGAGGGAAGCGGCAGGGCAAACCCATGAGACATCCTCCGGCTGCGGGAACCCATGAACCCGGTAAAAAATGCTTCAGCCTCTTGAGACGGGCTGGGGCGATTTTTCAATTTGGCAAAATTCGCTGTGTTTTGTGCGCGATTTGTGAAGCCAGACGGCTTGAATAAAAAGGAAGTTTCGTTTATAATAGGGTGGAAGCGAAGCATAGGAGGCGCATTTGTGTTTCAAGGCTTTGGAAAGGAACTGATTCCTTTCTTTCTCGACCTGCGGTTCCATAACGACAAATCCTTCATGGACGCCAACCGGGAGCGGTACTTCCGGGAGGTGCGCCAGCCTTTTTATGATTTTATCGGGGCCATGGGGCCGGGGATGCAGCAGATTGCCGAGGATATGGAGGTGCGGCCCAATAAGTGCCTCTCCCGCATCAACCGGGACACCCGGTTCAGCAAGGACAAGTCCCCCTACCGCGACCACCTGTGGGTGGCCTTCCGCCAGGCGGGCATGCCCAACAACGGCACGCCCTTTTACTGGTTCGAGATCAGCCCGGAGCATGTGAGCTGGGGCGTGGGCATCTGGGGGGAAACGCGGGAGATCATGGACGCCATGCGGCGGAAGATGGCCGCGCATCCAGACGATTTCCTGCGGATCCTGCCGCTTTTGAAGGAACGGGATTTCTGCCTGGCCGGGCAGGAATGGAAAAAAATGAAGCCGCCGGAGGATCTGCCGGAGGTATTAAGGCCCTGGTATCTGAAAAAACAGGTGTACGCCGAACGCCAGGGCGCCAGCTTATCCTGGATCCAATCGCCCGGCATTGTGCGCCGGGTGATGGATGATTATACCGCGCTGGCCCCGCTCTACTGGATTTTCCGGGGCTGCGTGGAGGACGCCATGAATCAATTAGACCAGAAAGAACAGGGAGGGAAGGTATGAGTACTGGTTTGCGCGGGCTGAAAAGCGGCACGGACGTGCGCGGCAGGGCGCTGGGCGAGGATGCCCCTTTGACGGCGGCGGTGGCTGCCCGGATCGGGGGAGCGTTCGTGGCCTGGTTAAAGGAGCGGGGGGTAGATAATCCCCGGGTCGCCCTGGGACGGGACAGCCGCGTCACCGGTGAAGCGCTGCTGGACGCCTGCGCGGAGGGCTGCATGAAGGCGGGGGCGCAGGTGGAAACCTACGGCATGTGCACCACCCCGGCCATGTATATGAGCCTGATCACCGAGGGCTTCGGCTGCGACGGGTCCATCATGATCACCGCCAGCCATCACCCCTATGACCGCAACGGGCTGAAATTTTTCACCAAGGACGGCGGCATCGACAGCAGCGAGCTGGACGCCATCCTCGATATCGCCGAGAGCGGCGCGCCTCTGTCCGGCGGCTCTACGCCCATCGTGAAGCGGGATTTCCTGCCGGTGTACTGCGAACAGCTGAAAGAACGCGTGCGCCAGGGTCTGGACACCGACGTGCAAAAGCCCCTGCTGGGCCTGCATGTGGTGGTGGACGCGGGCAACGGCGCGGGCGGCTTCTACGCGGGCCTGCTGGAGGACCTGGGCGCTTGGGTGGAGGGCAGCCAGTTCCTGGAGCCGGACGGCATGTTCCCCAACCATATCCCCAATCCGGAAAACGAGCAGGCCATGCAGTCCGTCAGCGCCGCCGTGGTGAAGGCCGGGGCGGACCTGGGCGTGATTTTTGACACGGACTGCGACCGGGCCGCCATCGTGGACCGCACCGGCCGGGAAATCAACCGCAATAAACTGATTGCCCTGATCTCCGCCGTGCTGCTGGACAAGCAGCCGGGGCTGACCATCGTGACGGACAGCGTCACTTCTTCCGGCCTGGCCCAGTTCATCATGGAATGGGGCGGCGAGCATTACCGCTACAAGCGGGGCTACCGCAATGTGATCGACGAGGCCAAGCGCCTCAACGAGGCGGGCATCAACTGCCCCCTGGCCATTGAGACCAGCGGCCACGCCGCCCTGCGGGAAAACCACTTCCTGGACGACGGCATGTACCTGGTGACGGTGCTGATCTGCGAGGCCATGCGCTTAAAGCAGGAAGGCCGGGAGCTGACCGACCTGATCGCCGACCTGAGGGAGCCGGTGGGGAGCGCCGAGATCCGTCTGGACATCACCGCCGAGGATTTCCGGGCCGCCGGAAAGCTGGCCATCGAAAAGGTCATGGACCACGCCGCCTTTGCCCCCGGCTGGCACATCGCGCCGGACAACCGGGAGGGCGTGCGCATCAACTTCGACCTGGACGGCGAAATGAACAACGGCTGGTTCCTGCTGAGGCTGTCTGTGCATGACCCGGTGCTGCCGCTCAACATCGAAAGCGACGTGCCCGGCGGCGTCCGATTCATGGCCGAAGCGCTTTTGAACGTGCTGGAGGGCTGCGACGGGATCGACCTTGCCAAGCTGAAAGCGTTTGTTGCAGCAAAGTAACGGCAGGGAAGGGGAAGGGAAGTACACAGGTTTGCATGGCACGCTGAAGCGGCATATTCCGCCCCCTGCGCGCGCTGCATCCAACCGGCCATTTCTTATTCACAATATATATAATGGGAAGGAGATTTACCATGGATATCCGTCAGACCACCATCAACAACATCCGCACCCTTGCCGCCGACACCGTTCAGAAAGCCAAGAGCGGCCATCCCGGCGCGCCCATGGGCATGGCGCCCATGGCTTATGCCGTATGGATGAACCAGATGAAGCATAACCCCAAGAACCCCAACTGGCCCGACCGGGACCGTTTCGTCCTGTCCAGCGGCCATGCCAGCAGCCTGATTTACTGCCTGCTCCATTTGACGGGCTACGGGCTCACCCTGGACGACATGAAGCAGTTCCGCCAGTGGGGCAGCAAGACCCCCGGCCATCCCGAATACCGCCACACCGTGGGTGTTGAGACCACCACCGGCCCCCTGGGCCAGGGCGTGGCCAACGCTGTGGGCTTTGCCATCGCGGAAACCATGCTGGCCGCCCACTTCAACCGCCCCAATTATCCCGTGGTGGATCACCGGGTGTACGCCTTCTGCGGCGACGGCTGCATGATGGAGGGCATCGCCAGCGAAGCCTGCTCCCTGGCCGGCACCCTGAAGCTGGGCAAGCTGACCCTGCTCTATGACGACAACGAAATCTCCATCGAGGGCAGCACCGACATCGCTTTCCGGGAGAACGTGCCCGCCCGCTTTGAAGCCTACGGCTGGCAGGTGATCCGCCTCAAGGACGGCAACGACGTGGACGCCATCATCGCCGCCATCGAAGAAGGCAAGAAAGACGAGCGGCCCACGCTGATCGTGTGCCCCACCAAGATCGGCTTCGGCTGCCCCGCCAAGGAGGGCAAGTCCTCCGCCCACGGCGAACCCCTGGGCCCTGAAAACGTGGCGGCGACCAAGCAGAACCTGGGCATGCCCGCGGACGATTTCTGCGTGCTGCCTGAGGTGTACACGCACGTGAAGGCCCAGATGGAAAAGAACGAAAAGGCTGAGGAAGCGTGGAACAAGCTGTTTGTGGACTATTGCAAGGCTTACCCCGAGCTGGCTGAGGAATGGGAAGCCTGGCACAGCGCCGAGCTGCCCGACGAGGTGGCCCTGAACGACGCGCTCTGGCAGTGGGGCGACAAGATGGCCACCCGCGCCACCTCCGGCGAAATGATCAACCGGCTGGCCAAACTGCTCCCCAATCTGGTGGGCGGCAGCGCCGATCTGGCCCCCTCCAACAAGACCTATATCAAGGACGGCGGCGACTATTCCGCCGAGAACCGGGCGGGCCGCAACCTCCACTTCGGCGTGCGCGAGCATGCCATGGCGGCCATCTGCAACGCCATCGCCCTGCATGGCGGCCTGCGCGTCTTCTGCGGCACCTTCTTCGTGTTCAGCGATTATATGAAGCACGCCATGCGCATGAGCGCCATCATGCAGCTGCCCGTCACCTTCGTGCTGACCCACGACTCCATCGGCGTGGGCGAGGACGGCGCCACCCATGAGCCCATTGAGCAGCTGGCCGGCCTGCGCGCCATCCCCGACATGCAGGTGTTCCGTCCCGCCGACGGCAAGGAAACCACCGCCGCCTGGCTCACCGCCCTGACCTCCGGCCTGCCCACCTGCCTGGTGCTGACCCGCCAGAACCTGCCCCAGTACGAAAACAGCGGCTGCGAAGCCATGAAGGGCGGCTACATCCTGGCCGATTCCGACAAGGAAACCCCGGATGTGCTGCTGATGGGCAGCGGCTCCGAAGTGGAGCAGATGATGGGCGCCAAGGAAGCCCTGAAGCAGGAGGGCATCGACGCCCGGGTCGTCTCCATGCCCAGCATGGAAATTTTCCTCAAGCAGCCCAAGGAATACCAGGACAAGGTCATCCCGCCCTGCGTCCGCGCCCGGGTGGCCATGGAAGCCGGCGTCACCATGCCCTGGTACCGCTTCACCGGCCTGGACGGCCGGGTCATCGGCATCGACCATTACGGCGCTTCCGCCCCCTACGCCGTCCTGTTTAAGGAATTCGGCTTCACCGTGGAAAACGCCGTGAAGGCCGCCAAGGAAGTATTGGGCAAATAAGCGGCTGTCCCGCCGGTTTGGGATGCGTTTGTCCCAAACCGGCTTTTTGTCGCCTTTCAGGCGACCCATGAACCGCATTTATCGATTATGATGCTGCCTGTAAAAAGGATTACCGAAAGGAGGCGCTTGACATGCTGAGCACCACCGAGTCATTCATCGCTGAATTGGAGAAAAACGGCTGGAAGTACAACGGCTTAAAGGAACTGGAGGACGGGAAAAACCATGTGGGCTGCGGCGTGACCGGAAAAACCACCCAGGCGGATTTCCACCTGTTTTTCGATGCGGACGATAAAAGCGTGAGCATTCGGGTTTTCAAGCTGTTCATCGTGCCGATCGACAAGAAGCTGCAACTGCTGGAGCTGATGAATAAAATCAACAGCGAATACCGCTGGGCGAAATTCTTTATCGGGGAGGACGAATGGATGAACGTTCAGCTGGACGCCCTCATCAGCGCGGAAACCGCCGGGCCCAACTGCCTGAATCTGATCCTGCGCGCCATGAACATCATTGACACCGCCTATCCCCGGTTCATGCACGAGGTGTGGGCCACCTGACCCGCGGGGGGAAAACCGCCCCCAAAACCCAAAATCCGATCGAAAAAAGAAAAATCGTCCGAAAAGTACAGGGAAAAGACACTTTTCCCCCTTGCCCTGCTCATTGTTTTTCCTTATAATATGGGAAACCGATTTCACCGGGGAGCAAATGCCTGTCTCCCCGCTGATATTTTCACAAGGAGGAATTTTGTTATGAAGAAACTGGTTGCTGTTATGATGGCGCTGATCATGCTGCTGAGCGTCGCCTCCGCCCTGGCGGAAGACGTGATCACCCTGAAGATCGCCCATATCGGCCCCACCACCGGCGCCGCGGCCCTGTACGGCCTGGCCACCCTGCACGGCGCTGAGGTCGCCGTGGAAGAAGTGAACGCCGCCGGCGGCAAGTATCAGATCGAGCTGATCAACGAAGACGACGAGCACAATGTGGAAAAGGTCATCAACGCCTACAACGCCGCTTTGGAAGCCGGCGCGCAGATGATCCTGGGCACCACCACCTCCAAGCCCTGCGAAGCCGCTTCCGCGCTGGCTTTCGAAGAGCGCGTGTTCATGCTCACCCCGTCCGCTTCCTCCACCGCCGTCATCGAGGATAAGGACAACATGTTCCAGATCTGCTTCACCGACCCCAACCAGGGCAAGGCTTCCGCCCAGTACATTGCTGAGCACAAGCTGGGCACCAAGATCGCCGTGATCTACAACAACGCCGACGTGTACTCCACCGGCATCCGCGACACGTTCGTCGCCACCGCCGCCGAGCTGGGCCTGGAAATCGTTTCCGAAACCACCTTCACCGATGAAACCACCGACTTCACCGTCCAGGTTGCGGACGCCCAGAACGCCGGCGCGGAAATCGTGTTCCTGCCCATCTACTATACCCCCGCTTCCCTGATCCTCAAGACCGCGGCGGATAAGTCCTTCAAGCCCATCTTCTTCGGTGTGGACGGCATGGACGGCATCCTGAGCGTGGAAGGCTTCGACACCTCCCTGGCCGAGGGCGTCATGCTGCTGACCCCCTTCGTGGCCACCGCCACCGATGAAAAGACCGTGAACTTCGTTGCCAAGTACCAGGCCGCTTACAACGAGATTCCGATCCAGTTCGCCGCTGACGCTTACGACGGCATTTACATCCTGATCGCCGCCGCCGAAAAAGCCGGCATCACCAGCGATATGAGCGCTGAGGAAGCCTGCGACCTGATGATCGCCGCCATGCAGGAAATCACCGTGGAAGGCATCACCGGTTCCATGACCTGGGACGCCAGCGGCGCGGTTACCAAAACCCCCATGGCCGCCACCATCGTCAACGGCGAATACGTGTTTGAATAAGCCGCGCGGTATCGGCGCCCTGTAAAAACCGTAAAAAAGCGGGCTGGCCCGGGCTTCTGGGCCAGTTCCGCCTTTTCGTTTATTTCCACACACGGGAGAGATAGGCATGATATTTCTCGATAACCTGATCAACGGGCTGAGCCTTGGCAGCATTTACGCCATCATCGCCCTGGGCTACACGATGGTGTACGGCATTGCCAAGATGCTGAACTTCGCCCACGGCGATATCATTATGGTCGGCGCGTACATCGCGTTCTGCGGCTTGCAGTATTGGGGCCTGCCGCCTGTGCTGGCGATCCTGGCCGCCATGGCGGTATGCACGGTCCTTGGCATCACCATTGAGGGGCTGGCTTACCGCCCCTTGCGCCAGGCGGCCAGCCTGGCGGTGCTGATCACCGCCATCGGCATGAGCTACCTGCTGCAGAATGTGGCGCTGATGATCTGGGGGGCGAATCCCAAATCCTTCCCCCGCACGTTCATCAACAGCTCTATTCTGCATATCGGCGGGCTGAGCATTTCCAGCGCCACCATTTATACCATCCTGGCAAACGTAGTCATCATGATCGCGCTGACGCTGTTCACGGCCAAGACCAAGATGGGCAAGGCCATGCGGTGCGTCAGCGAGGACCGGGGCGCGGCGGAGCTGATGGGCATCAACGTGAACCGCACCATCTCCGTCACCTTCGCCATCGGCTCCGCCCTGGCGGCTATCGCGGGGGTGCTGCTGTGCTCGTCCTATCCCATTTTGCAGCCCACCACCGGCTCCATGCCGGGCATCAAGGCGTTCACTGCGGCTGTGTTCGGCGGCATCGGCTCCATTCCCGGCGCCATGCTGGGGGGCGTGCTGCTGGGGGTCATCGAGATTTTCGGCAAGGCGTATATCTCCACGGAACTGGGCGACGCCATCGTGTTCGCCGTGCTGATCGTGGTGCTGCTGGTGAAGCCTACCGGATTGCTGGGCAAACCGGTCAGAGAGAAGGTGTGACGGCATGAAAATGACAAAAGCCAAGCGCAGCAAGCTCATTTACAACATCGTCACCTTCGCGCTGGTCATCGGCGCGTTCCTGATCCTGCAATCCATGATCGACAACAAGACCATCTCCCGGTCCCTAAAGGGCCAGCTGGTGCCCATCTGCAGCTGGATCGTGATGGCCGTGTCCCTGAACCTGGTGATCGGCATTTCCGGTGAATTGTCGCTGGGCCACGCGGGCTTCATGAGCGTCGGCGCGTATACCGGCGCGGTGGTCAGCGGCCTGATGCTGAATGTGTACCAGGTGGAGGACCCTACCTTAAGGCTGGTGGCCGCCATCGCGGCCGGCGGCCTGCTGGCGGGCGTGGTCGGAGCGCTGATCGGGATTCCGGTGCTGCGCCTCCGGGGCGACTATCTGGCGATCGTGACGCTGGCCTTTGGCGAAATCATCCGCAGCCTGGTCAACGTGCTGTATATCGGCACAGGGGACGGGCGGCTGTATGCTTCCTTCCTGAACAAAAAGCTGCCCGAGGGGATCACCATGCTGGTGGACGGGGCCAAGGGCGCAGTGAAGATCAAGCATATTTCCACCTTCACCGCCGGCTTTATCCTGGTACTGATCACCCTGGTGGTGGTGCTGAACCTGGTGAACTCCCGGGCGGGCCGGGCCATCAAGGCTTGCCGCGACAACCGCATCGCCGCCGAGTCCATGGGCGTGAACGTGACCAAATACAAGATGATGGCTTTCGTTACCGCCGCCGTGCTGGCCGGCATGGCGGGGGCGCTGTACGGGCTGAATTCCTCCACGGTGGTGCCCACCCAGTTCACCTTCAACCAGTCCATCAACGTGCTGGTGTTCGTGGTGCTGGGCGGCCTGGGCAACGTACTGGGCAGCGTCATTTCCGCGACGCTTTTGACCGTGCTGCCCGAGATGCTGCGCGCCTTCGCGGACTACCGCATGCTGGTGTATGCCGTGGTGCTGATCCTGGTGATGATCTTCACCAACAACCCCACCATCCGTTCCATCGTCAACCGCATCATTGCTCCCTTCAAAAAGAAAGAGCAGCCGGGAGGTGACGCGCAGTGAGCCAGCAGAAAAAGCATTCCAGCACCCGGATGGTACCCGTGCCGACCAACAGCATCGTGCCGGAGCGCGACATCAACGAGATCCCGGTGCTGGAAACAAGGCACCTGGGCATAGAATTCGGCGGGCTGAAAGCCGTGGACGACTTTAACCTGACCATCGGCAAAACCGAAATCGCCGGGCTGATCGGCCCCAACGGCGCCGGGAAAACCACCGTATTCAATCTGATCACCAAGGTGTACGAGCCCACCAGCGGGGCTACCCTGGTGAACGGCCGCGACCTGCACGGGCTGGGCATCGCCCAGGCTTCCAAGCTGGGCATCGCGCGCACGTTCCAGAACATCCGCCTGTTCGATAACATGACGGTGGAGGAAAACGTGCGCATCGGCCTGCACAATCAAGTCAAGTATGACATGTTCAGCGGCATCCTGCGCCTGCCCCGCTACTGGATCCAGGAGAACCGCCAGCACGAAAAGGCGCTGGAGCTGCTGCATATCTTCGATATGGAAAAGCTGGCCGACGAGCGGGCGGGTTCGCTCCCTTACGGCGTACAGCGGAGGCTTGAGATCGTCCGCGCCCTGGCCGCCAACCCCAAATTGCTGCTGCTGGACGAACCGGCGGCGGGCATGAACCCCCGGGAAACCGAAGAACTGATGGAGAATATCGCCAGGATCCGCGATATGTTCCAGATCGCCATCCTGCTGATCGAACACGACATGAACCTGGTCATGGGCGTGTGCGAGGGCATCTGCGTGCTGAACTTCGGCCGCATCATCGCCAAAGGCACCGCCAGCGAGATCCAGGCCAACCCCGTGGTGATCGAAGCCTACCTTGGCAAAAAGAAGGAGGGACAGGCATGAGCGAAACCCAGCAATCCCCCCTCCTGCGGGTCAATGACCTGCACGTGTATTACGGGGCCATTCACGCCATCAAGGGCATCTCCCTGGAGGTGTATGAAAAAGAGATCGTCACCCTCATCGGGGCCAACGGCGCGGGCAAATCCACCACCCTGAACACCATCGCCGGGCTGCTCAAACCTCGGCAGGGCACGGTGGAGCTGAACGGCCAGGTATTGAACGGCCTGGGCGCTTCCAAGATCGTGCCCAGGGGACTGAGCCTGTGCCCCGAAGGCCGGCGCATTTTCCAGCAGATGACGGTGAAGGAAAACCTGGAAATGGGCGCTTACAGCCGCAGTCCCAGTGAAATCCCTGATTCGCTGGAGGAAATGTTCCAGCGCTTCCCGCGCCTGAAAGAGCGTGAAAAGCAGATCGCGGGCACCCTTTCCGGCGGCGAGCAGCAGATGCTGGCCATGGCCCGGGCGCTCATGTCCCGGCCCAGCCTCCTGATGCTGGACGAGCCCTCCATGGGCCTGGCGCCCATCCTGGTGGAGCAGATTTTTTCCATTATTTCCGAATTGCACGAATCCGGCGTTACCATCCTGCTGGTGGAGCAGAACGCGCAAATGGCGCTCACCGTCGCCAACCGCGCCTATGTCATGGAAACCGGCGTGATCACCATGCAGGGCTTTGCCCACGAATTGCTGCATAACGACGCCGTGCAGAAGGCGTATTTGGGATCGTAATTCCTTCATTCCGCATACAGAAAAAGGGGCTGCCGAGACAGCCCTTTTTGCAGGCAATCATGGGGCAAAACACCTGAGAAATGAATAAATATTTGGATTTCGGGGGCACAAAGATCCATCCACGCCTACGATATGGAGGTCAGTTATAATGCTCCATTCACAGCGGACGTGGATAAAGCGGACGAAATCCCGGTAAGAGAGATTCGCGCCGATGCCCTTGCGACAGTCCGCCGCGGCCCTTCCCGCAAGAAAGGTTCCTTTCTTCTCCTTGAACAGGCGGGAAGGGCTTCTTCACTCTTGTTCATTCATGCCTTTACCCTGATAAACTGAAGGATTTACATTGACAAATTGAATGATTAGACGTATCATAAAATTGCAAAAAGAGAACCAATCAGGAGATCAACGGTTGTTCCTCCGCCCCCAAAGGACGAATCGTATTGCGGCCTGGCGCATTGGTGCGCCCATGGTCCGGGCGCGTCAAAACAGCCGGCAATGGGGACTTGAAATCCATGCAGAACAGACTTGCCTGCGCTTTCAAAGCGCGGAGTGAAGCGCGGTCTATATTCAGAACATTGCCCCAAAGCGTTTATCTGACTTGCATGTTTGGCGCCTTTGTCTTTTTGCAGTTCACCGTCCTGGGGCTTGCCAACCACGCCGGAGAAGGGTACCCCAACAATCCCAAGCTGGAAATCAGCAGCCGCTTCAAGACCCTGCGGCGTGAGAACAAGGATGTGATCGGCTGGCTGAGCCTGAGCGACTTGCTGGACGAACCGGTGGTACAGCGGAACGACGTGTTTTATCTCACCCACGATGCCAAGGGCAAAAAAAACGTGAACGGCGCCATCTTCCTGGAAGCCGCAATCGACCTGAAAACCCGGCCTTATTCCTATATCCTGTACGGGCATAACATGAAAACAAGCGCGATGTTCGGCTGCCTGCGGAACTATGAAAACAAAGCCTACTATCACGCCGAGCCGTTCCTGTCGTTCGACACCATGTATGAGGAAGGCCGCTATGTCATCTTCGCCGTGGGCACCGTCAGCACCGAAGAATACGGCAGGCATTCCGTGGATTTCCATGACCTGAAATCCCTGGACTGGGAGGCGCGGCAGAAAGCCATCGACGCCCTGATTGACGCGTCCGTTTTTTCCTGCCCCCTCGACGTGCGGCCGGACGACCAACTGCTTCTGCTGGTCACCTGCATGGAAAAAGACCAGGACCGCCGCGTAGTCGCCGCCCGGCGTATCCGGGACGGGGAAGACGAGGCCAAATTAAAGAAGCTGGTGGAAACCAGCTGGAAAAAGTAATGTATGGAACAATGGCGCAGAAACGGGACGAACAAATCATCCTGCTTCTGCGCCGTTGGGCTTTATGCACAGGCCTCTTTTAAGTTTTTGAATGATCTTCTCCGGAGAAAGACGCTTGGTTACGCGGGATCGTTTTTGACGGCCTGCTCTGCTTCTTCCGCTTCTCCGCCCGGTTCAAGGGCGGAATCCTCCTCCGGCCCGGCTTTTTTCATCTCACCGTAGAAGTTGACGATGATGGACGTGACCAACGCCACCACGATGATGCCGTACATGCCCAGGATCACGGACAGGACCCGGCCCACGAGGGAGGAGGCCGTAATGTCGCCAAAGCCGATCGTGGTCACGACAGCGAAGCAGTACCACAGCGCATCCTCATAGGTGCTGAAGTTTGCGTCCATGTAGACCAGCACCCAGGAGAAGGAGAGGATCAGCAGAAGAAGGCCGAAAAGAATTTCCTTCGCGTATGTCTTCTTCACCACATCACGGAGCACGTCCAGCCGAATGTTCACGAAGGTCGCCCCCATGATCCGGAAGAAGCTTCCCACCGCAAGGAAGACCATGATCAATTCGATGCTAAGAAGCAGCACTGTTTCTGCTCTCGTTTCCGCTCCTTCTACGCCGTTCGTGAATCCGTCAAGCACGAGATAGCAGATCAGCAGGATGACGGCGGCGTTCAGCACGGTCTTCATGGCCTGCCGGTTCTGGATGATGGAAAGCACGCGCCTGGCCGCGATAAAGGCCATGAAAACGAGAACCGTGGCCCACAAGAACGTGGTGGACTGAACATCGCCCATCAAAAGGATCGCGCAAATCAGAAAGGCTCCCGCGAAAACTGAGTCCACCCATCTCCTGGCGGGGAATGGCTTTTTATACCGGTTCCCTGCCGCCCGCAGGAGATTTGCCAGCGCCAGGCACAGGAGAGCGGCGGGCACAAGGAACAGCTTCAGTTCCGGCGATTCTACTTTGGGGTTTTCGGCGCCTCCCAGGCTTTCCAGGCTCTGGACAAAACCAAGGCCGCAGGGAATCAGCAGCAGGTAAAAAATCATTTCCATGGGGAGCAGTAAATTCGGGTTTTTCAGTTTTGCGGCTTTCATCAGTCTGCCCTCGCTTTATCCGTTGTTGATGGAGGAAACGGAGCCTTTACTCCACAAGCAGCATCATAAGCATTGCTTCCATTTCTTCCAGATCGATCTTCTTGCCGACCATCAATTCGCCAACGCCGAAGCGGATGGCCTCAAACGTGATCAGGATCATGATGACGATGGCCGCCACGGGAAGCAGCGTACCGATCATCTTGTTCTTCGGCTCACGGTTATATGAGAACAGCAGCATGAAGGGAGAGACCAGAATCATCGGCCATGCCTGGCCGAAGCCCACGGCCATCGCCCTTGAGATTACCGTCATCATGGCTTCTTCCGCGATTTCCCCGGTGGCGGTCACAGCGCCCATCATATCCGCCTGCATATACGACAGCAGGCCCGCCATTATCAGGTCAAGCACCGCGAAGATGAACATCATGACGCACAGACGGACGGAGAGGCTGAAGGAATTCCGATTGGACTGCATGAATTCCTGATACTCTTCGTAGGTGCGGCCGTGGGAGCAGAAGCGGTACTCCCGGATCTTGACGACAAAGGCCATCACAAAGAAGAGCAGCACCATCATCGGCGGCTTCACCGTCAGCAGCGCATAGCTCCAGAGGGGCAGCATGATGTTGCCCTGCACCGACTGGAATTTCAGCCACAGGGACACGGCTTCGTAAGCAATGGGAATGATCACGCAAAACCGCAGGATGAGCACCTTTTTCCCGGTGAAAACGCGCTTCGGCCGGACGTTGAGAAAGGACATGGTCAGCGTACACATGAACAAGTCGATGAAAATGTTAAACGCGATATAGCCTGACGGCACAAACATCCGGACGAAAGTATTCACCATGGGCACCACTTCTTCCTTCTGCACCACCAGCTGCTCCATGGTGCCGATGAAATAGCGACCGCCAAACAGGAAGGTGGCGGCGATGATGCCCAGGGCGGCCCCGCCGTTGCTCAGCAGCAGGCCCTTGTATCCGTTTTTCCCGTTCAGGATTTTGGCAAAGCTGGACATCAGCAGGAAGGGCAGCGAGCATTCCGACACAATGCCCAGCACTTCGGCCAAGCCGCCAAACATCGTTTCAACAGACGGATCAAACTGTGACCCGAGCTTGATGAGGGTCACCACCAGCGACAGGATGATGCAGATCCAGCCCAGTATCTGGAAGCTCAAAGGTCCAAGCGGCCCCCTGTACCGCAGGTCGTTTTCGGCAGTATGCTCATACATTTTCGTGCGTTTTTTCTTCTCCATTTTCTCTCTCCTCCAAAGGGTGAGCTGGGGGTCAAAACAGGGGATTCAGCACATAGAGCCCATCCCAAAATATCAGGGCGATGCCGCCTCAGATGAAGCTGAGCGCGGGCAAAGCCGCATTTCACCTGCCGGTGGCTGATCCGGCGGGGGAAACAGCGCTCCGGGGGAAAGGCTGCCCGTTTGATTCATGGGAATACGCCGGATCATGGGCATGCGATCACCATGATCCGGCGGCAACAGTCATTCTTTCAAGGCTTTTCCGCTTTCACGAAATCCAGATCCAGGATGCCCAGCAGCGTCAGGCAGATGCCGTCGTTGGTCAGATGGACGGACACGGGGAGTTCTTCACCGAGGATCAGGATGCCGTCCTTCAGCTGCGGCGGAGCATTCTCGATGGCCTCATCCCCAAAGAAGATGGCTGTTTCGTTGATGGTCAGGAGCGTGGACGCGCTTTCAGCGATATCGGAATCCGGGATTTCCTCGCCCAGCAGTGACGCTTTGGTCAAAACCCAGGAGCCAAAGAACTGTTCAATGCTGTCCGCCAGAAGAACGTCTCCATGAGCGGCCTTCGTGATTTTTGCGAAGAGGTTTTCCCCTTCCTGCGCGCCTTTATCCCCAGCGAAGAGACCACCGATCATGCCCGTCAGGCCGGACAGATCAGCCTGTTGGCCGTCACCTTCGGCAAAGAGGCCGCCCAGCTGGCCCAGCAGCCCGGACAGATCAGCCTGTTGGCCGTCGCCTTCGCCGAAGAGGCCGCCCAGCTGGCCCATCAGGCCGGACAGATCAAAGCTCTCGCCGTCGCCTTCGCCAAAGAGGCCGCCCAGCTGGCCCATCAGGCCGGACAGATCAAAGCTCTCGCCGTCGCCTTCGCCGAAGAGGCCGCCCAGCTGGCCCATCAGGCCGGCCAGATCAGCTTGTTCGCCGTCGCCTTCGCCAAAGAGACCGCCCAGCTGGCCCATCAGGCCGGCCAGATCAACGTCTTCACCCTCGCCGTTACCTTCGCCAAAGAGGCCGTCCAGCTGTCCCAGCAGGGCGGACAAATCAGAGTTTTCGCTGGTTTGTTCCGTTGTTTCAGCCAGCGCGATGCCCGTCAGAGCCGTCATCACCATGACCAATGCCAGCATCAGAGAGAGTACTTTTTTCATCATTATACCTCCGTGGTTTGTTTTATTGAATCCGCGGCCGAATCGCATTTCGGCGGCAGTGATTCATTTCGGATAGGGATTATGCCGACATAAAAAACCGCCGGAAAGCCGACGGTGCCATTGTTTGGAGCTTTAAAGCTCTCCCAGTTCCTCCTGATCCACCATGCGGATGCGGTATTTGTACAGCGCGGCGATGGCCTTGTCCTGGTCGGCGACCTTGAACACCATATAGGCCCCGCCGGTCTTGCCGCCCAAAAAAGCGTACATGTAATCCACATTGACCTGGGCGTCCGCCAGCACGGTGAGCACCTTGCTCAGGCCCCCGGGCACGTCGTCCATGGCCACGGCCAGGATGTCGATCACGCTGTTGATGTAGCCTGCGTCCTTTAAGACCGTGGTGGTCTTATACACGTCGTCCACGATGATGCGGGCGATGCCGAAATCGTTGGTCTCCGCCAGGGAGAAGGCGCGCATGTCGATGCCGTTCTGCGCCAGCACCTTTGCCACATCCGCCAGGAAACCGGGCTTGTTTTCCAGAAAGACGGAAATCTGCTTAACTGCCATTTTCATTCTCCTTTTCTTGTAAGGGAACTGTTCTTGGTGGGGATCCAGACAGAGGTTTCCCCGGGATCATTAAATTTTCCTCTTGTCGATGACGCGGACGGCTTTGCCTTCGCTGCGCACGATGGTTTTGGGAGCGACCAGGGACACCTTGGCGGTGAGGCCCAGCATGGAACGCAGGCCGTCCACCAGCCCTTTCTGGCGCTGGGCGATGTCGCCCATATTGTCGGTGAACATTTCGGGGGTCATTTCCACCTGCACGTCCAGGGTATCGGTGTGGTTCACGCGGTCCACGATGATCTGGTAATTGGCGGGATAGCCCATGTTGAGCAGCACCGTTTCGATCTGGCTGGGGAACACGTTCACGCCGCGGATGATGAGCATATCGTCGCTGCGGCCCCTGGGCTTGCTCATTTTTACGTGGGTGCGCCCGCAGGGGCACTTCTCCCGGCTCAGGACGCAAATGTCCTTGGTGCGGTATCGCAGGAGGGGGAAGGCGCGCTTGGTGATGGCGGTGAACACCAATTCGCCCTGTTCCCCGTCGGGGAGGACTTCGCCTGTCTTGGGGTCAATGATCTCGGCGATGAAGTGGTCCTCGTTGATGTGCATGCCGGTCTGGGCGGAGCATTCAAAGGCCACGCCGGGGCCGGAAAGCTCGGTGAGCCCGTAAATATCAAATGCCCGGATGCCCAGGGTCTTCTGGATGTCCTGGCGCATCTCCTCGCTCCAGGCTTCCGCGCCGAAAATGCCGGCTTTCAGGGGGATCTGGGCGGGGGTCAGGCCCATTTCCTTCATGGATTCGCCCAAGTAAGCGGCGTAGGAGGGGGTGCAGCAGAGGATGGTGGCGTTCAGATCGCGGATAAACATGATCTGCCGCTCGGTGTTGCCGGAGGACATAGGGATGGTAAGGCACCCTACCTTGTGGCTGCCGCCGTTGAGGCCGGGGCCGCCGGTGAACAGGCCGTAGCCGTAGCTGACCTGGCACACGTCCTCGTTGGTGCCGCCCGCCGCGGTGATGGCCCGGGCGCAGCAGTCCTCCCACAGGTCGATATCCTCTTTGGTATAAAAGGCCACCACGCGCTTGCCGGTGGTGCCGGAGGTGGACTGGATGCGCACGCAGTCCTTGAGGGGCGCGCCCATCAGGCCGTAGGGATAAGCGTCCCGCAGGTCGGCTTTGCTCAGAAAGGGCAGCTTATGCAGGTCCTCGGTGCTCTTGATGTCGGCGGGGGACAGGCCCTTTTCCTCCATCTTTTTGCGGTAATAGGGCACGTTCTCCCATACGTGGCGCACCTGCTTCACCAGGCGTTCGTCCTGCCAGGCTTTGATCTGCTCCCGGCTCGCGGTCTCGATTTCTGGCTGAAAATAACGTTCTGCCATAAAAACCTCCTAAGAAAAAAAGAAAGAATATAAAACGCGAAGAAGAAAGGACGCGCTTTTTCTGCCCTGGAGTATTGAACGAAAGAATGTCGAACAGAAAAACGGATTTTAACTTTCTTCTTTTTGATCGGCCAGCCTGAGGATGACTTGCCGCATGGCCCCGCTTTTGGAATTTTCCAGGATGTTGCGGCGCACCCGGCTGATGGTGGCGCTGCTGGCGCCCGTTTTTTCCTGGATCTCCATATACACCTGGTCCTGCATCAGCGCCGCGGCCACGTCGTAGCGCTGCTCCATGCTGCGAAGCTCGGTAGGTGTGCACAGGTCGTCAAAAAAACGGCAGCATTCGTCCAGGTCCTTGACTGCCAGGATCGCCTCATACAGCGCCATGCTGCGTTCCTGCTTCATGGTCTTTGCCATCGTGGATTCCCCTCCTTCATCAAGAAAAGGGATGAAGCGACGCGCCGCTCTTCTTCAATCCCTATGTGATATTTTAACACATTAAAGCGTGTAAGTAAACCCCTTTTACCTGGACTTTTGAAAGTTTTTTCTGTTTTTCCGCGGTTTTTCCCGCCTGCGTTTTTCTGCTGTCTTTCGCTTGACAACCGTCGGCAAAAGGTGTATTATTTCTTTAGCGGATAAAAGCGTTAAAGACATGCCGCCCGTTTTTCAGGGGGGAGCTTCCGCGGGAAAGGATGTTTTACGGATATGCCCATTACTGATCTGCTGGAGAGAAACAGCAAGCTGTACGGAAACGAGATCGCGCTGGTGGAAATGAACCCGGAGATCCAGGAGGAGCCGCGGGTGACATGGCGGGAGTATGAGCTCATCCAGCCCACCGCGGGAGCGCCCTACCGCCGGGAAATTTCCTGGAGCGTGTTTGACGAAAAGGCCAACCGGGTGGCGAACCTGCTGCTTTCCCGGGGCATCCGGAAGGGGCAGAAGGTGGCCATTCTGCTGATGAACTGTCTGGAATGGCTGCCGATCTATTTCGGCGTGCTGAAAACAGGGGCCATTGCGGTGCCGCTAAATTTCCGCTATACCGCCAGTGAAATCGACTACTGCCTGAAGCTGGCCGACGCGGATGTGCTGTTCTTCGGCCCGGAATTCATCGGCCGCGTGGAGGACATATTCCCCAAGATCGGGAATGAAATGCTGCTCTTCTTCGTGGGTGACAATAAGCCCTCCTTCGCGGAAAGCTACAATGAGGCGGTAGCCAACTGCTCCTCCTCCGCCCCCAAGGTGCTGGTGACGGACACGGACGACGCGGCGATTTATTATTCCTCCGGCACCACCGGCTTCCCCAAGGCGATTCTGCTGGACCACACCGCGCTGCTCCAGTCCGCCCGCTTGGAAGCCACGCATCATGAAACCACCCATGACGATGTGTTCCTGTGCATCCCGCCGCTGTACCACACCGGCGCGAAAATGCACTGGTTCGGCAGCCTGTACACCGGCAGCCGGGCGGTGATCCTGAAAGGCAACAAGCCCCGGGCCATCCTGGAAACCGTGAGCATGGAGCGCTGCACCATCGTATGGCTGCTGGTGCCCTGGGCGCAGGACATCCTGCTGGCGCTGGATCGGGGCGACCTGAGAATGGAAGATTACGAGCTGTCCCAGTGGCGGCTGATGCACATCGGGGCCCAGCCCGTGCCGCCCTCCCTGATCCGGCATTGGCTGCAATACTTCCCGAACCATAAATACGACACCAACTACGGCCTGTCCGAATCCACCGGCCCCGGCTGCGTGCACTTGGGCATGGAGAACGTGCGCAAGGTCGGCGCCATCGGCGTGCCCGGCTTTGGCTGGAAGTGCAAGATCGTGGACGAGCAGGGCGAGCCTGTGGCGCAAGGCGACGTGGGCGAGCTGTGCGTGAAGGGCCCCGGCGTGATGAAGTGCTATTACCACGACCCCAAGGCCACCGCCGAAGTACTGAAGGGTGGCTGGCTCCACACCGGCGACATGGCCATGCAGGACGACGAGGGCTTTATCTTCCTGGTGGACCGCAAGAAGGACGTGATCATCACCGGCGGCGAGAATCTGTATCCCGTCCAGATCGAGAATTTCCTCTCCGCGCACCCCAAGATCCACGACGTGGCGGTTATCGGCCTGCCGGACCAGCGCTTGGGCGAAATCGCCGCGGCCATCATCCAGATCAAAGAGGGCATGGAATGCACCGAAGAAGAGATCAATCATTTCTGCCTGGATCTGCCCCGCTATAAGCGCCCCCGGAAGATCATCTTCGCGCCTGTGCCCCGCAACCCCACCGGAAAGATCGAAAAGCCCAAGCTCCGCCAGCAGTATTGCGGCGTAAGACTGGTGGAGGCACAGAATAGGGGCTAATCAATCAAGGCTTTTATATCGAAAACCCGGTTGGTATTTCCAGCCGGGCTTTTTTCAGCTTACGTGCTTTGATCGAAAATATTTTCAGCCGTTGTGTGAAAGGGCACTTTAAGTCAGTAAAGGGATACGCTGGGCGCTGCGCGCGCCCAGACCTGCGGCAAGGGATTTCATCCCTTGCATCCCAATAGGCGAAATAGCTTCGTTGAGTAAAACAAAGTACATTCGCTAGTCGATTTGGGGTTACGGAAGTGAGTGGCTTCTGGCCCAAGAAAGCCGGGAAAATCTCCAGGGGAAAGCTCGCTTTCCCCTGGGGATTATTCCCTGGCTTTCACCGGACGCAAAGCGTCCGGTCAGGCGGCTTTCAGCCGCCGGGCCAGAAGCATAACGTCGAAAGTCTGCCTGTTTCTCTCAAGTTTC
>JAFZOG010000095.1 GCA_017550745.1 Clostridia bacterium | reverse complement strand
TGGTAGAATAGCTTAATACCTGGCAGTTCGGACAAAGAACACAATCATAGTAGGCAAAGCATTTCTTGTGTTCTTTCGTTAGCACTTTTATCACCCATCCCTATTATATCAAAAAAGGCCGCCATTGGCGACCTTTTTCGACAGCCTGTTTTATGGAATATAGCGCAGATCGCAGGGCTGGGTGCCGTCGGCAGCGGCGCTTTGCCCGGCGAAGCAGCGCAGGAGCACCATGGAGTTGGCGGAAAAGACGGCCTGTGTGCCGGTGCTTTTCGTCAGGCAGACCTTCAGCTGCAAATCAGCGCCGGCAGTCAGGTTTTCCATCGCCGCGGAAGGAGACGCCAGCGTATCCACGCGGAAATAATCCCCTGCGCCCACCTGCGTGTTGGGGCTGCTTTCGTGAATCAGCAGCGGCGTCTGCCCCGCGCGCAGGAGATAGACCTGCACATGCGTCCAGGTACAGGCCGGGGACGCATTGTAGATACTGAACTGAACGCCGTACCGGCAGGTCTGCCCTTCCAGGGCGGAGGCGCGGGTGCGGGCCAGGGTCAGGGTCCTTTCGGGCTGCGCGCCGTCCATGGACAGGGCGGCGGCGGGGGCCAGCGCATAGTCCGCGATGCCCGCCTCCAGGGGCTTGATCCACAGCAGCCCGTGCCCCTCGGGTTTCGCGGCGGACACCACCACCTGGGTGCCGCCCACGGCTCCCCCGCCGTTCCAGTAATCGCTGCTGCCCGCGTGGATGCTGTCGGCGTAAAGGGCTTTCACCCGCAGGGTGCCGCCGCTTCCCAGGGAGGCGTTGGGATCCTGCGGGGTTCCGCCCAGCTTGATGCAGCTGTTCCCATCCGCCGCGAACACCTCAAACGCGCTGCCGCTGCTGGCCCGGAAGGCGCTGCCCGCCCGAAGGCTGATTGCCCCGCCGGACATGTCGATGCCGCCCGTGTTGATGGTCACGGCGGAATTGCTCAGCTTTTGCACGCCCTCCGCCGCCACGCGGCGCAGATCCTGGGCGATTTCCTCCGCCGCCTGCTGATAGGAGCTGAGATTGTGGCCCATATCCTTGACGGATTTCCGCACGGCGCGCATATCCTCGTTCACCCGCAGGCTCAGCTGCGCCTCGCCGATGGCATTGGGTTGGATGTTTTCCGCGCCGAGGTGCTGGATCACGTAGCGCAGCTGCTCTTCCAGCTGGCGCAGGTAATCCATCACCTGCCGGACGTCCTTGACATTGCCGGGGAACGGAATGTCGGCCAGATACGCCATCCGATCATCTCCTTTTCCTGTTTTTTGCCTGGGCGTATTTGAGGAAGGCCGCCTGATTGTCGCGGTTCGCGGTCAGCTGGTTCCAGGTATACCGCGGCTTTTCTTCCTCCTCCTTCCGTATCTCCTCTTCCTTTTTCTCAGCTGCTTCGGCTTGCACGCCGTTGGGATAAACGGGCTGGGCGCTCATGGAAGCCAGCATCTGATCCCGGTATTTCTGCACCTCGACATCAAATTTCTGCTGCTCCATCGCCAGCTTGGCGTCATACTGCCAGTCGTTCACCGCGTCCCGGTACCAGCCGTATTCCCTGTTATCCAGGCTCAGCGCCAGGTCGGCGCGGTCCTTAAGCTGGTTTCCTTCCGCTTCATAGTTTTCCCTGGCCAGCTTTTCCAGCTGGGGCAGCTGATCGTTCAGCGCCTGCAAATACCGGCCGTACGCCTGATAGCCCGCCGTATTCGCCCAGCTGTTGCCGTACCCGCCGGTGAGGGCCGCAGAAGCGCCCACGGTGTCCAGCATGGCCCGCTGCCCCTCCCGGATGTACTGATCCCTGTACTGCCGGTACAGCGGGTCTTTTTCTGCATTGTAGGAAAACGCGGGCCGGTTCATGATCTGGTCATACAGCCCGGCGATCTGTTCCTCATAACGGCTCCGGTAGGCCTGGGGCTTATTCCCCTGCATACTGGAATACAGGTAGCTCTGCGCCTGCGCCACCAGCGGGCTGTAGGCGTCCTGCTGCCTGTTCAAAAGCGATGTGCTGATCAATCCAACGACCTCCTTCACGTTTTGCTTCCGCCCGCGGTCAGCACCCGGGCCATACCGTACAGCCGCATGCCGCCATGGCCCTCCAGGCGCACCTTCATGTGGCGGCACCGCCGGGGCACGATGGGCAATTGGAAAATGTCCGTTTTCCCGTCGCCGTGCAGAAACGCCCGTTCCAGCCATATCCCGTCGGAATCGTACTGTACCTGGAAATGGCAGACCGCGTTTTCCTCCAGCTTCATGCGGAGCAGAAACCGGCTCATATACTGGTGCTCCGGGTATTCATAGCCCATTTCGGCGGTCTCGGCGTACCAGGTCACTTCCGCCGGTTCCTCCGTGCCCGCCCTGCCGTTCAGGGCATAGACCGTCCCGTTCCGGCAGAGCATGTACATTTCCCCGTTCAGCGCGGCAAAAGCCAGGGCGTGGGCGTCGTCCTGCCGGTACCAGGCCCCCCGGCCGGTATCGAACACATACAGGCTCCACCCGCCCGTTTCTTCCTGGGCGGACAGGTAATACTTCCCGTCCATTTCCCCCGCCGCGCCGCCGCTGAGCCTGCCTTCGCCCAGCGCTTTGCCGACGCTTTCCGGGATCCCGTCAAACCGCTGCACGCCATGGGCGCCCAGGTAATACATCACGCCGTTCACGGAAACCAGGGTGCTGCCGCTGCCGGGATTCACGCCCTCGCAGCGGACGGTCTGCATCTGGAAATTCGACGGGATCTCGCCGTAGACGCGGTGCAGGCAGTTTTCCTTGAAGAAGCAGGGCGTGCCCCGGTGCGCCGCCGCGCCGGTGAAGGGGCCGTCAGAGCCTACGTTCACATAATAGCTGTCCTGGCTGGTGCCCGCGTACTTGCGCCAGTTTTTGAAATCGCCCAGGGCGCAGACGTATATCTGGTTCACGGTTTCACCGTCCTGTTCACCGTAGCGGCAGCCCCACAGGCGGTTGTTGCATTCGATCACAAAATCCATCCGTGGCGCTTTCCGGTCCGCCCGGACCGATCCGTCCGCCTGCGTATAGTTCTGGTCGATCACCCCCGTAATGACGATATAATCATCGTCCACGGCCTGCACGGTATGGGTGGCGTTCAGGAAATCAAGCTGGCTTTCCAAAGCGCTGTCGCCTCCCGCATAGCAGATGCCGCTGAGGGCCACGCTGTCCTGGGCCCGCAGCCCTTCGCCGATGCCCGGGGCGTCGATGCGGACGTACAGGCTGGAAACCGCCGTCCATTTGCCGTGCCACACGTACAGGACGTGGGCCGTTTCCCCCGTGTCCAGCCAATAATCGCCCTCGTCCGGATCGGAGGGTTCGGCATCGCTGACGGTCATGCCGGTCCGCGGGTATGCCTGGCCCTCCAGGTTGCAGAGGGAAAAACCCACCGCCTGCCCCGCGGGCGAGGCATAGAGCCGGTCGATGGTGCCAAAGTCCGTCATGTCCGCCGTGTTGCAGTACATGCCGTCCGGGAACACCAGCAGATACGCGCCCATGGACACCATTTGCTTGGGGAGCATAGACGCGTCCAGGGAAAGGCCGGTGATGGGGGTCGGCTTCCCGCCGTAGTACAGCCTGCTCCCGTCGATCCAGGCCAGCTTTTCCATGGCGATCATCCCCAGGGGGTTTTCCAGCTCCGCCACGACGCCGCGTTTTTTCCGGCTGGACAGCAGGGGCCAGTTTTCACCCGTCATGTTGCCCATGGCCGCAAACGACCCGTCCGCGGCGCGGGGGCGGCGGTCAAGGCCGGTGAACTGCTCTGTCCATAAAGGCAGGGAGGGGACGGTTTTCAGGGTCGGATAGTGCATGGCAATCCCTCCTGTCAGAATTTCAAGGCGTTCGCTTCCTGCTTGAAGCGGTGCTCCCGGTGATACGCCCGGGCGAACTGGCCAAAGGCGTCGGTGAACAGCAGCATGCTGTTGTTGTATTTGTCATATTCCAGGTTTGCCAGGTCGATCTGCATGGACAGGAAATAGGGATAAATGTCGTCATACGGCGCTTTCGCCAGCAGCTCCGTATCCGCCGGGGTGTCCTGGTCGTAGGGCGTGAAAGCCTGCGGCGTGTTTCCGTCGGGCACATGGGCGGAAATCACCTCTTTGAACACCCGCCTGTCCAGGTGGCTCAGCCAGTCGATCTTCTGCGCCTTCGCCACTTGATTGGGCTTTAATTCGTCCGCCTGGAAAATCGCTTTTTCGATGGTCATGATGGTATACTCCTTTTATTGGGCACTTTAAGTCGCTAATGGAACGACGGGGCGAGGGCCTCTGCGGCCCTCGTGCACCTGCACCAAAGGACTTCGTCCTCTGGACTCCTGTAGCGGAAACAACCTGTGAGGACGAATTGGCTTTATTCCCGCTGATACTTGAGAGAGCATAACAAACTTTCGACGTTATGCTTCTGGCCCGGCGGCTGAAAGCCGCCTGACCGGACGCAAAGCGTCCGGTGAAAGCCAGGGAATAATCTCCAGGGGAAAGCGAGCTTTCCCCTGGAGATTTTCCCGGCTTTCTTGGGCCAGAAGCCGCTAACTTCCGCATCCCCGAATCGACTGGCGAAAATAGCCGGTTCTACCCAACGAAGTGCTTTCGCCTATTGGGATGCAAGGGATGAAATCCCTTGCCGCAGGTCTGGGCGCGCGCAGCGCCCAGCGTATCCCTTTACTGGCTTAAAGTGCCCTTCGCACAATCCATGCTGCCGCCAACACAGCGCCCCCGGCGATCCTGCCGGGGGCGCTGTGTTGGATTGGAGATATTTATTATTTGATGGAGCCTTCCACCATACCCTTGACGATATACTTCTGGGCGAAGATATACAGGATGATGATGGGCAGCATGGCCAGCAGGGTAGAGACCATGATCAGGTTCCACTGCTTGACGAAGGAGCCGTTGAAGCCCTGCACGGCCAGGGGGATGGTGCGGATATCGCCGGAAGCGCCCAGCACCAGCAGCGGCAGCAGGTAGTCGTTCCAGATCCACAGGCCGTTGAGCACCAGGACGGTGACGAACACGGGCTGCAGCAGCGGGAACACGATGCGGAAGAAAGTGCCCGCCCGGGAGCAGCCGTCGATGTCCGCCGCTTCCTCCAGCTCCAGGGGCACGCCCTTGATGAAGCCGTGGAAGATGAAGATGCTCATGGCTTCGCCGAAGCCCAGGTAAGCGAAGATGATGCCCTGGTAAGAGCGCAGCATGGGGATATGCAGGAAATCGCCCACGGTCTTGAACCAGGTAAGCAACGGGAACATAACCACCTGGAAGGGGATGACCATGGCGGCAACGTACATGAGGAACAAAAGGTTGCTCCACTTGGTCTTGTTGCGCACCAGCACCCAGGCTGCCATGGCCGAGAAGATGGAGATGGCGGCCAGGGACAGCACGGTGATGATCAGGCTGTCACGGCAGGCGGAAAGGAAATTGAAGGTGGGGTTGTTCCACACGTCGGAAATGTTCTGGAACAGGTTGGCCGGATTCTCCGGCAGGCCCACGGGCGCGTTGATGATTTCGGCATTGGTGCGCATGGAGTTCATGATCACAATGACGAAAGGCAGCATGAACAGGATAAAGAGGAGCAGCGTGACGACCTCCAGGGCAATCCGCCGCCCCGGATGGGGGATGGAACCGGCCATGCGCTCGATCTGTTCGGGTTGCTTCTTAGCCATTACGCTTCCACCTCCTTGCTCTTGTTATAGGAGACCTGGATAATGGAGAAGATGGTCAGCACCACGAAGAACAGCACGGCCTTGGCCTGGCCCTGGGCCATGTTGTTGTATTTGAACGCGGTCTGGTAGATGTTGAGGGCCAGGAGCTCCGAGCTGTTGACGGGCTTGTTCATGAAGATGCCCACGGGGCCGCCGTTGGTCAGGGCCACGTTCACGTCGTACATCTTGAAGCTGTTGGTCAGCGTCAGGAACAGGGAGATGGTGAAGGCGTTGGCCATGAGGGGGATCTGGATCTTGGTGATGCGGGTCCAGTACTTGGCGCCGTCCACCTCCGCCGCCTCCATGACGGACTTGGAAATGCTCTGGATGGCCGCCACATAGATCAGCATGATGTAGCCGGCGTACTGCCAGGTGTTCACGGTGACCATGGTGAACATGACGGTGTCCTTATTGGAAATCAGGGACTTGCTGATCAGGTCCCAGCCGATGGCCGCGCCCACGGAGGGCAGGATGTTGCTGAAAATGAACTGCCAGATCAGGCCCAGCACGATACCGCCGATCAGGTTGGGCACGAAGAAGCCCGCGCGGTACACGTTGCGGCCCCGGATTTCGCTGGTGACCAGCAGGGAGATGATGAACGCCACCACGTTGACCGTGATGATGTTGATGACGGTGAACTTGAGCGTCACCAGGAAGGAATGCAGGAAGGCGGGCTCATTGAAGATGGCGGCGTAGTTTTCAAAGCCCACCATCTTGCTGAAGGAGCCGGTGCCCTGCCAGTCGGTGAAGGAATAGAAGATACCGTAGATGAACGGAATGATGATGACCATCAGAAACGCAAGCAGCGTCGGCACCAGGAACAGGAATTCCGTCAGCTTGCGCTTTTGTTTGCTGGTCATGGCTTGTTCCCCCCTTTTTTTCAGTTAGGAGATTGAAGAGAGTATAGCGTGCAGAATTATCATCCAGAAAAACATCTTTGAAAGCCTTCCCCTGGCAGGGGAAGGTGGCGCGAAGCGCCGGATGAGGTGCACCTTCAAGCAGGCTATAAGAGAAGCCGCTTTTATGAAACCAAACAAGGGGAGCGCCTCATCAGTCAGGCGCGAAATTACATGATGACACGCTCGAAGTTGGTTCCGCGCCTGACAGCTTCCCCTGCCAGGGGAAGCCTTTCGGCTTGCGTTCTCAACTCATTACGTTGTTTCATTTATTCCTGCGCAATCATCTGAATCCTGTTCACTGTTGAAAAACAGGGGCTGCGACCAGAAAAAGGTTCTCCAGGCGCAGCCCCCTGATCATAGGATGTTTGTGTTCCTGTGGGGAAAGATTACTTGGCGATGCCGGCGATGGCGTCCTTCATCATGATTTCGAAGGTGTCCACGTCGATGGCGCCGGCGGCGAACAGCTCGTAGATCTGGCCCAGGGTGCCCATGCCGAAGCCGTCGGGCAGTTTGTACTGCTGCCAGTCATAGGTCTTGCCCGCGGCGTTCCATTCCATGACGCTCTTGGACAGGGGGGTGGAGGGAGCGATGGTCACGTTGGTGAAGGCGGGCACCATGGCGGCCTTGTTCACCATGTAATCGGCGCCCTCTTCAGAGGTGGCCAGGTAGTTCAGGTAAGCGATGGCCTCGTCCTTGTTGCCGTTCTCGTTGACCACGTACCAGGAGGGAGGATTGACCAGGATGCCGTCGGTGTCTTCGTGCAGGAAGGGATGGGGCGCGTAGGCGATTTCAAAGTCGGGATTCAGCACCACCAGGGAAGGATCCATCCAGTTGCCCTGATGATAGAAGGCGGCTTTGCCGTTGGCGAACGCGGCCAGCTGGCTGTCCTGGGTGCCGTTGAGCAGCATATCCTGGGTGCTGTACTGGAACAGCAGGGCCACGTACTGGCAATACTGGTGGAAGCGTTCTTCGTCCACTTTGCCTTCCAGCACCATGTCGATGTAGGTGGTGTCGTTGCGCTCGTTGCCCACGGTCAGGTACACGTTGAAGTTATGCAGGCCGGTGACCCAGGTCATGCCGGTGGTGGTGCCGGCCACCATGGAAACCACCATGTCCAGGCCCAGCTCAGCCTTCATGGAATCCAGCTTTTCAAAGGCGGCCTTGAGGGCGTCGAAGTTGGTCAGGGTGGCGGGGTCGATGCCGGCCTTGTCCAGGATGGCCTTGTTGTAGGCCAGGCCGTAGCCTTCCACAGCCACGGGGAAGCCGACCACCTTGTCGCCGTCCATGTAGGCGGCGGCGGTGTACTGGGTCCATTCCGCGCCGGTCTGGTCAGCGATCTTGTCCTTCCAGAGCTCGTATCCGGAGGGGCCTTCGATGACCCAGATGTCGGGTTCGCGGCCGGACTGCATTTCGGCCTTCAGCACGGTGTTGTAGTCAGAGGAGCCGCCGCCGGTGATGACCTTTACATCAACGCCGGTCTTTTCGGTGTACAGCTTGGCGTATTCCATCAGCGCGTCGGTGATTTCCACCTTGTTCTGGCAGATCACGATGTCGGCCAGGGCGCCGGTGGCGGCCATCATCATGGCCAGAGCGAGAACCAGAGCGAGAACCTTTTTCATTGTGGTTTCTCCTTTTAAAAATATTTATTCGCACGCGGAACTCCTGCCGCGCAAGAACCGAATATGATGATGACGTATGTGTGCCGCTTTTCTTTGATTTGCTCTCTTTACAGCCGAACCCGCCGGCTGCCTCATTTGCATTATAGCACACGATTGTCCAAAAGTCCACCGTTTTTTTCATCAAATGTGACGAAAAAAAGCGTCCTGATTCCCCTTCCGTTTGAAACGATTTAGCCGAATCATTCCCTTTTTGGTATAATATTCGAAATTTTTCATTCTCAATTCCGTCAAATTCATGAAAATAACGATATAATTTGCAAAAACGCTTGCTTTTTGGAGGGTTTTTCTGTACAATATCAGTGTATTTCCTTTTTAATGTTCGGTTTTTATGGAAAGGAGGCGCGCTTCATGCAGGAGCTGAAGGAAGCCATCATCCGGGACGGTATCTGCATCGGGAACGATATTATTAAGGTAGACATGTTTTTGAACCACCGCATCGACACCGGCCTGATGTTCCGGATGGGCCAGGAGATGGCGAAGCGCTTCTCCGGCGAAAAGCCCGACCTGATCCTGACCGTGGAAGCCAGCGGCATCGCCCTGGCCCTCACCACCGCCCACGCCATGGGCGACGTGCCGGTGCTGTTCGCCAAGAAGGCCGCCACCGTGGTGCAGAGCCCGGACGTGGCCCAGGCCAGCGTGTATTCCTTCACCCACAAGCGGGAAAACATCATCCGCGCCGACAAGAAATACCTGCCCAAGGGCAGCCGCGTGCTGATCGTGGACGATTTCCTTTCCGACGGCCAGGCGTGCCAGGGCATGATGGCCCTCTGCGCCCAGACCGGGTGCCAGGTGGTCGGCATCGGCATCGGCATTGAAAAGGGGTTCATGCCCGGCGGAAAGAATATCCGGGCCATGGGCGTCAATATCCAGTCTTTGGCAGTCGTATCCGCCATCCAGGACGGCAAGATCATTCTGGCGGAGGGCTGACAGAATATATCATCACCACCCAACCAATTCCGGAGGAGGAAAAACCATCATGAAAAAGCTCGTTGCTCTGCTGCTCACCCTGGCCATGTGCCTGGGCTGCGTCTCCGCCCTGGCGGACGGTATCGCCAAGGAAAATATCAAGCTGGGCGTCATCCTGCTGCACGACGAAGACTCCACCTACGACAACAACTTCATCAACGGCGCGATGGAAGCCAAAGAAAAGCTGGGCCTGTCCGACGACCAGGTCATCATCTCCCGCAACCGCCCCGAGTCCCAGGAATGCGCCGAAGCCGCCCTGGACCTGATCGACGAAGGCTGCAACATGATCTTCTTTGACAGCTACGGCCATCAGTTCTTTACCGACGACATCGTGGAAAAGTATCCGGACGTGCAGTTCTTCCACGCCACCGGCGACCGGGCCCATGTGCTGAACTACGCGAACCTGCACAACGCCTTCGCCACCATCTATGAAGGCCGCTACCTGGCCGGCATCGCCGCCGGGATGAAGCTGAACCAGCTGAAGGAAGAAGGCAAGCTGAAGGGCGAGCATCCCCTGATGGGCTATGTGGGCGCTTTCACCTACGCTGAAGTGATTTCCGGCTTCACCAGCTTCTATCTGGGCGCCAAGTCCGTCTGCGAAGACGTGACCATGAAGGTGCAGTTCACCGGCTCCTGGTACGACGAGAAGGAAGAAAAGGCCGCCGCCGAGGCCCTGATCGCCATGGGCTGCGACCTGATCAGCCAGCACGCCGACTCCATGGGCGCTCCTACCGCCTGTGAAAACGCCGGTATCCCCAACGTTTGCTACAACATCTCCACCAAAGCCAGCTGCCCCAACACCTACCTGGTGTATTCCCGCATCAACTGGGAGCCCTACTTTGAATACATCATCAACCAGGTCATCGCCGGCGAACCCATCGAAACCGACTGGGTGGGCACCATCGAAGGCAATTCCGTCATCGTCACCGACCTGAACGAAGCCGTCGCCGCTCCCGGCACCCAGGAAGCCATCGACGCCGCCCAGGCTGAATTCATCGCCGGCACCCGCAACGTGTTTACCGTGGCCGAAAATGACTACCTCACCGTGGAAGGCCAGAAGCTGGAAGAATCCTGGAAGCCCCAGGAAGCCACCGAAGGCCACTTCGAGGAAGGCACCAAGATCGTCTATGACGGCTACTTCCATGAATCTGAATTCCGCTCCGCTCCTTACTTTGACGTCATCATCGACGGCATCGAGCTGCTGAACACCATGTTCTGATCCTGCCAAACGTAAAATTTCCGGACTGCCGCCTGATTTTGGGCGGCAGTTTCTTTCATTAGCGTTTCCCCTGCCATCATCCTTTTTCTTTTCCAAAAACGGCAGGAAAAAGCAAGACCGGCGACGAAATAAGAAAATGGGTAATGATGCGCAAATACGGCAATTCTTGCCCGGTACAAAATCAAGGAGAGTATACGACGATGAATACGAACCTGCTGCGCTGGTGCATCGCGGCCGTGATGCTGATTTTGCTTGCGGTGTTTTTTTCCTCCCCCGCGCTGGCGGAGGTAAAGCCCCTGCCCCTGGACCTGACGGAAACGGGCCGGGTGCTGCCAAAGGACGGGTGGATTTCCGAATACGAATATGAGGACGAATCCATTCATATCATCATGCAGGAAAAAAACTGGAAGCCCAAATACAGCAACGACTGGGTGATGTGCCGCTGGGTGCGCATCAAGATCGCCGACCCGACGCAGCTGCGCACCACCATGAGCTATGAGGACTACGACAACCCCGCCGACGCCCGGCCCAAGGACATGGCGGCGAAGCTGAATTCCGTGGTGGCCTGCAACGACGATTTCATGAAATACACCTACGATTCCGGCTACGTGGTGCGCCAGGGCGTGGAATACCGCCGCAAGCCGGACGGCAAGCGGGACGTGCTCATCATCGACGACAAGGGCGATTTCTCCTATGTCCTCAAGGCCACGGACGCGACCCTCCAGGACAAGCTTAACGAACTGGAAGCCGCGGGCCGCACGGTCATCAACGCCTTCACCTTCGGCCCGGTGCTGGTGATCGACGGCCAGCCCCAGGAAATCGACGTGCCCAACAACGACAAGCGCGAGCCCAACCTTTGCGCCCAGCGCATCGCCATCTGCCAGCTGGGCGAGCTGGAATACGGCATTTTCGAGGTGGACGGCGGCAACGGCAGCGGCATGAAGCTGTTCCAGGTGGCGGACTTTATCGTGCGGGAGGACGTGTTCCCCGAGTGCAAGGTGGCCTTTAACCTGGACGGCGGCGGCAGCACCAACCTGATGCTGAACGGCAAGCGCGTCCATAAGACGCTGAACAGCCGCGGCATTTCCGGCCTGATCTACTTTGCCTCCGCCGTGGTGGAGGAATAAGCCATGGCAGCGTTTCAGATCGGGCCCATCACATTTTACCGCTACGGGCTGGTCCTGGCCGCCTCCGCCCTGGCGGGGCTTTTGCTCATGGAATGGCTGGGGAAAAAGCACGCCCTCAAGCCCGGCACGGTCAGCTGGTTTGCCGTGCTTGCCATCCCGCTGGCGGTGCTCTGCGGACGCATCGGATACTGCCTGGTGTCCATCGACTGGCTGCTGGACCAGGGCCTCAGCTTCTTCTGGCAGCTGACCCGGGGGGGCTACATGCTCTACGGCGCCCTGCTGGGCGGCCTCCTCGCCGGGGCCCTGACCGCGAAGATCACGCGCCAGCCCCTGGGAAATATCCTGGACGCCGCCGCCGCGCCCACCGCCCTCATGATCGCCGCCTGCCGCATGGCAGAGCCCCTGGTGAACCTGGGCTACGGCTACGACATCGAGGAATGGTTCGATCCCTTTGAGGAAAAAAGCATGGTGGCCTGGGAAAACCCCGGCATCCTCTTCCGCTTTCCCCTGGGAGAACAGAATTATTACGGCGTTTGGTGCTTCGCCGTCTACCTTCCGGAAGCCATCACCGCCTTCGTTATTTTCCTGATCCTGATGTGCCTGAAAAAACGCCGCCCCGGGGGAAAAGCGCTGCTGTTCCTGCTCCTCTACGCCGGCTGCCAGCCCTTCTGGGAATCCATGCGCCAGGACGCCGTCCTCAAATGGGGCTTCGTCCGCGCCAGCCAGCTTTTCAGCGGCATCGCCGTGCTCCTGGTCTTTCTTCTCTGCGTCCGGCTGCTGAAAAAATCCCAGCGCGCCAAGGCCCTCCTCCTTCCCGGCGCCGTGGGCCTCCTCCTCTCCAGCGGCCTCATCCTGGCCATGGAGTTTGCCCTGGAACAGAAAATCAGCTTCCTTACCTGGATGCGCATGGACGTCTGCTACGCCGTCATGGCCCTGGGCTGTATCGTCCTCATTTTCTCCGTCCTTCCCGTCTGGAAAAAAGCCTTTCCCCCCTGTGGATAACTCCGGGATATCCTGTGTATTTCTTTTTTGACCCCTTGATTTTCTTCGCTTTCTTTATCCACATCCTGTGCATTGCGCGATTGTGGATAATGTGGATAAATGGTTTTTGGCAGAAAAAGTTACAGGGGGTTACGCTATTGCGGGTCCAGGGGCCTGTGGCCCCTGGTTCGGGTCTGGGGCGAACAGCCCCAGCGTAACCCCTCTCCAGCGTAACCTCCCCCTTGCAATTTCCCTAAAAATATGCGAAAATGGGGGGAACCGGGCAAAGTTATCCCCGTTTTTCCACAGCAAATACCGGGATTTCCACAGCGCAGGAGGGCCGGGAAACGGAGGCTGCGCAAGGCATCCGGAAAGTTATCCACATTTTCCACAGGTTCTAATACTACTACGAAGAATTTATATTACTACTACAAACATGTTATTTGGGCGGGCGGACGGACGAGCGGAAGCCCGCGGATAAAAAGCAGGGGCCACCTGCCGACAGAAAGGGACGGGCAATATGCATTTTCGGGTTCAGACCGACGAAATGAATTACGGGTTAGGGATGGTGACGCGGGCGATTTCTCCGCGGCCGGTGAAGCAGGTATACGACGGGGTGCTGATCGAGACGGTGGAGGAAGGTCTGCTGCTGACGTGCACGGACGGTGAGATCTCCATCAAGGCCACGGTGAACGCGCTGGTGGAAGAGGACGGATGCGCGCTGCTGCCGGCGAAGCTGTTTGCGGAGCTGATGCGCAAGCAGCCGGTAGGCGAGGTAGAGGTCAAGGTGGACGAGCGGATGCGCGCGGCCATCAGGAGCCGGGGCAGCAACGCGTCCATGGCGTGCATGGCAGCGGAGGACTATCCCGACATCCGCGACATTTCCGGCGAATACCGGGCGGTGCTGCCCTGCGGCAGGTTCCGGGACGCGGTGAGCCGGGTGCAGTTCGCGGTGTCCACGGACGAGAGCCGCAAGATCCTCACCGGCATCCTGATGGAGGTCTACGAAAAGGAAACGCTGCTGGTGGGCCTGGACGGGTTCAGGCTTGCGCTGCAGCGGGTGCCTGCGGAAAACGACGTGCCAAAGGGCCTGAAGGAGGACCATATCCAGGCGGTCACGCCGGGGAAGGTGCTGGGTGAGGTCAGCAAAATGCTGCCGGACACGGAGGAAAAGTGCCAGATCACCATGAATTCCTCCCACATCATGTTCACCTTCGGCTCCGTCAAGGTCTACGGCACGCTGCTGACGGGTGAATTTATCGACTACCACCGGATCCTGCCCGATTCCTGGACCACGGAAGCGCTGGTGACCCGCGGCCTGTTTTCCGACGCCATCGAGCGGTGCAGCCTGATGGCGCGGGAGGGCAAGAACAACCTGATCTACCTGAATATGAAGGCCGATTCCCCCATGGAAATGACCGCCAACGCCGAGCGCGGCGACGTGCATGAGGAGATCGATATCGGTTTCCAGGGCAATGACCTGAGCATCGCGTTCAATTCCCGGTATCTGACGGATATCATCCACAATATCGACTGCGAACAGGTGCGCATGTGCTTCAATTCCAGCGTGTCTCCCTGCATGATCCTGCCCCTGGAGGGCAACGCCTTTACCTTCCTGGTGCTGCCTGTCAGGATCTTTAACAAGTAAAACGGGCGTTACAGGGGGGAAACGCTGGGCGCTGCGCGCGCCCAGATCCGCAGCCTCAAAGGTCGCAACTCCGCTTCATGCGGAGATTGCTCGTTTCGGCTGATCTCACCGCCGATGAGATACCCGCCCCAGGCGGTCATCGGCGGTTCGTCCTGCGGCAAGAGATTTCATCCCTTGCATCCCAATAGGCGAAAGCACTTCGTTGGGTAGAACCGGCTATTTTCGCCAGTCGATTTGGGGATACGGAAGTGAGCGGCTTCTGGCCCATGAAAGTTAGTGAGAAGCCATGGGGGAAAACAAGCTTTCCCCCATGGCTTTTTACTGACTTTCACCGGACGCTTTGCGCTCGGTCAGGCGGCTTTCAGCCGCCGGGCCAGAAGCATAACGTTGAAAGCCTGCCTGTCTCTCTCAAGTATCAGCGGAAACAAAGTCTGCTTTCCCTTTGCAGCAACTTCCGCTAATGCGGGTCCAGGGGGTTCAACCCCCTGGTGGGGTCTGGGGTGAAACCCCAGCGTTCCCTTTACTTGATTTTATTTTATTATTCTTAACCTTTCTACGGTCCTATAGAATTTCTGCCCCACATGTGATAAAATACCTTAACAATCATACGGGAGGAAAGAGCATGAGCAGTAATAAAGAAACCATTACGAAATCAGTAAAGACCGGCATTTCCTTTGGATGCGCCCTGGCGATGGTCATCAGCTACGTGAACTGGCATTCCGTGGGCTGGGCGGTCATTCACGGACTGTTGAGCTGGGTCTATGTGATTTACTATGTGATCAAATACGGATGGAGATAATCAAATGATTCTCCGCCGGGGGGACTTTTCAAATGACAAAGCGTCTGATATTGTGTATATGCGCGCTATGGATCCTGGGCGCGGCCCTGGGGCTGTCGGAGGGGGAAAAGTCCCGGCTGCCGGGGCCCTGTGAAATGACGGCGGGCCAGAAAATGCGGGTGCTTGCCAACGGCAGCCTGGCGCCTTCCCCGGTGCTGGACGCGGCGCTGTCGCTGCTGGAGGAAGGGAACCCTTTCCTGGAGCGGTATAATCTGCTGACAGGCTCCGATATTCAGCCCAGGATGCCCTACGGCGTGCCGTACCTGTACGGCGGGCAGACGGAAAGCCACGTGTTTGCCAAGGCCCCGGAATACGTCGTCCAGGCGGCGTGGATCAGCAGCCCCATTTATTACCGCGCGGGCACTGTGTACCTATACGGGTTCGACTGCGCGGGCTATGTGAAATGGGTGTGGAGGCAGGCGGGGCTGGGCGGGCTGCCGGGGGCCCAGGACATGCTGAACGACGTTTCCCGCGCCGTATTCCACAGCGTGAGCCGGGAAATGCCGGATTTTTCGGAGCTGGCCCGGTACCTGCGGCCCGGGGATCTGCTGGTAACGGAGAGCCACATGGCCATTTTCCTGGGCACGCTGCGGCAGTTCGGCTACACGGCGGAGGAGGCGCCGGGCCTTGCGCCCTGGCTGGATCATCCGCTGGTGATTCATTCCACGGTGCACGCCGGGGTGGCTGACCACTTTGCGTACCTGATTGCCAACGGCCTGCAAAAATACAAGCTGGCCACCGTCACCGACGGCGGCGTGGGCGTGTCCATTTTGGGGGTGCCCACAGCGTCCGCCCCGGGCCACGTGTTCCAGCAGAAGCAGGATACCTGGTACTTCGACCTGCCGGACCACACCTGGCTGACCCTGCTTCCCTGGCACGCGGGGCAGCGGTATTGCTGGTATCGATAACCATTGAAAGCGGAAGCGGGATTTCTCTTTCATTCGATCCATCCATTTTTTGTATATTGATATCCGCATGTTACTGCTCAGCCACCCCTGGAGAACCAACGAAGAAACGGAACAAGAGGGGGATTGTCAAGGGGTTCTCCCTTTGACTGAAATCCGCAGCGGCGGCGTGTACGGCGCGAGGACGGAAAATTTCTGTAAGGAGCGCAGGCGGCTGAAAGAAATTTTCTTCCTTGCGGTTTTTCCGCCCGGAAATCCCAAAGGGATTTTAGGAAAAACCGTAGGGGGTTCCCGAAAGGGGGAAGGATTCCCCCTTTCGCGTTACTACGAAGCCGAAGGCTGAGTAGTAACATCCGCATACCCTTCATCATGGGCTTTTATTGACTTCAATCCCCTGATATGGTACACTTGTTCCTGATTATTTGGAAAGGAATTGATTACCATGAAAAACCTGATCAATCAGCTTCTCCGCGGCGTAGTGATCGGCGTGGCGAACATCATCCCCGGCGTGTCCGGCGGCACGATGATGGTGAGCATGGGCATTTACGATACCCTGATCCACTGCATCACCCATCTGTTCAAAGAATTCAAAAAGAGCATCCTGACCCTGCTGCCCTATGCCGTCGGCATGCTGGCGGGCATCCTGGCCTTTGCCAGCCTGATCCACTGGGGCCTGGAAAACTATGAGCTGCCCACCAACACCCTGTTTATCGGCCTGATTTTGGGGGGCCTGGGGCCGCTGCTGAAAAAGATCGACCGCAAAAAGATCAATGCCGCCGCCGTCATCGCTTTCGTGCTCATGTTCGCCCTGATCATCTGGATGGGCTTCCAGAACAAGGACAGCATCCAGAACGCCGACACCATCGACATGAACGCGGGCCAAATGCTGATCATGCTGGGGATGGGCGTTATCGCCTCCGGCACCATGATCATCCCCGGCGTGTCCGGCAGCCTTGTGCTGATGCTGCTGGGCTATTACAAGGCGGTCACCGGCGCGCTGAAAACCTTGGCTTCCGGCCTGGTGCACTTTGATTTTGCCGCCATCGGCCAGCCGGTGCTGATGCTGCTGCCCTTCCTGGTGGGCATCGTGCTGGGCATCTTCGGCGTGGCGAAAGCCATCGAGTGGCTCACCTCCCGCTATCCCACCGCCACCTACTGCGGCGTGCTGGGCCTGGTGGTGGCCTCGCCCATCTCCCTGCTGATCCAGACCGATATGTCCGGCATTTCCGCTGTCACTGTGCTTGTGGGCGTGCTTACGTTTGCCGTGGGTTTCGCGGGCGCGTTCCTGCTGGCAAAGGGAGCGAAAGAATAAAGGCTTTGAGAGTGCAGATATAGTTAACTTGTCCATATTGGCTCCCTATATTGTCACAGCTAAATCATCTGTACTCCGTCATCTGAACTCTGTACTCTTTCCATAAGGACGCGATAGGAGTTGGCTTTATGGCAAACATTCACGATTACCTTGCCTGGCGGGGCGACGTGCCTTTTTCCGTTTCGCCCTTCAATGAGGTGGACGCGCTGGTGCTGTCCGAGCTGGCCTACGCGGATTTTCACGGCGTGGTGGCCGAGTCCGGCGAGCGGGTCACCATCGAGGAAGCCAACAGAAGGTTCTGGAGCCTGCACACCAAAGAAGAAATCATGGCCCAGGACAGCTATGTGAAAACCGCGCCTTTCCTGATGGAGGCCATGGCGGACAAAGCGCGGTTCGGCGGCGCCATTCTTTCGGACTATTACGATGTGATCGACACGGCGGCGGACATTCAGCTGGCCGCCATCACCTTTTACCTGCCGGACGAGACCGCCTTCGTGGCCTTCCGGGGCACGGACGATACGGTGGTGGGCTGGAAAGAGGACTTTAATCTCAGCTACATGCCCGAAACCGAGGGCCAGCGCCGCGCTGCCCGGTACATTGACCGCCATTTCGAAAGCCAGTCCGTACCGATCCGGGTGGGCGGGCATTCCAAGGGCGGAAACCTGGCGGTCTACGCGGCGGTCTGCGCCGCGCCCGCGGTGCGTCAGCGGATCATGGCGGTATACAGCAACGACGGGCCCGGGTTTCTTGAACCCTTCACCCAGAGCGAAAAATACCTGGAGATGCGGCCCCGCATCATTTCCGTGGTGCCGGAGCAGAGCATCATCGGCGCGCTGCTGAACACCGAATCTTATCGGCACATCGTAAAAAGCAGCGCCCAGGGCATCATCCAGCACGACGGCTTCTCCTGGCAGGTGCTGGGCCCGCGCTTTGTGGAGGCGGATAAGCGCAGCGACAGCAGCATATTCGTCGAAACCACGCTGCACCAGTGGCTTTCCGCCCAGAGCGAGGAAAACCGCCGCGTCTTTGTCAACACGCTGTTCGGCCTGCTGGAATCCACCGGCCGCGAAACCTTATCCCAGATCAAGAGCGACCTGCCCGCGTCCGTCGCCAGCATGTGGAAAATGCTGGAGAGCATATCCAAAGAACAGCGGGAAACCACCTGGAGCATGATCGCCCAGCTGTTCACCACCAGCAGCGACACCCTCCTGCAGGAATTAAGAAAAGCGATCCTCGCCAGGCTGGGCACGGTGGCCCTGCCGAAGATTGGCGGCAGCCCGGAACCCAATGGAAATACGTGAACAGCTTCCCCTGAAAAAACGTATTCTTGCATATAAAATATTGATAAATATATAACGCGGGGTTGACAGATCTATTCATGAAAAGATATAATAAATAAAAATAATTCGCCGGAAAAACGGCGGGAAAAGGAGATGGAATTATGCCGCGTCCAAAGGGAAGCAAGAACGTGAAAAAAGCGGCCGCAGCAGCGCCTGCGCTGGAAGCCGCAGCCGAGAAGCTCACCGCCGTGGAAAAGGAAATCGCCGAGCTGGCAGCGCAGTTAAAGGCCAAAAAGGCTGAAGCGAAAAAACTGAAAAAAGCCAAGGAAAACGCTGAAAAAGCCGCCGCCGCCAAGAAAGCGGAGGAAGACAAGAAAGCCATCTGGGCCGCAGTGGAAGCCAGCGGAAAATCCATCGAGGAAATCATCGGGTTTATTCAGGATAAATAATAGGAAAAACGGCAGGAAAAGAAATTCATTTTCCGCCGTTTTTTTCTTATAAGCTCAGATAATATCCGGTATATCGGGAAGCAATAAAAGGGCTTGTAAATCAATAGATTTATGAATAAAAATGGCACGGGATTTATCAACCTGTTTGAAATCCCGTGCCAGGTTTTTATTGATACGCTTTGAATACTGGAAAATATTTCCTGATCCGAAACAATCCCTTTTGCTTGAGCTTCAATTCACTCAGCAAATCCCCCCGGGGAATCAAACCGATTGCTTTTCCTGGGTGATGGCCACGGTGATTTCCGCGGCGTCTTTGCAGGCGGCCAGCATTTTTTCATTCATGGGCTGCACCACCATTTCGCCGGGGGTGAGGATCATTTTCTTCAGGGAAGAAAGGGGCTTCCCGTCGGCGTACACGGTCAGGTAATGGTCGCGGTACACCTTGTCCGGGCGGAACATGAGGTTCACTTCCCGGATGCCCTCCTCCATGACGATCTTCTGGGGCACCACGCCCCGGACGCCCGCGCCGTCCTTGACTGGGATGACGCGGCCTTCCCTGCGTTCGCCCCTGGCGTAGCGGGCGGCCATTTCACCGGCGCGGAAGGATTCGTTGCTCACGTGGTCCACCAGGTCATGCACGTGCAGCACGTTTCCGCAGGCAAAGACGCCGGGAATGCTGGTTTCCAGCGTATCGCTGACCACCGCGCCGCTGGTGACGGGAGAGAGCTCCACCCCCGCCCCCGCGGACAGCTCATTTTCAGGGATCAGGCCCACGGACAGCAGCAGCGTGTCGCAGGCGAACTCGATTTCCGTGCCGGGGATGGGCCGGCGGTTCTCGTCCACCTTTGCCACGGTGACGCCGGCCAGGCGCTCCTTGCCGTGGATGTCGATGACGGTGTGGCTCAGGTACAGGGGAATGTCATAGTCCTGCAGGCACTGGACGATGTTGCGGTTCAGGCCGGAGGAATAGGGCATCAGCTCCACGCAGGCCAGCACCTTGGCGCCTTGCAGCATCATGCGGCGGGCCATGATGAGGCCGATGTCGCCGCTGCCCAGGATCACCACCCGGCGGCCGGGCATATAGCCCTCCAGGTTCACGAACTTCTGGGCGGTGCCGGCGCTGTAGATCCCGGCGCAGCGGGTGCCGGGGATGGCCAGCGCCCCCCGGGGACGCTCGCGGCAGCCCATGGCCAGCACGATGGATTTGGCCTCGAACACCTGAAGGCCGTTTTCGCGGCTGACGGCGGTGACCCGTTTGTCATGGCTGACGCTCAGCACGGTGACGCCGGTGCGGATGTCGATGCCCATTTCGTTGGCGGTGTCGATGTCCCGCTGGGCGTATTCGGGGCCGGTGAGCTCCTCCTTGAAGCGGTGCAGGCCGAAGCCGTTATGGATGCACTGGCGCAGGATGCCGCCGGGGTTGTCCTCCCGCTCCAGCACCACCAGGCTTTCCGCCCCGGTTTTTTTCGCGGCGATGGCGGCGGCCAGGCCCGCGGGGCCCGCGCCGATGATCAGCACGTCCACCTTGATCGTCATATCATGCATGCCCCCGCGCCTCCTTTGCGATTTCGTTCAGCGTGCCTGCCAGCAGCTTGCTTTCGCCTCCGCACTTGGTGATTTCCAGGGGGGAGCAGTGCAGCTCTTCGCACAGGATCTCCATCACGCGGGGAGAGCAGAACCCGCCCTGGCAGCGGCCCATGCCCGCCCGGGTGCGGCGCTTGACGCCGTCGATGGACCTGGCGCCTACGGGACGGCGGATGGCGTCGCGGATCTCCGCCTCGGGAATCACCTCGCAGCGGCACACTATGCGCCCGTATTCCGGGTTCCGTTTGCAGGCTGCGGCCCGCTCTTCCTCGGTCATGGCGGCGAAGGGCTTGAGCAGCGGCACCGCCGGGCGCACAAAGCGCGCCCCCGGCAGCTTCAGCCGCTCGGCCACCAGCTCGCCCAATTCCTCCGCGATGGCGGGGGCGGCGCTTAGGCCGGGGCTTTCGATGCCGATAGCTTCAAAGGCGTTGTCCGGCGCGCCGTGGACGGGGCCGATGATGAAGTCGTCCGTGGCGGGATGGGCGCGGACGCCGGAGAAGGTGGTGATCACGGAACGGGTGGTCACCTTGGGCCATGTCAGGCGGCACTTGTCCAGCACAAAGTCCAGGCCAAAGCGGGTGGTGCGGGTGTCCGTGCCGTCCGCGATGTCCTCGGCGGAGGGGCCCAGCAAAGCGTTTCCGTGGGCGGTGGGGGAAATCAGCACCCCCTTGCCCATCTTGCCCGGCACCTGGAACATGGTGCGGGAGAAGGGGCATTTCACCGTGGAATCCAGCAGGTAGTATTCGCCGCGCCGGGGGATGATTTTCACCGGCTCATCTGAAATCTGGTTGTGAAGCTCCGCCGCGCCCACGCCCGCGCAGTTGACGATGGCGCGGGCTTCCAGGGTGCCCTTGGGGGTGGAAACATGCCAGACGCCGGCGGATTCACTGATCTTTTCCACCGGGCTGTCAAAGATGAACTCCGCGCCGTTCTGGGCCGCGTGGTAACTCAGGGCCAGGGTCATTTCATAGGGGCTCACCACCGCGCTGGTGGGCACCAGCAGGGCGCAGAGCACGTCCGGGTTGGTGTTGGGCTCCAGGGCCAGGATCTCATCCCGCTCAATGACGCGCAGCTCCTGAACCCCGTTTTGAATGCCCTGCCTGAGCAGCTTGTTCAGGGTTTCCCGGTCCTCCTCGGTAAAGCCGATGACCAGCGCCCCGATGGGATTGTACGGAACCCCCAGCTCCCTGGCCAGGGACGCGTACATTGCGGCCCCCTTGACGTTGTAGTACGCTTTCTTCGTGCCGGGCTTCGCGTCGAACCCGGCATGCACGATGCCGCTGTTCGCCTTGCTGGCGCCGTCCGCCACGTCCTCCGCCGCGTCCAGCACGGCGATCTTCGCGTCGTACTGGGACAGCTTCCGCGCCAGCGCGCAGCCGACCACGCCGGCACCGATGATGATCACATCATACATGCGTGTCTCTCCTTTATATTTCAGGCATGGAATCGCCATGAGTTTCAAGGAAAGTATACCATAGAAACCATGGTTTGCACAGCCTTTTTTTGAAATTTTCCGAGGGAAAACCGAGTGGCGCATACCATTAAGGCAGGACGCGCAAAATACGGCTGGGCAGGCCGCTTTCGCAATAGATTATTCACATATTTGGAGTATATTAGAATTGTTTCCGGGAATCCGATATTTTGAAAGGAGACGTTTTCATGTATTTTGACGGAACGATCCTTTTACTGCTGCCGGGGCTGCTGCTGGGCCTGTGGGCCCAGGCCCGGGTGAAAAGCGCTTTTGAGAAATTCAGCAAGGTGCGCACCGGCCGGGGCATCCCCGCCCAGGAGCTGGTGCGGCAGATGCTGTCCCGGCAGGGAGTGGTGGACATTACCATCGCCCCCACCCAGGGCACTCTTTCCGACCATTACGACCCCTCCTCCAACACCCTGCGGCTGTCCCAGGGCGTATACGGCTCGGACAGCGTGGCGGCGGTGGGGGTGGCCGCCCACGAGGCGGGGCACGCGCTGCAAAAGGAGCAGGGATACGCCCTGCTGTCCCTTCGGTCCGTGATGGTGCCGGTGGTGAATATCGGCTCCAACCTGGCCTGGCCCATCTTCTTTCTGGGCATCCTTTTTTCCTGGAAGCCGCTGATGTACGCGGGCATCGCGGTCTTTGCCGCCGTGGTGCTGTTCTCCCTCATCACGCTGCCGGTGGAGTTTGACGCCAGCAGGCGGGCCAACCTGATGCTGACGGAGAGCGGATACTTTACCCAGGAAGAGCTGGACGGCGTGCGCAAAGTGCTGAACGCCGCGGCCCTGACCTATGTGGCCTCCTTCGTCAGCGCGGCCTTGCAGCTGGTACGCCTGATCCTCATTGCCAGGCGCAGGAACGACTGACGGCGTTTTGGAAACGGTAAGAACGCAATAGAAAAAGCGCTCAACAAAAAGAAAAATGTTTCACGTGAAACAAGAAAGAAAGGATGGGAAATACCATGTACAGCCCCAACATTTACGCCTTTGCCGACGAAGCCAGCTCCATGATCGACGGCCAGATCCAGGCCATGCGGCGCAACCGCCTGCAGGGATTGGAGATCCGCTCGGTGGACGGAGAAAACGTTTCTGCGATTTCCCTGGCGAAAGCAAAGGAGGTGTGGCAGAAGATCAGCGGCGCGGGCCTGAGGGTGTGGAGCATCGGATCGCCCATCGGAAAGATCGACATTGTAAAGGATGATTTCGCCAAGCACCTGGACGTACTGAAGCATACCGTGGACGTAGCCAGGGAACTGCACAGCGAAAACATCCGCATGTTTTCCTTCTATCTGCCCGCCGGCCAGAATCCCGCCGTGTTTCGCAATGAAGTGATGGACCGGCTGCATCAGATGGCGGAAGCTGTCCGGGACAGCGGCGTGGTCCTGTGCCATGAAAACGAAAAGGGCATCTATGGCGACAACGCCCCGCGGTGCGCGGAAATCCTTGCCGAAGTGTCGGAACTGGCCGGCGTATTCGACCCCGCCAATTTCGTCCAGTGCGGCCAGGATACTTTAAAAGCGTGGGAGCTGCTGAAAAACCGCATCAAATACCTGCACATCAAAGACGCCATGTTCGCCGACGGCAGCGTGGTGCCCGCCGGAAAAGGCGAAGGCAGCGTGCCCTGCATCGTGAAAGAATACCTGGCCATGGGCGGCAAAGACATGACCGTGGAGCCGCACCTGAAAATCTTCGGCGGATTGAAGGCTTTGGAACGCAAAGGCGAGGAAAGCAAGCTGGGCGGACGGTTTGTCTACGAAACCAATGACGAGGCCTTCGACGCTGCCTGCGAAGCCCTGCGGGAGATTCTGGAAGGTTGATTGTTTCACGTGGAACAGTCATTTTAAAGAATGGGGTATTTTAAGTAAGTAAAGGGATCAGGGATTAGGGATTAGGCGAAAAACCACGTCTGTCATCCTGAGCCGCTACGATGCCTCGCCTGTCATCCCTTCGACTACGCTCAGGGCAGGCTCTGAGCGTAGTCGAAGGGATGACACGGGTCAGAATGACTGGGTGGGTTCTCCCCTGATCCCTGATTCCTGATCCCCAATCCCTAATCCCTAATCCCCAATCCCTTTACTTATTTCATGTGTCCTTGTATGATTTATTAAGTCTGCGTAATCGTTCCGTTCTTTACCATGAGCACGCAGGCAGGGCGGGCGCCGATGTAATCGGAGGAATCGGTGCAGGTAAGCAGCGCCTGGGCGCGGCCGATGCGGGCGATGAGGCGGCGGCGCCTGTCCGGGTCCAGCTCGCTGAGCACGTCGTCCAGCAGCAGCAGGGGCGGCTCCCCCTGGGCGGCTTCCAGCAAATCAAAGGCCGCCAGCTTCATGCTCAGGGCGGCGGTGCGGGTCTGGCCCTGGGAGCCGAAGGTTTTCAGGGGTTCCCCGCATAAAGTCAATTCGATCTCATCCCGATGGGGGCCGAAGGTGGTGGTTTGCCGCCGCGTATCCTCATCCAGGGCCGCCCGCAGGCCCCGCAGCATATCTTCCCCGATATTATTGCTTTCCGCAAGAGGCCCGCGGTAGGCCATGGCGAAGGTTTCTTCCTCTTTCCCGCCGATGTAGCGGTAATGGGTCTGGGCTTTCTGATGCAGCTGCTGGCAGGCGGCCCGGCGGAGCCTGACCACCGGCGCGGCGGAAAGGGCCAATTGGTCGTCCCAGGCCTGCAGCTGCCTGAGATCGCCCTGCTTTAGCAGGGCGTTTCTCTGTTTCAGGGCGTTGGTGTAGGTCTGCAGCGCGTAGAAATACGCTTTCTGCTGCTGGGAAAGCAGCATGTCCAGAAACTTTCTCCGGGTCTGGGGGCCTTCCTTCACCAGCGCCAGGTCTTCCGGGGAGAAAATGACGCAGGTGGCATGGCCCATGAGCTCGCCTAACCGGGAGGCGGTTTTTCCGTTTACAAAAACCACCTTGCGCTTTTTCGCGTTTTCAAACAGCCGAACCCCTACCTCGTGCTTTCCGTCGTTCTTTTCCACGGTCAGCTGCACCGCGGCGGTGTCCTGGCCCTTGCGGATCATATCCCTGTCCTGTGAGGTACGGTGGCTTCGGCCTACGCAGCAAAGATGCACCGCTTCCAGCAGGTTGGTTTTCCCCGCGCCGTTTTCGCCCACCAGCATGGTCACGCCCTCCGGCGGCGACAAAAGCACCTGCTGGTACCCCCGAAAATCCCGCAGCCTCAGCCCCGTCATGCGCATATCCGTCCCTCCCTGTTTGAACCAGTTTGCCACAAGGGATTCATATTGTCAATCAAAAATAATGGTTCTTCACGGAAAGATAGGGAAAAAAGTGAGCCTTCATTGTCATCTTGAGTGGAGTGGAGCGAGAGCGGAACGGAGTCGAAAGATCTGTAGGTTGGCTTAACGATTCACTGACAGATCCCTCGGCTATGCCTCCCCTCTGGCTCGGCTTCGCTCGGGATGACATCGTTAGTTTGATGGAACATTTCCGTATCAATTCGTGAAGAGCCAAAATAATTGAATGTTTCACGTGAAACAAAAGGAAAGGGGACGCTGAGGCTGTTCGCGCGCCCAGCGTTCCCCTTTGTAACATGACCTTTCAGCAGCGTATCCGGATCAAACCAGCTTCTTCAAATCCTCCACGGTCTCGGTAAACACCTTCATGGCGTCCCGGACGGCGTCGGGCTTTTCCATATCCACGCCCGCGAAGCGCAGGGCCTGGATAGGCGGCACGGAGCAGCCGGCGGAGAGGAATTTCATGTAGTCCCGGACGGCGGGGGCGCCCTCGTTCAGGATGCGGGCGGCGATGGCCACGGCGGCGGAGAAGCCGGTGGCGTACTGGTAGACGTAGAAATTGCGGTAAAAGTGGGGGATGCGCATCCATTCGCTGGCGATGAGGGGGTCCACTTCGCAGCCGCGGTAATATTTTTCGTTGAGGCCGTAATACATGCTGCTGAGGGAATCCTTGGTGAGGGCTTCTCCCCGCTCATACATGGCGTGGGCTTCCTTCTCGAAGGCGGCGAACATGGTCTGGCGGAAGACGGTGGTGCGGAATTCCTCCAGCAGCTGATTGCACAGGAAGGCCGAGGCGGTAGGGTCAGCAGCGTATTTCTTCATCAGGTGGCGCATCAGCAGCACTTCGTTGCAGGTGGAGGCCACTTCCGCCACGAACAGGGAGTAGTTGGACTTCACAAAGGGCTGGGCCTGGTTGCTGTAAAAGGTGTGCATGCTGTGGCCCAGCTCATGGGCCAGGGTCATGGCCCCGCCCAGGTCGTCGGTGTGGTTCAGCAGCACGTAGGGATGCACGCCGTAGCAGCCCCAGGAATAGGCGCCGCTGCGCTTGTTTTTGTTTTCATACACGTCGATCCAGCCGCCCGCATAGCCCGCCCGGAGCTGGCGGATGTATGCTTCGCCCAGGGGGGCCAGCCCTTCGCAGACCAGCTCAAAGGCTTCGGGGAAGGACATCTTCATGTCGAAGTCCGCGATCATGGGCACATACAGATCGTACATGTGCACCTTGCCGACGCCCAGCTTTTTCCCGCGGAGGTTCATGTATTCCGCCAGGGCGGGCAGCGCGTCCTCCACGGCGGAGAGCAGGTTGTCATACACGCTCTCGGGGATTTCCAGCGGGGCCAGGGCCGCCTGGCGGGCGGAAGCGTAATGCCGCGCCCTTGCCTGGAAAACGGCCCGCTTCACAGCGCCCGCGTACATGGCGGTGACGGTGGAGCCGAAACGCTGGAAGGTTCCCATCATGCCCTCAAAGGCTTCCTTACGCACGTCCCGGTTCCGGCTGCGGATGAGGGGGCCGTAATTGCCGTGGGTCAGCTGCACCTTTTCGCCGCTGTCGTCGGTGACAGCGGGCAAGGGCAGATCCACGTTGTTGAACATGCCGAACACGTCGCCGGGCACGCCCATCACATCCCCCGCCTGGGCCAGCAGCATTTCCTGCTCGGCGGGGAGGGTGTGGGGCTTTTTGAGCAGCAGCACCCGGATGGATTCGCTGTAATCGGCAAAATCCTTCTCCTCCATCATGGCCCGCAGATCGTCTTCCGGCAGGGCCAGCAGCTCGGGGCTGAGGAAGGAGGAAGCGGCCTCCGCTTTTACGGCCAGGGATTGGAACCGGGCGGCCCGGGCCTGGCGCGCGGGGTCGCCGCTGTCCTCGTCCTTGCGCATGAGGGCGTAGGCGGCCAGGCGGTCAATCTGCTGCTCCAGCCTGTCCGCGTCCCGGACGGCCCGGCGGGGATCGTCCTTCACGCGGCCCTGCCAGGCGGCCATCTTTTCAATATCGGCCTGCGCCCGGGCGAAGGCCTGCTCGTAGGCTTCCTCCGTGGCGAAAATATGATCCAGCCGCCACTGCCAGCGGGGGTCCATGTCGTTTCTGTTTTTCAGTTCCTTTGCCATGCCGTGTTCAATCCTCCTTGGCAAGATTCAGCAAATAGCCGTCCATGTTGGTTTTTCCGGATACAGTCAACTGCTGGAAGCCCAGCACGTCCATGCTGCTGATGAGGATGCACAGGCCCAGGGGATAGTGGGCCGCCCTGGAAGGCGGCAGGCCGGGCACCTGTTTGCGCTCCTCCAGCGTCATGGAAGAAAGCATGATCAATTGGTCGATGGCGGCCTGCTTTTCCACGGTGACGCCCTCCACCTCCTCGCCGTGGGCCTCACGGCCCAGGGTGATGGCGGCGGCGGTGGTGCAGGTGCCGCCCAGGCCGATCAGGGCGGGGGCGGGGGCAAACGACTGCAGCTGCCTGCCGTACAGGCCCATCACTTCTTTGCACAGGATCTGCACCCTGGCCGCGTCCTCCGGGCTTTCCAGCCGCTGGTTTTTCAGCAGCCTGGAGGCCCCGATCTGCATGCTGACGGACCATTCCACCCGGTTGTTTTCCCCCAGCGTCCATTCGGAGGAGCCGCCGCCGATGTCGATGACCATCCGCCTTTCTCCATTGGACACCGCCATGAACGCCAGCCGCGCTTCCTCCCTGCCGGAGATGACGCGCATGTCCAGCCCGGTCAGCTCCCTGATGCGGGCGGCAAAGACGCTGCTGTTGGCGGCGTCCCGGACGGCGCTGGTGGCAAAGAGATCCACGCTTTGCGCGCCGTGGGAAAGGGCTTCCCGGTGCAGCCGTAAGACGGCCTGGGCGTTGGATTCGATTTTCTCGGGGGAGATGCGCCCCGCGCCGTCCAGGCCCAAAAAAAGCCGCGTCTCCTCGCGGCCGCGCACCGGATCGCGCAGGACGCCGCCCCGCGCATCCGCAACCAGCATTCTGGTGGAATTCGAGCCGATGGCAATGGCAGCGCGCTTCATCCTTCCGTATCCTCCCCGATGATTTCTCCGCCGGACTCGGTTTCAGCCTCCGCCGGTTTTTCTGTTTCCTGCCCGGGCATTTCCCCGGGGGCGTATAATGCTTCCGGGTTCACCACCACAAACAGCGTTTCCCCCGGCATCAGATATCGGTTGTCCCTGCGCGCCATGGTGCGGATATAGCTTTCCGTGTCCATGATGGCGATTTCCTGCATCATGCTGCCGCTTTCCGTTTCAAGCGACAGCTGGGCAAGCCGCGTTTCCCGCGCCGTGTCTTCCAGTACCGCGATTTCCCGGTCCAGCCGGTTCAGGGTGATCAGCCCGCCGGCGGTGATGACAAAGGCGATCAGAAGCACATATAAAAGACGAATGCGTTTTCTCATGCCGCCTCCTCCTTATACGATGCATATTCGCCGGGACAGAGGCGTTTTCCTGCAAAGCCTGACCCTATTTTGTTGCCCTTCACATATCTGGGGGAAACCATTCTTTGCTTTCCGGGGCTGCCGCCCGGCCTGCGCTGAAATAGCCTTTCTCGGAGGGGGACGAACCGTCGATGACCGCCTGAGGCGGAAATCTCATCGACGGTGAGATCAGCCGAAACGAGCAATGTCCGCATGAAGCGGACTTGCGACTTTTGAGGCTGCGGAACTGGGGGAACCGCTCTTTGGGCACCAAAGAGCGGTTCCCCCAGAAAAAGCAAAATCGTAATCCTATGTTACCGATGTACGTAGAGCCGGGACATTTGGGCTTCGCCGTCCCCCTGGGCAAGGCAGAGGAATTCCCAGCCGTAGCGCTCGTAAAAGCCGGTGTGGTCCGTCAGCAGGTAAAGGGGCGACACGCCCTTTGCCCGCATGTCGTCCACCGCCAGGTTCAGCAGCCTGCCCGCGATGCCGCGGCCCCGGTAATCCGGCTCGGTATAGACGGCGCAGACGTTGGGCGCCAGGTCCTTGCGGTCGTGGAAGTCGTTCTCGATCACCCCCAGACCCCCCGCGATGGCGTTCCCGTCCAGGCACAGATACCAGCCGTTGGGGGTTTCGCCGGATAAATAAGCCTCCATACAGCGCTGGTACGCTTCCTTTGGCACACCCCATTTTTCCGAAAACCAGGCGGCGGCGCGGTCCTTGAGCTGGGGCCGCTCCCGCAAGGCGATGTATTGCAGCGGTTCCATTTTGATTGATCTCTCCTTTTCCGTTCATTTCAAATCCTGCTCCGCTTCATTATAACGGCCCGTCCCTTTTCCCGCAAGGGGGAAAAATCCAGGGCCGGAAACAACTCAAAAGCCGGCTCTTCCGCATCTTTGGCTGATGAAAATTCAAAAAATAGAGAAAAACGCTGAAATAATGAGAAAGAATGCAAAAGAGCGAGAAAAGGCAGAAAAACAGCTTAAAGGTCAAAGAATATCAAACAAGAATCCTGTTTGATTATTTGACTATCTTTGACCTTTGTTATATACTACAATCACCGAACAGGGAAAGGGAATAAAAGCCCTCCCTGCCGGAAACAATATGACAAAGGCCCGAAGCCGCCGGAGGGCGGCGGGGCACATGAAATGGAGGTTTACGTTATGAGTACTTATCTTCCCACCGTATTTGGCGAAAACCTGATGGATGTTTTTGATGATTTTGACCGCGCTTTCTTCCGGGGCTTCCCCCAGACCGACCGCATGCTGTACGGCAAGAACGCTTCCCGCATGATGAAGACCGACGTGAAGGAAACCGAGGAAGGCTATGAGCTGGACGTGGAGCTGCCCGGCTTTAAGAAGGACGAGATCAAGCTGGAGCTGAACAACGGCTACCTGACCATCTCCACCGAAAAGAGCCTGGATAAGGAAGAAAAGACCCAGCAGGGCAAGGTGCTGCGCCAGGAGCGCTATTCCGGCGCCATGCAGCGCAGCTTCTATGTGGGCGGCAACCTCACCGAGGAGGACGTGAAGGCGAAATACGAAAACGGCGTCCTGAGCCTCACCGTGCCCAAGAAGGAAGCCCGGAAGGTGCCCGAAAAGAAGCAGATCCTCATCGAAGGATAACCCGCTTTCCATCCGCTGAAAATCCATCTTTCTCCGCCGCCGGCGGCCTGTGCCGCCGGCGGTTTTTTGCGTGTCCAGGGCAAACGCTTACGAGAGTTACTTACTGGGGGAAACCGCTCTTTGATGCCCAAAGAGCGGTTTCCCCCAGGCCTCCTTCCGAGAAAGGCATATACTGAGATAAGGAAAAAGCGATTCTCCATAACTGTTTATTATGAAAATATGTGTCAATTCACATCAATAACTTCATATTGCTCCACCAATTTAATCGTGAATTCAGATGCGGGATGAGAAATCGCTACAGACAAGGAACGAAACCGCAGGAATACTGGACGTATTTCAAGGTTGAGTGACGTAGGTTGGAGCGATTTATCGCCCGCAGATAATTCATGATTAAGTTGGGGGAGCAATAATATCGCAATAAGCGTTTACCCCGTTGCGTGTCCCGGAGCCGCTTGCCCGGGGAAGCATCCTGTGCTATAATCACGGCTGAAATACACGCGGGAGGTTCAGGATGGATTTGTTTACAGTGGAAACGCTTTCGCTTTCCCAGATCCGGGCGGTCTACCGGGAGCGCATGAAGCAGGATTTTCCCCCGGATGAGCTCAAGCCGCTGAAAATGATCGAAGGGGCGCTGGCGCGGGACGAATATGTGTGCTTCGGCGCTGTGCGGTGCGAAGAGATCCTGGCCTACGCCTATTTCGTGAAGGTGAAGGAGGACGGAAAGCCCTTCGCGCTGTTCGATTATTACGCGGTGCGGAAGGACCTGCGGGGGCAGAAGATCGGCAGCCTGTTTATCCAGGCGCTGATGCGGGGCCCGCTTCAGGATATGGACGCCGTGGTGCTGGAGGTGGACGACCCGGCCTGCGCGGAGAGCCCAAAGGAGCTGGACATCCGGTCTCGCCGCCTTGCGTTTTACCTGCGCAACGGCCTAAAGGACACCGGCGTGGCCGCCACGGTGTTCGGCGTCCAGTTCAGGATCCTCGCCCTGCCCCTGGGCTCCCCCATGGCGGCGGACGAGGTGAAGCGCAGATACGCCGCCCTGTACCGCGCCCTGCTGCCGGACCGGCTGTTTAAAAAAGAGATACTGATTCATTGACGGAAAGAAGGAAACGCCCATGCAGGTCACCCTGCAAACGTACCTGATCGTGTTGCCGATGGTGTTTCTGGCGGCGACGGTGGACGCCATCGCGGGCGGGGGCGGGCTGATCTCCCTGCCCGCGTACACGCTGGCGGGGCTGAACTATGATTTCGCCTCGGGCAACAACAAGTTTTCCTCCACCTTCGGCACGCTGATGGCCGCCGTCCGGTATTACCGCAGCGGCAGGCTGCTGATAAAGCCTTCCCTGATCGCGGCGGCGGCGGCCATGCCCGGCTCCTGGCTGGGCACCCGGGCCGCCATGGCCCTGGGGGACCGGGTGATGCGGATTTTCATGCTGTTCGCCATCCCCGTGGTGGGGGCGCTGGTGCTGTTCCGGGGCAAGGGCCGGGAGGAATCCAGGCCCGTCACCAAACGCCAGTATCCCCTCTGCGCGCTGATCGGCTTTGTGATCGGGTTTTACGACGGCTTTTTCGGCCCCGGCACCGGCACGTTTCTGATCGTGCTGTTCACCCATCTGCTGGGGATGGATATGGTCACGGCCTCCGCCACGGCAAAGCCCGTGAATCTGCTCAGCAACATCGCTTCCCTTGCCACCCGCATCGCGGCGGGCAACGTGCTCTTCGCCCTGGCCTTTCCCGCCATGGCCTGCTCCACCCTGGGGGGCTGGCTGGGGGCAAAGCTGACCCTCACCAAAGGCGCGAAGCTCATCCGCGCCGTGATGCTGGGGGTGCTGGCGCTGCTCACCGTCCGGCTGGCGATGGAGATGCTTTCATAGATTATTTGGAAATAGAAGGAGCCGCACAGCGCTGTCCTCCGGGAGGCGCCGGGCGGTTTCTTTCGTTTGTTTGATACTGTTCTCAAATTCGATGAACCATTTAGAACCACCAATAAGCAATGTCATCCCGACCGAAGCGATGTCATCCTGAGCGGAGCGCAGCGGAGTCGAAGGACCTGGCGCAGCGGAATGGAGAGACCTGAGCAACGAGATCAACCGGCTCAAAGATCCCTCGACTCCGTTCCGTTCCCACTCCACTTCGCTCGGGATGACATGTATTGGTGATTGTGCATTTTATTGCTTATTTCATTTGAGAACAGTATGGTTTGTCATATTTTCCCCCGCCCTTTCATACCCTGTATCATGGACTGGCGTTTGATCGTGCCCGGTGAGCCGGGCTGGGGGGAAGTGGACTGGGGGCAGGCGCGGGAGGTGCGGCTGCGTCCCGGGCAGAGCGCGGCGGTGGCGCTGGCGGGAAGCACGTGGCGGGGAAGCCGCCGCCTCTCGCCCACGGACGTGCTGCAGGCGGCCCAGGCGCTGACGAACCATTCCCTGGCGGCGCGGCAGGGGGAGCTGTGCCAGGGCTTTGTGCCGCTTGAGGGCGGGCACCGGCTGGGGGTGTGCGGCGTGATGGGGGCAAAGGGCTTTACCGAAATCACCAGCCTGTGCGTGCGCATCGCCCATGAAATCAGGGGCGCGGGAGCGGACGTTTTCCCGCGGCTGCGGGGCGCGTCCGCCCTGATCGTCGGCCCGCCGGGGGCCGGTAAAACCACGCTGCTGCGGGATATTGTCCGGCTTTCCTCCCTGGAAGGGACGCAGGTGGGGGTAGCGGACGAGCGGGGGGAAATCGCCGGGTGCCGGGCGGGAAGGCCGCAGCTGGACGTGGGGCCCAACACCGACGTGCTCACCGGCATGGAGAAGGCAAAGGCCCTGCTTTTGCTCATCCGCGCCATGGCCCCGCAGCTGGTGGCCACGGACGAGATCGGGGGCCCGGAGGACGCGGCGGCGCTGCTGGACGCGGTGAAATGCGGGGTGCGCATCCTCGCCACGGCCCACGGAACGGCCGGCACGCCGCATCGGCGGGGCATGGAGGCGCTTTTCCGGGCAGGGGCGTTTGACCGGCTGGTGCTCCTGTCCGCGCCGGGGCAAAAGCCTTTGGTCAGGGAGATCAACCCGTGATCGGCCTGGCAGCCGCCGGCGCCGGGGCCTGCGTCGCCCTGGGCCTGGGCGCGGCAAACCGCCTGAACCGGCGGGAAGAAACCCTGCAGGCCTGGGAAAACGCCCTGCTGCGCATGGAGGCCGCTATTGCCCTGAACGATTCGCCGCTTTCCGAAGCGCTGCTGCGGGGGAATATGCCCGCGCTGCTGGAGCTGCGCCGCCGCCTTGCGGACACGCCCGCCGCCTCCCCGGAGGAGCTGCTGTCCGGCCTCAATTGGGAAAGCGTGCTGCTTCCCCAGGAGCGGGACACCCTGAAAAACTGCCTATCCATGCTCTTCTCCCCCTCCCTCCGGGAGCAGGCCCAGGCCATCGCCTACGCCCGCAGCCAGTGGACCCTGTTCCGTTCGGCCTGCCGCGAAGCCCGGGACAAAGACGCCCGCCTCTATGCCCTGCTGGGCTGGCTTGGCGGCGCGGCGGTATTCATCCTGCTGTGCTGAAAGGGGACGCAGGCATATCCCACTGACATAAAGGAGGTCAAACCTTGCAAGTCCAAGTGCTGCTCAGGATCGCCGGGGTGGGGCTGCTGGTGACGGTGATCTGCCAGGCGCTGACGAAGGCGGGGCGGGAGGACATCGCCACGGTGGCGGGGGTGGCGGGCATCCTGATCGTGGTGATGATGGTGGTGAGCCTGGCGGGGGAGGTGCTCTCCCAGGTGCAGGCGGTGTTTCAGCTGCCATGACGGAAACCCTGAGGATGGCGGGCTTTGCCTGCGCGGCGGCGCTGCTCAGCTTCACCCTCCGGGCGGCGCACCGGCAGGCGGGCGCGGCGGCGGCCATGGCGGCGGGGCTGATGCTCTTTTTTTTCGCCCTTACGTCCCTGGGCCCTGCGGTGGAAACGCTGAAGGCGCTGTCGGAGCGGGCGGGCATCGGGCAGCAAACGGCGACGCTGCTGCTTAAGCTTTCGGCCATGGCGTATGTGACGGAGTTCGCCGTCCAGGCCTGCCGCGACGCGGGCGAGGAAGGGCTGGCGGGCAAGGCCGCCCTGTGCGGCAAAATGCTGCTCATGGCCCAAACCCTGCCGCTGATCAGGGAAATCGGGGAAGTGACCATGAGCCTGATACCGTAAGAGTTCTCTGGGGGAAACCGCGCTTTGGAGACCAAAGAGCGGTTTCCCCCAGACCCCCTTCCGAGAAAGTCATAAGGAGGGAGACTTTGCGCCGCTGCCTCATCCTTTGTGGAGAAATACTGGCTGTTTTCTTGGTTTTTAGCGCCTCCGCCCATGCCGAAACCCTGGGCGGCGCGCTGGAAGCCACCCTGGACACCCTGCCGCTCCGGGAATGGCAGGAGGCCTACGCCGAAGCCTTCCCCCAGGGCGAGGATTTCCATACCCTGATCCTGCGCCTGGCCCGGGGCGGCATGCGCCTGGACGCGGAAACGCTGCTGCGTTCCCTGGCCTCCCGCTTTATGAACGCCCTGACAGCCAGCGCCTGGCGGCTGGCGCGGCTGATGGCCCCGGCGGTCCTGTGCGGGGTAGCGCAGCGGATGCGAGCCTCCTTCGCCAGGGAAGCCCTGGGCGAAACCCTCAGCGCCGCCTGTTTCCTGATGCTGGCGGGATGCATGGCCCAGGACCTGGGGGAGCACATCCTTCTGGCCCAGGACGCGGTGGCCCGGATGGCGGATCTGATGCAGGCCCTGTTCCCGCTGCTGCTGACGCTGCTGGCGGCGGTGGGCGGCACGGCCAGCGCGGCGTTTTTCCAGCCCGCGGTGGTGGCGGCAGGGGGCACCATGACGGCGCTGGTGCGGTCCGTCACGCTGCCTTTGGCCCTGTCGGCGGGGGTGACCGCCATCCTGAACCATCTGTCCCCCCGCATGAAGATCAGCCGCCTGTCCTCGCTGTTCAAGACCGGCTCGTCCTGGACGCTGGGGGTGGGCTTCACGGTGTTCATTTCGGTGACCACCCTGCAGTCCCTGGGCGCCGCCGCGGCGGACGGGGTGTCCATCCGCACGGCGAAATACGCGGTGGACCACTTCGTGCCGGTGGTGGGCGGCATGTTCGCCGACACCATGGACACGCTGGTGGGGGCGTCGCTGCTGATCAAAAACGCCCTGGGCCTGACGGGGCTTTTGATCCTTTTGTCCGCTGCCGTTTCGCCGATGGCGCAGACCCTGGCGGCGGCGATGCTCTACCGGGCCGGGGCCGCGCTGCTGGAGCCCCTCTCCGACCCCCGGGGCGGGGCGTGCCTGCAGGACTTTTCGGATATTCTGATGCTGCTGTTCGTGATTCAACTGTCGGTGGGTGCCATGTTCCTGCTTCTGGCGGCCCAGCTGCTGGCGGTGGGGAACCTGACGGTGATGCTGCGATGATGATGTTTCTCAAGCAATTGACGGGCCTGTGCCTGTTTCGCCTGGTGCTGGACTTTATCCTCCCCGAGGGGGAAGCGTCCAGGTACGCCGCCTTCGGGGTGGAGCTGTGCTTCATGCTGTGCATGATCGGCGGAGCGGCCCGTCTGCTGCAAGGAGGCTGAAAATATCCCGGAGGATCGTATGAAGTCCTGGCTGGATAAGCTGAAAACCGTGAAGGGGGCGCCCTTTGTGCTGGCGCTGCTCTGCTGCGCGGCGGCGCTGCTGCTTTTGCCTCCGGGGAGCGGGAAGCCCGCCGCCATGACGGAGGAGGAGCAGCGGGTGAGCGCCACCCTGGAGCAGATCGCCGGGGCGGGGAGCGTGCGGGTGAGCATTTACTACGCCCAGGAGGCCTCCGCCTTCGGGGGCGGCAGCCGCACGCCGGTGGGCGCGGTGATCGTGGCCCGGGGCGCGGGGGACATTGCCGTGCGGCTGAACCTGCTGCGGGCCGCTGAAACGCTGTTGGGCCTGAACGCCAGCCAGGTGGACGTGTTTTTGATGGAGGACAAGCCGTGAAGGACCGGATCCTGAACATCCTGATGCTGCTTGCCGTGGCGGCGGCGCTGATCCTGACCTGGGCCCGGGGCGCCCAGGAGGAAGCGGCCCTGCCCCTGGCCGCCTCCCCCGCCGCCACTGCCGCGCCTCCCCCGGCGGAGGTCTACCGCGCCCGGCGCAGGGAAACCCGCGCCCTGGAGCAGGCCCTGCTCACCACCCTGGCCGAAAGCGAACACACCGCCCCGGAAACAAAGGCCCTGGCGGAACAGCAGCTGGCCGGCATGGCCAGGAACGACGAGATGGAGCTGGCCGTGGAGGGCGCCCTGGCTGCCCACGGCTTTTCGGATGCCCTCTGCGTTTCCAGGGACGGAAGCATGACCGTGTTTCTTCCTATAGAAATAAGCGCCGACGAAGCCGCCTTCTTTCTGGAAATCGCCCGGGACATATCGGGGCTGGAGGCGGAGAATATTCGGCTGACGGGCTATTAAAATATGGGAACCTGTGATATAATCAGGTATGAGACTCCAAGAAAAACGGAGGTTAGCAGTCATCATGTTGCGCAGCGGAAAAGTAGTCGCCGCGGAAAACGGCGTGCTGGAGGTATGCTTTGAGCGGCCCGAGGCCTGCGCCCACTGCGGGGCGTGCGGCGGGCAGAAGAAGGAAACCTTTGTGAAGGTTCCGGGGGACGCCCCCGCGGGCCGGTGGATCGACGTGGACATGCCCCAGGGGCAGGTGCTGAAAGCCTCCCTGCTGGCGTATGTGATGCCGGTGCTGATGCTGCTGGGGGGCCTGGCCCTGGGCAGCGTGCTGTTTGAGAAGGAGATCCTGTGGGCGGCCACGGGGATCGGGTGCATGGGCTTAAGCTGGCTCATCCTGCGGCTGGTGGAAAAAAGGATGAAGCAAAAGTCCGTCTGGCAGCCCAGGGTTGTCCACGTGTACGGAGAGGAAGAAACGCCGCTGTTCAGGTGACAGGAGCCCGGCGCGGATTGCTAACTTCTTTCAAGGTAACTGTTCAGTCGTGTTGCTTTAAAGCACGAAAGATACATTGTCATCCCGAGCGAAGCGAAGCGGAGTCGAGGGATCTGATAGCTTTGGTGGTCCCATTTTTCACCAGATCCCTCCACTCCGTTCCGCTCTCGCTCCAC
>JAFZOG010000094.1 GCA_017550745.1 Clostridia bacterium | reverse complement strand
GGCTGCCGGGACGGACGAGGTGGTCAATCAGGCTGTGGAAATCGGCGGCAAAACATATACCGTTACCTGCGTGTCCGTGGGCAACCCCCACTGCGTGGTGTTCTGCGACGCTATCGACGGCATCGACCTGAGCGCCGTGGGCCCGCAGTTCGAGTACGCGCCCATCTTCCCGGAGCGGGTAAACACGGAGTTTGCCCGGGTCATCAATAGAAACACGCTGCGCCTGCGGGTCTGGGAGCGTGGGAACGGGGAAACCCTGGCCTGCGGCACCGGAGCCTGCGCGGTGGCCGCCGCCGCTGTGCGCAACGGCTACTGCGAGCCGGGGAGGGACATCATTGTCAAGCTCCCCGGCGGCGACCTGACGGTCAACTGTACCCCCGACAGGATCACCCTCACCGGCGAGGCCGCCCTGGTGTTCGACGGAGCGTTCGCTTACTGATAATAAAATGAAAACAGAGGGCAGCGCTGCGGCGCGGCCCTCTGTTTTGGTAAAAATATATTTATTCCTGATACAGCTTCGGCATTTTTTCCAGCGCTTTCATCAGCGGGATGCCCAGCACATAGCAGGCCAGGGCTTCGCCCGCGCCGACGGTGAGCATGCTCATCCAAAGCGGTTCGCCGAAGGCCACATGGAGCATGACGCCGATGATGATTGCGTTGCTCAGCACGGGCATGAGGGCGGCCAGATACAGGTTTTTCCTGAGCATCCGCGTCAAAACGGCGGCAATCAGCGTGGCCAGGGTGCCGAACACCATGTCCATCCAGCCCACGGGACTGATGATGTTGGCCAGGAAGCAGCCCACCGTCAGGCCGGGGATGGCCGCGGGCATGAGGACGGGCAGCAGGGTCATGGCTTCAGACACGCGCACCTGCACGGCGCTGAAGCTGATGGCTTGGAGCAGGATCGTCAGGCCAGCATACAGCGCTGCGATGATACCGCTCAGACACAGGTTTTTGACAGTGAAATATTTTTTCATGCCAAAAAATCTCCTTTCTGCCGATAAACAGTCGGCTGTTCCCGATTCTATCATAGAATCGGACGGATAGCAAATGCTTTTTTCGCGCATACTGTTGTTGGCGCCGCGCCATCCGCAGCGGACGCCCAAAGCCAGAAAAGGAGCGTGTTCAAAATGGCTGAAAAGAGAAATCAGTGCATTCATTGTTCCGTGGAGTCCTGCCGCCACCTGCGTGAAGACCAGGGCATCTGTTCCCTGGAGGCCATTCAGGTGGCTCCCACGCCCATGGCATACTCCGGCGACCCCGCCGACGAAAGCATGTGCCAGAGCTACGAAACCAAATGAGCGGCTCGGTGAGACCGCCGCGCGCGCGGCCCGCTCCGCCGAAGCCGGACGCTTCCGTGCCGGGAGCAAAGCATAAGCCGGGCGCGCAGGAAAAGGAAGACAATCCTTTCTTCGACCCGGACCGGGTGAGCAGCGCCACGGAATGCACCGGCATCCTGGCGGCGCAGGTGCAGACCGACGAGGAAGCGGAGCGCATTTCCTCCCTGCAGGGGATCCACAAAATCAAAGCATCGCGTTAAAACAGCGCCTGCCGGTTTGATCGGCAGGCGTGGTACTATTTTTTGGATCAGCTGGCTTTCGGCAGGAATTCCCGCAATTTTTCAATGGGCACAGGCCGCGAATACTTATACCCCTGCAAAAAGGCCGCGGACATCTCCCGGCAGCGTTCCTCGTCCATAAACGAGTAGTTGTAGAAACGAACCCCTGCCATACAGATCTCGCTTTCTTATTCAGGCATCAGGTAAAAAAGTGTCCACAGTGCGCTATGGTTACCGATGTAAGCAATTATATCATAAGAAAAAATAGTTGTCCATAAAAAATTCCTAAACATATCATGAATCATGATCAAACATTCATTTTATTGCTGCACCAATTCATTCTTGAACTATCGGGCGAAGGAAAGCAGGGAAAAGAGTGTAGTTCCGCTGTCATCCCTTCGACTACGCTCAGGGCAGGCTCTGAGCACCGCGAAGCGGCAGCGAAGGACCTCCTTCGTGAAATCAACAAGCTCGAAGGAGGGAGGTCCTTCGCACGCGCCATCCGTATCGGCGCGGCGAAGTCATGACAGATGGAGTTGGTTTCGTTCATTCAAATTCAAGAATAAATTGGGGGATCAATAACTTCTCATCCAAAAATGAAACGAAGGGCCGCAGCCCTTCGATTTTCATCCGCAGGCGGCGGCGTGTACGCCGCCGGGGTCCGCAGCGCCCGGAAAACCTGCCCTTGGTCCGGTTTTCAGCGAAGGGCAGGCCGGAAGGCGCTTGTTTTTATTTGCTTTCATACTTGCACAAGCCGCGGACGATGGTTTTCAGCACATTGCAGTCCTCGTCCAGCAGCGTGATGTCCGCGTCCTTGCCGGGAGCGAGGGAGCCTTTTTCTTCAGCGACGCCGATGGACTCCGCCGGGGCCAGCGACGCGGCGCGGACGGCCTGGGCCATGGTGACGCCGCCATAGTCCCGGAAATTCCGGACGCCCTGATTCAGCCGCAGCACGCTGCCCGCAATGGTGCCGTCCTTCAGGCGGCACTCGATGCCTTTGAGCACGAAGGTCTGCCCGCCGTTTTCGTATTCCCCGTCAGGCATGCCCGCCGAGCGCAGGGCGTCGGTGATCAGCACCAGGCGGTTTCCCTTGGTTTTCGCCAGCATGGGATAAATGGCCTTGTTCACATGGAAGGTATCGGCGATCAATTCGGTATACACATCGCTGTTCAGCGCCGCGCCGACCACCCCGGGGTCGCGGTGGTGCAAGGGGCTCATGGCGTTGAACAGATGGGTCACGCGGGTCACGCCCAGGCCCACGGCGGCCATGGCCTCGTCATACGTGGCGCTGGAATGGCCCATGGAAAGGGCGATGTCCGTCCGCTGCTTCAAGGCGCGGATGCAGCCGTACCCGCCGGGCATTTCCGGGGCCAGGGTGATCGCCCGCACGATGTCCGAGAAGGGAAGCACCTGATCCGCGTCGGGGGGCAGGATGTATTCCGGGTTCTGCGCGCCTTTGCGTTCGGGATTGATGAAGGGGCCTTCCAGGTGAACGCCCAGGATCTCCGCCCCCGGATAAGCCGGCTGCTGGCTCTCCCGCGCCAGGGCCCGCATGTGGCCGCACACGCTTTTCAGTGTGTCCCAGCCCACGGTGAGGGTGGTGGGCAGGAAGGACGTGACGCCGTTCTCCACCAGCCTTTCGGACATGCGGCGCACCCCCGCCGGGTCGTCGTCGGACACGTCGTCCCCGCCGTAGCCGTGAATGTGGGCGTCGATCAGGCCGGGCGCTACATAAGCGCCTCCCGCGTCGATGACCTCCGCCGCCTCGCGCCGGGCGGCGGCTTCATCCACAACACCGATGATCATCTCGTCATACAGCAGCGCTTTGTGACGCACTTCCGCATCCGGCAAAAGGATCCTGCCGTTCACGATCGCTTTCATACCGCTCATTGCTTCTACCCCTCTCTTGGTTACTGAATGTCGGTTTTGCGTTTTTCCAATCCCGGGAACAGGTGAATATACACGCGGGGCCCGCTTTCCCTTTCCCGCGCCGCAAGGCGGATCGCCTCGGCGCAGCCGTCGTGGTCGTTATCCGCCACCACCCGGTCAGCCGCGGCCTTCACGTGCTCCGCGGCGTTTCCCATCGCGATGCCAAGGCCCGCGGCGCGGATCATGGGGATATCGTTGTCGGCGTCGCCCACCGCGGCGCAGGCTTCCTTCGGCACGCCCAATTCCCCGCAGAGGCGCAGCAGGCCCGCGCCTTTGTTCACGCCCAGGGCGGAACATTCCAGGGAAGTTTTTTCGGAATAGACCCGCTCCAGCGGCAGGCCCTCCAGCTGTGCCCTGGTGCGGACGCGCTCCTCCGCTTCGGCGTGATAGAGATTGATTTTCAGAAAATCCTCCCGGCAGCCTGCCGCAAACTCGTAGATATCCGGCACCAGCGTCATCGCCCGCTCATACAGGGGACGGTAGATCCCCATGTGGAAATGGTCCAGCCGTTCCAGATGGGACGCCTGAATCACGTCCCTGTCCCCGATGACCAGCTGGGGCATGACATCCTTTGTTTTCGCCAGCGCCAGGATGGTGTCCGCCTGCGGCCTCGGCACGGGACGCAGGGAAAAAACGCTTCTGCGCTGCATGTCCACAAGCCCCGCGCCGCTGGCATACACGCCCCAGCGGATTTGAGGCAGCAGGTCCATAAATTCTTCCAGCTCAGACACGGCCCGGCCCGTGCAGTACACGAGGGTCTTTCCCGCTTTGGACGCCTCGCGGACAGCGTCAGCGCAGGCAGGCGTCACTTCTTTCCTGCTGTTCAGCAGCGTTCCGTCAATGTCCAGGGCAATCAGCCGATATATGCTCATTCGATGATCTCCGCCATTCCGCTGGTGATCCACCCTTCCGCTCCTTCCGGCAGGCGGATCTTATACCATTTTCCTTCTGTATCCAGCAGTTCATACTCCGCGCCCGCCTCCGCCACGCCGATTTTTTCTCCCTGGGTGGAGGGGATCGAACGGAACGCGGGCGTTCTTGCCTTGTCGATCCGGACCTTGCGCGTCACGATCGGGGGCTCCGTTGGTTCAGGCTCCAGGATGATCACCTCCGCAGTATCCGTGATATCCAGGATTCCCTGTTCTTGTTCAGGCTCCGGCGCGGGCGCGGCGGTTGGCTTCGGCGTCGGCGCTTTCGTGGAGGGGGGCATGGGCGTAGCGGTGGAAAGATAGACCACCGGCCTGAGGGCCGCCCCGCCTGCACTGTCCGCCGCCCGGGATGCTTTTTCGGGATCGGGGACTGTTTCCGGCACGGGCGCGGGCCCGTCCTGCGCTTCCATATCCGGTATGCCGGCAGGCTCGGCCTCTTCCCCGTCCGCCGGGATCATCTGCCCCAAGGCGCAGTAAATCAATTCCAGATACTGTCCTTCCGATACGCGCACCCGGCACCTATCTTCGAACGCGTTTTCCTCCGCCACCAGGCGGAACCTGACATCCTGGAAGATCCGGTAGCCGGACATTTTTCCGGCCTCTCCCACCAGCTCGTAGATACCGGGAAGCAGATTCGCGCCCACCTTCAGCATTCCGCCATATTCACTCAGCCGGTTTCCGAAGGCGGCGAAATGGTCTGACGCCCACACAGCGGTACAATCGATCAGCTCCAGATGATCGCCGTCTTCGACAGCCAGGATCGTATTCCCATCAAAAGAACCCGCAGTGATCACGTCCAGGCCCTCCCCGTCGATACTGACGGCGAAGGAACCCACCTGTTCTGCCGCGGTGAGCACATACTCGCCCGCCTGAAAATCTTCACCGACCGTATATTTGCCCGCGCCAAAAAGCCGCATGGACGAAGGGCCGCTTTCCGCGCGCGTCACGGCAAAACTGCCGGCCAGTACGGCAGACAGGCAAATCACCGCAAGGATTCTTTTCATCGTATGCTCCTGAAATGGTGTCCAAGGTCCGCCGCTCCCCGATTTACCGGGAAACGGCGGAAAACCGCCTGTTATTTTGTGCCTGCGAACGAAGTGGACGTATCGGCAAACACCGCCGCGCCGCCTTCCTTGCGGCGGGACGTGGCCACGCGCTTCATCAGCTCGTCATAGTACTGATCCTCATCAAAGGGCAGCTCCACCGCCTTGCCCAGGAAGGCGGAAAGGTGCATGGCGTTGGAGAGGGTGAGGCCGTTGATGCCCTCCTCGCCGCCCGCCACCAGCGGCTCGCCCCGCAGGATCGCCGCGGCCCAGGCCCGGAACACGCCCTTGTGCTGCGGGTTCTGGCCGTCCGTTTCCACTTCGACTTCATGCGTTGGCACGGAGCCGAAGGGCGCTTTGTTGGTCTTTGTCCATTCCTGCTCCAGCTGGTCAAATTCCAGCACGTACAGCTTTTCATTTTCGGCGATGATCTGCGCGCCGTCCATCTGCACCTCAAACCGGTTGGAGCCGTGGGGGTCGCCGGTGGAGGTGATAAACACGCCCGTGTGCCCGTCTTCATATTCCATCAGCGCGGTCACGTCATCCTCTACCTCGATATCGTGCCACTGGCCGTAGCGCATGAACGCCTGCACCTTTTTCGGCATGCCCAGGATCCACTGCCACAGGTCCAGCTGGTGGGGGCATTGGTTCAGCAGCACGCCGCCGCCCTCGCCGCTCCAGGTGGCCCGCCAGTCGCCGCTGTCATAATAGAACTGGCTGCGGTACCAGTTGGTGATCAGCCAGTTGGCCCGGCGCACGCGGCCGTACCTGCCGCTCTGCACCAGCTCGCGCATTTTGCGGTAAAGGCAGTTGGTGCGCTGGTTGAACATCATGCCGAACACGACGTTGGGATGCTTTTTCGCTTCCTCGTTCATTTCCCGTACCTGCCTGGTATACACGCCCGCGGGCTTTTCGCACATCACGTGGATGCCCCGCTTCATGCACTCCATCACGTACTTGGGATGGTCATAGTGGGGGATGGACACCACGCAGGCGTCGATCAGCCCGCTGTCCAGCATGGCGAGGGCGTCGTCAAAGCAGGCGATGCCTTCGCCCAGGTTCGCCTTGGCCCATTCCACGCGGGCGGGGTTTTTATCCGCAATCGCCGTCAGCTTGATTTCCGGGCACCATTCCGGGTCAGTCACCAGGCTGCGGGCATAATTGCTGCCCTGATTGCCGATACCGATAATACCGAGACGGACAAAATCTCCCATGGCTTTACTCTCCTTTTCTTTCCGTTCACGCGTCCGGCGCATTATTTTTTTGATTCCATCTGCATTATACAACTAATTTACCTTTTTGTGGAGAGTTTTTTTCGGACCTGCTTTTTAACAGACGAAGGCCCCCGGAAAAACCGGGGGCCCCATGAATGGTCTTATTTTGCCGTTGCTTACTCGTTGTCAGCGGTCACAGCCATGGCGGCGGTGCGGCCGGAAACGAAGATTTCCACGATCGCGTTGCCGCCCAGGCGGTTGCCGCCGTGGATGCCGCCGGTCACTTCGCCCGCGGCGTAGAGGCCGGGGATGATGTCGCCGTTCTCATTGAGCACATGGCGGTTGGTATCCACCACCACGCCGCCCATGGTGTGGTGGGTGGAAGGCGCCATGAGGCGGATGGTCAGCACCGCGTTATCCAGGTCGTAGGTATCGGGCAGGTACTTGCCGTTGGCGTCCTTTTCCACGTTGCCGATGGTGCGGGAGGCGATGGCCTTGCCCACGTCGGGATATTCGCCCTGGCCCATGACGGCCTTGTCATAATCGCGGATGGTCTGGATAACCACGTCGGGATCGGCTGTCACGCCCAGCTCAGCGAACAGCTCGGGCAGTTCGGCGATGGTGCGGCGGTAGTAGCGGCCTTCATAGTCGCCCTCGGCCAGCTGCATGGGAGCGGGCATGAGCTGTTCCTTGTTGTAGAATTCCAGGAACACGCCCTTGGTGCCGTTCACTTCCATGCCGTTGCGGAACTCGGCCAGGGACAGCACGTCACGCTCGGAGCCTTCGTCCACGAACCGGTGGCCGGTGGTGGGGTTGATCCAGCAGGCGTAGTTGCCGCCGCCGAAGGCCAGGTTGCCGTTGTCCACCCAGGAGATGGGCATCAGCTGGGTGAAGCCCAGGCCGGTGACGGCGCCGCCGGCGTTCAGCGCCATGTAGATGCCGTCGCCCTGCAGGGAGGAGCGGTTGGTGGTCTTGGTGGCGGTGGAGAGGTATTCCTCAGACCAGTACACGTTTTCGTTCACAACCATCTGGACGTTGGCCGCGTAGCCGCCGGTGGCCAGGATGACGCCCTTTCTGGCGTAGGCGTTGACTTCGGTGCCGTCGTACATTTCGGCGCACACGCCGGTGACGCGCCCGTCGCCGTCCAGGATGATGCCGGTGGCGGTGGTGCGGGTCATGATCTTGTTCTGGTCGTTGGCCTTATAGATGGTGCTGATAGGAGCGGCGAAGTAGCTGCCCCAGCGGCCCATTTCAGGATTGCCGTCGCCGTCCAGGTCGATGGTGGAGCCGATGAACTCATTCTCGCGATACCACAGCGCGCCGATCAGGGTGGGCTGGGTGTTCTCGATGAAGGTAGCGCCCTGGGCTTCCAGCCATTCCTTGAGGCCCTGGCCGCCGGTGATGAACTGCTTGACCAGGTCCACGTCGCCGTAGATCCATTCGCTGCCGTCGGCGCTGGGACGCAGGCCGCCGTAGTAGGTCTGGAAGATGTGCAGGTTGATGGTGGAGAACAGGGTCAGCTGGCTTTCATCCTTGCCGGCGGCCAGCTGCGGCGCGGCCCATACGAAGTATTCGCGGATCTCGGATTTCAGCGCCTGCAGGGTGGGCAGGTATTCCGCGTGCACGCCGTGCTTGCTCAGCTCCAGCGCGTCGCCCGCCACAAATTCATGATCCTTGTAGTATTCTTCGTCGAAGGGCTCTTCGCTCCAGTTGAGGATCATCTTGAGCTCGTTGATGCAGCCCTGAACGGACTTCACCTTGTCGTAGGTTTCGCCGTTGAAGGCATAGGTGCCGGTGGTGGCGTCAGGATCGGCGGGATCCCAGACCAGGTAAGGCATCACGCTTTGGAACTGGCCGCCGGAGACGAGGGTGTTGCCGCCCACTTCGGCGTTCTTTTCGATGACCAGCACGGTGTTGCCGTCCTGGGCGGCCTGGGCCGCGGCGGCAATGCCGGCGCCGCCGGCGCCTACGACCACCACGTCATATTCCAGGTTCATCTCTTCCTTGGCGGTATGCTCCACTTTGGCGGCCTTGAAGGCTTCCAGGTTGGTGCAGCCCGCCTGCTGGGCGGCGTCGTTCACAGCGGTGCGCAGGGCACGGCTGGAGAAGGTGGCGCCGGACACGCCGTCCACGCCGGAGCCGTTGGCTTCGATCATTTCGGGGATCATGATGTCGAAGGCCACGTCGCCCACGTGTGCGGTTTCCACGGTGGAGACGATTTCAATGGCTTCGATCCTGTCTTCCGCAAAGGTCACCTTCACGGTGGTGGGGCCGTTGTAGCCCGCGGCAGTGGCTTCATACGCGCCGGGGGTGAAGGCCATGGCGTCAGACGCGTCCGCGGCGGGGGCTTCGCCCTTCGCGGCGGCCAGTGCCTTCGCAACCGCTTCCTTCACGGCGGTGGAGGTGACAGTAGCGCCGACCATGCCGTCCACGGCTTCGGCGTCCGCCTTGCCGGGATAGGCTTCCGCCATGGCGGGCATCGCCGCGCCGCCCAGGGCGGGGGTTTCGTCCGCGCCGGTGATTTCGATGGCGGTGATGGCGGTTTCGTCAACAGTGACGATGACTTTCACTTCGCCGCCGAACCCCTGGGCGGTGGCTTCATAGGTGCCGGGGATGAAAGCGCCTTCCGCGGCGGGAGCGGCTTCTTCGGCGGGAGCAGCTTCTTCGGCGGGAGCTTCCGCGGTGTCCGCGGTGATGGCTTTGGCAGCGGTGCGGCCGGACACGATGATTTCGGTCACGGCGTTGCCGCCCAGGCGGTTGCCGGCATGGATGCCGCCGGTGACTTCGCCCGCGGCGTACAGGCCGTCGATCACAGCGCCTTCGGTGCTGATGACGCGGCGGTCAGTGTCCACCTTGATGCCGCCCATGGTATGGTGGGTGGAAGGCGCCATGAAGCGCACGCGGATGTAATCCAGCTTATAGGTATCGGGCAGGTAGTTGCCGTTTTCGTCCTTGTCCACCTGGCCCACGGTGCCGCGCAGGGACAGCTTTTCGACCTCCAGTTTGTCGGTCAGGCCCATCACGTAGGCGTCGTAGTCCTCGATGGTCTTGCGGAGGGTGGCGGCATCGCAGCCGATGAGTTCCGCGGTTTCCTCCACGGTGCGGAAGATCATGCGGCCTTCCACATCGTCGGGCACATTGATGAAGCCGCCTTCACCCGCGGTCACGCCGGTGTTGGACACTTCCACGTAGATGCCGGGCACCTGCTTGAGGCCCAGCTTGGCGGCGGTTTCCAGATCCATGCTGTTTTCAAACGCGCCCAGGCTCAGCACGTCGCGCTCGGCGGATTCGTCCACATAGCGCTTGCCGGTCTGCGCGTTGATGAAGATGACGTTTTCGCCCGCGCCGCCGGACAGGTTGCCGTTGTCCACCCAGCCCAGGGGCATCATCTGCGTCCAGCCGGTGCCTTCGATGTCGGCGCCCACGGCGCTGGCCATGGTCATGCCGTCGCCGGTCAGGGCGGAGCGGTTGGTGGTGCCGATATTGTCGGCGATGTATTCGGGCTTCCAGTATGTGTTGGTCTCCTGTACCTGGGCGATGTTGGCGCCGTAGCCGCCGGTGGCGATGATAACGCCCTTCGCGGCATGGGCGATGACTTCGGTGCCGTCGTATTGTTCAGCCTTCACGCCCACGACCTTGCCGTTATCCGTGATCAGCTCGGTGGCGGTGGTGCGGGTCATGAGCTGGTTATGCTCGTTGGCGTTCTTGACGGTGTTCATGGGCACCATGAAGTAGGAGCCCCACTTGCTGGGATAGGTCACGCCGTCCACGACGCCGCCCTGGGGGCTGTTTTCGCGCTGCCACAGGCAGCCGATCAGCGTGCTCTGGCGGGAGTAATCGAAGATCGCGCCCTGCTCTACCAGCCAGCTCTTGATGTCCTGGCCGCCCTCGATCACCTGGCTCACCAGGTCGAACCGGCCATAGATCCATTCGGTGCCGTCGGCGTTGGGCCGCAGGCCGCCGTAATAGGTCTGGAAGATGTGCAGGTTCTTGGTGGAGAACAGGGTGATCTTGGTTTCCGGTTCCCCGGCGTCCAGCTTGGGCTGGGCCCAGGCCAGGTATTCGTTGATTTCTTCCTTCAGGGCTTTCAGGGTGGGCAGGTATTCCTCATGCACGCCGCGCACGGCGTTCAGGGAAATGTCGCCCGCCACGAAGGGATGATCCGCGTCCAGCGTGCCGTCGAAGGGCTCTTCGGACCAGGTCAGGATGGTCTTCAGGGTTTCGATGCGGCCCGCGTCGTTGAGCACCTTGGTGTATTCCTTGCCGTCGATGGGGTTGATGCCCACGGTGGCTTCGGGATCGGCGGGATCCCACACCAGGTAAGGCATCACGCTCTGGAAAGCGCCGCCGGAAACCAGGGTGTTGCCGCCCATTTCAGCAGCCTTTTCCAGGATCAGCACGGTATTGCCGTCCTGCGCGGCCTGCGCCGCGGCAGCCAGGCCCGCGCCGCCGGCGCCGATGATGACCACGTCCCAGGTGTCCTCGATGGGTTCACCGGCAGCGTGCTCCACCTTGGCGGCCTTGAAGGCGTCCAGGTTGGCGCAGCCCGCCTGCTGGGCGGCGTCGTTCACGGCCGTGCGCAGGGCGCGGCTGGAGAAGGTGGCGCCGGACACGCCGTCCACACCGGAGCCGCCCGCTTCCAGCATATCGGGGATCATGATGTCAAAGGCAACGTCGCCCACATGGTCGGTTTCCTTGTCCGACACGATCTCAATGGCTTCGATCTTGTCGGCGGAGAAGGTGACCTTCACTTCCACAGGGCCGTTGTAGCCCGTGGCGGTGGCGGTGTATTCGCCGGCAGTGAAAGCCACGGCGGCGTCAGCAGCCTCGGCGGGAGCGGCAGCCCCGGCCTTCGCGGCTTCCAGCGCCTTGGCGACGGCTTCCTTCACAGCGGTGGAAGTGACCGTCGCGCCCGCCATGCCGTCCACGGCTTCGGCGTCGGCCTGGCCCACATAGGCTTCCTGCATCTGGGGCATGGCCAGCCCGCCCAGGGCGGGGGTTTCGCCGTCACCGGAAATTTCGATGGCGGTAATGGCGTTTTCGTCCACGGTGACGATGACTTTCACATCCCCGCCGAAGCCTTCGGCTTTGGCTTCATAGGTGCCGGGAATGAAAGCGCCTTCCGCGGCGGGAGCGGCTTCCTCAGCGGGAGCCTCGGCAGCCTTGGCCTCGGTGGCGGCGTTGGTGCCCGCGATGGAGCCGAACACCAGGAAGTCGGTCATGGCGTTGCCGCCCAGGCGGTTGCCTGCGTGGATGCCGCCGCAGACCTCGCCGGCAGCGTACAAGCCGGGGATGATGCTGCCTTCGGTGTTAATCACATGGGTGTCGGGGTCGATCTTCACGCCGCCCATGGTGTGGTGCAGGGAGGGAGAACGGGGGGTGGCGACGAAGGGGGCCGTGTCGATCTTTTCACCGAACAGGGGCTTGCCGAAGTCTTCGTCCACCTGGTTTTCCACGAAGGTGTTGTAGCGGTTGATGGTTTCGATAAAGGCGTCCACGGGAATGCCCAGCTTTTCAGCCAGCTCTTCCAGGGTGTCCGCGGACACCACGTTGCCAGCCGCTTCCATGGATTCGATCCGGGCGGGATCGGAAGCGATCTTGGCGTCGCAGATGATATAGAAGATGCCGTCGGTCTGGTCCAGGGCGGCCTTGGAAAGCACGTCGCGCTCAGCGTATTCGTTCACGTAGCGTTTGCCTTCCTTGTTCACGAACACCTGGGTTTCAGCGCTGCCCCAGATGCCGGAGAACAGGGAGCCGTCCACGGGATGGGAGGAGGGCATTAACTGCGCGTAGCCCATACCCACCAGATCCGCGCCGATTTCCTTGGCCATGTTGATGCCGTCGCCGGTGATGCCCGACGCGTTGGTGGAGGGCATGGTGTCGGACAGGCCGGGCCAGTAGTTGTTGTATTCAACCACCATGGGCGCGTTGGCGGAGAAGCCGCCGGTAGCCAGCACCACGCCGGTTTCCGCGTGCAGGGTGACCTTCGCGCCGTCGGTGGTTTCAGCGTTCACGCCGGTCACGCGGCCATCTTCCACGATGAAGGATTGGCCCTTGGTGTTCAGCATGATTTCCACGCCTTCGTCCCGGGCGGCCTTTTCAAGGATGGGGATGATGTTGCCGTTGGTCAGGCCGTGTGAACGGGGCCACATCGCGCCCAGGATGGTGGACGTGGTTTCGCCCCACTGAACGCCGATGCTCTCCGCCCAGTCCAGGGCAGCGTCCGCGCTGTGGGCAAACACGTCGATCAGGGCCAGGTCGGGGGAGATGGTGGTGCCGTCCAGGCCGGTGCGGGTGCCGCCCATGTAGCAGTGCAGCATATGAAGTTCGGGCGTGTCAAAGAGATAGGTTGCCCCGCTGGCCAGGTATTCCTTGATCTGGCCCTGGACGGTGGTGAGCGTCTCGCCGAAGTCGCCGAAATCCTCGGGCTTCAGGTCGAGGTAGCTTTCCAGCTCCTTGCGCAGGGATTCGTTCATTTCCATATTCTGCTGGCGTTCCGGGTCAGCGGCGTTGAAGCCCTGGCCCGCGATGAGGGTGTTGCCGCCCAGCGCCGCGGTCTTTTCGATCAGCACGACCTTCGCGCCCGCCTGCGCGGCGCGGATGGAAGCGGTCAGGCCCGCGCCGCCGCCGCCGATGACCACCACGTCATAGGAAGCGTCGATGTCCTCGCTCTTTTCAGCAGCGGGAGCTTTCAGCTCGGAGAAAGCGGCCTCGTCCAGCCCGGCTTTCTTGACGGCGTCCAGAACTGCCATCTGGATACCGCCCTGGGTCAGGGTAGCGCCGGTCTTCACATCGATGTTGGCGCTCTGCAGATCAACGATCAGGCCGGGTATTGTGTTCACCGCCGGATCGCTGATGCCCGCGTCGTCGCCGTTTTTGGTCACGCGAACGTCGGTCAGCTTGCCGTCCGCGTCCACGTCAACTTCCACTTCAATGGAGCCGGCGCCGTTTTTACCGTCGCCCACGCCAGTGAAGGTTCCGGCTTCCGCATGAGCAAAACTCATCATGGAAAGCACCATGACGAGCGCCAGAAGCAGGGAGAGATACTTCTTCATGGAAATCCTCCTTTATTATTTGAATGTCCAGAACCACTTTGTATTATAACAGAATATACGGGCATTGTAAATATGTTTGTGGTCATGTTTTCGCCCAAGCGCAGCCCGCTTGTTACGATTCAGGTATTACTGGGGGAACCGCTCTTTGGTGCCCAAAGAGCGGTTCCCCCAGCCCCCCTCCGAGAAAGGCTGTAGAAAAGGAAAGGCTTTTACTGTAAGGCTTAATCTACTGTGTTTGTTTTTTATGGCTTTCTTGGAAAGGGGTCTGGGGGAAACCTTCTTTGGGGCCGGGCGGCAGCACCGGAAAGCAAAGAATGGTTTCCCCCAGATATGTGAATGGTAACGCCCGCTTTCTTAAAACAGCAAACACCCCGCCAGTATAACTGACGGGGTGTGATTGTCGAAAAACTTATGGGATGCATCGAAGGGCCGCAGCCCTTCGATTGTAATCCGCAGGGGCCGAAGCGCCCGGAAAACGGTACAG
>JAFZOG010000093.1 GCA_017550745.1 Clostridia bacterium | reverse complement strand
TCAGTTGGAGATTGGTTATGCTTACGTTCCCTCTCTGCCTCGGAAGATATTTTTCAATCTTCTCATACTGCTCCTGTGTGATCTCCATGACTATATTATAGCTGTATTTTATTAATTGTCAATAGTGTGAACAGACTCTAGAAGGAAAACATGGAATGCTGGTCACATCTGCTGATGGGAATCCAGTCACGATACAGGCGTGGAAATCGGTATGGGAATCTTATGTGTTCAGCATGGAAACGGCGATCAACGGAATGCAGGAACGATGGTATCGACGGACAAAAGAACACAAAGCGATACTGAAAGAAGCGGAGAGACTTCGACAGGAAGGTAAGGAAGAAGAAGCTCGGCTAAAGGAAGCGGAAATCCCACCTTGGATTCCTTTCACGGTTGTTCCCTATGATTTACGTCATTCCTTTTGCACCATGTGCCGGGATAACGGAGTGGAGCTAAATACATGTGTTCGCTGGATGGGCCATGCGGATGCGAAAATGATCCTGAAAATCTACGATGAAGTTTCCGATGACCGCAGTAAAAAGGAAGCCGAAAGATTGGAACAAGCCTTGTTTGGTAGACAAAATGGTAGACAAATTATCAAGAGTGCTTAAAACCGTTGATATAAAAGAGCTGCAAGCTTCGGATAATTTAACTGTTAACCGAAGGGTTGTAGGTTCGAGTCCTTCTTGAGGCGCCACATAAACCTGTTCATGACGGACAGGTTTTTTGTTTTGCGAAAAGGTATTAAATTCATTTTCAAATTTGTCATGTTGCTTTTTGCTAAATTTTAGTGTCTAATAGGTGAAAGGGGGTGGGACTGCCATGGAAACTGTCAAGGGCCCTGACAGTAAGGAAGAAAGAATTGAACGCATGGTAGCTCTTTACCAGCTTCCCCTGCTGCGGCTCTGCATCATGTATTTGCACGATGAGGAGATGGCAAAGGACGCTGTGCAGGAAACATTTATCAAAGCCTATCGGAATCTGGACAGTTTCAGGGGAGAAGCTTCCGAAAAGACCTGGTTGTCGCGAATTGCGATCAACACCTGTAAAAATGTATACAGGACGTGATGGTTCAAGCATATTGACCGTTCCGTTACGCTGGACATGCTGCCGGAGCGGCCAGCCCCTGCAGATCGGAATGATGATGCGTTGACAAAAGAAATCATACGTCTGCCCGTCAAGCTGCGGGAGGTGGCGCTGCTCTGCTGGCTGCAAGGAATGACGTATGAGGAAGCTGCCGAAATCCTGGGCATTTCCCGGCAGGCGGTCGGCAGCAGATTGAACCGCGCAAGACGAAAACTGCGCTTTGCTTTGGAAGGAAGTGATGAATCATGACCCTGCACGAGGAACAGGAGCGCGTCCAGAAGGCAGTACACAACTCCCTTTCGCATGTGCAGGAAGATCCATGGCTCGCGCAGCGGGTGATTGCGAAAGCGAAAGGAGAAAAACCTGTGGGAAAGAAAATTTCTGTTTTGATGATTCTGGCGATTGTTTTGATTATCTTGTCCATGACCGCCGCCCTCGCCGCCGGGCTGAGATTGTTCGGTGAGATGGCACAAAGGCAGGATGCGGACAGCAGGCTTCCGGTTTTGGAAGAAGCGTCCGAATCGGTGTCCGCTTCCCTGACTACGGAAAACGGCATTACGATTGAAATCAGCCAGGCGTATTACGAAGGAAACCGTGTGTTCATGTCATACCGCATGAGCGGGAACCATGCCTCCGTTGAACTGCATGAAGGCGCACCGGAGGGCGAATATCCGTGGCAATTGGAGCTGGAAAACACTGTTGCCGCTGAAACATTCAGGGACGATGTGCCCGAACTACAGCGGCTGAACGTTTGGCTGGACGGAAAAAGCCAGCGATGGGGCATATCTTCCTATGCAACGATCCACGACGGGCTGTTCCTGGAAGACGGCACGTATCTGGATATTGTCGGCGGCGACAACTACGTGCAGGAGGACGGCAGCATCACCGGTTGGAAAGAATGCAAGATTCCCAAAGACCGACAGGCGGATACGTTGACGTTCAAATTGGTGCTGTTCCGTAGCCGCAATATCATATTCCAGGATGGCGCTACGTATAAAAGCTTCTATGAACGCCTGGGGAATACCGATGTGTTCTTTACCCTGAACCGGAACGATCATTACGAATACCTGAAAGGCAGCTCCCGGCAGGACCGGTACCAGGCCAGCGCGGAATTTGCCCTGGGCAAAGTTGACCTGAAAGGAACGGTTCACGTCACCGCGCCGGAAGCATGGGTGAAGGCGTGGACGGATTGTGAAACCAAAGAAAACCTGGATATGATCATTGACTGGAGCCTGTACCAAAATGGGAAGCGGATCGGCGCAGCAGGGGTGCAGTCCATTCGGGGAGAAGGGACGCGGGACATATATTTTGAATTGCTGTATCCCCGTACGGACAGCGCCAATGGATTGTCCCTCGTTCCCGAATATTCCCAAAGCGGAGAACACGCGGACGAAGCCATTATAATTCAACGGATCATAGAATAACCCCAATATAGCTCCCGCAAGGCGGTAAGCCCTGCGGGAGTTTTATATTTCTGATTTGTCCGCATCCTTTTCATGATACAAACTGAATCTGTAGCTATGAAAAAAGGTCAACACACGGCGGGCAGCATCAAAAAGCAATTGTTTACAGATTGTTTATTCATGCGTTCGCTGCGTGTATGAACAGGTTTTCGGTTGATATTTCGGGCTTGATGTAGTATAATAACAGGGGGCTGAAAGGTTCTGTTTTATGGCTTCAACGGGCATAAGACAGAAAGGGGGAGAACGGCAGGCTAAAAGACTGCCTTGTTGATAGAAACGTTGGAAGGAGTGACCATGATGAAATTGATCGTTGCCATCGTGCAGGACGAGGACGCGTCCCGGCTGATTGGAAACTTGATGAACGACGGTTTCAGCGTGACCAAGCTGGCAACCACCGGCGGGTTTTTGAAATCCGGCAACACGACGATTTTGGCGGGCGTGGAGGATAACCGCGTGCAGGAATGCCTGGGCATTATTGAAAAAGTATGCAAGAGCAGAAAGCAGATCGCCACATCGCCGGTCACGATGGGCGGATCTTCCGGCATGTACGCTTCCTATCCCATCGAAGTGACCGTAGGCGGCGCGACGGTATTCATTTTAGCGGTGGATCAATTTGTCAAATATTGAACTGCCGAGCGGTATGACGCTGAGGGAATGCGCGGCGGGGAGCGATCCGCTTTCCGCCCTTTGGCGCGATTATTTGGATGGCCGTATGACGCAGGCGGTGCTTTTCATCGGGGAAAGCGGCGTGGGCAAGCGGACGTTTGCCCGGCTGCTGGCCCAGGCGTTGCTGTGCGACAGCGAAAAGGATGCAGAGAAAAAACCCTGCGGATCCTGCCGGGGATGCAGGCGGTTTCTTGCCCGCACGCATCCGGACGCACTGTTTCCCGCCCCACTGCCCAAGGAGAAAACGATCAAGATCGACGCGCTTCGTGAGATGATCGACAGCCTAAACCGCCACAGCCTGGAGGGCGGGCGGCGCGTGGTGCTGATCGAAAACGCAGAGCGGATGACGCCGCAGGCCCAGAACTGCCTGCTCAAGACCCTGGAGGACGGGGCGGAGGACACGTATTTCATCCTCACCTGCGACGCGGAATCCGCGCTGCTGCCCACCATCCGCTCCCGCTGCCGGATCGTTCGCGTGCAGCCCTGGGAAGCGGGAAGGATCGAGCAGGCCCTGGTCAAACGCGGCATCCCGGCAGACCGGGCCAAAGCGCTGTCTGTTTTCTGCGAAGGCAGCCTTGGACGGGCATTGCAGATGCAGGACGACGCTTCCTACTGGCAGGCGCGGGATACGGTAAAGCGCAGCTTTCTGGCCGTGCGGGGAATGGGAACGCTTCCGGCTGCGGCGCAGGCCCTAAAGGACCAGAAGGATAACGGGGACAGGCTGCTGGACATTTTAGAGCAGGAGATCCGCGCGCTGCTGCATGCCAAATCGCTGGGCGGCGACGACCGAAGCGATGATTTCCCGCCTGCATGGCAGGAAGCGCCGGCCGCCTCGCTGTGCAGGATCCTGGAAGCTGTTTTGACCGCCCGGCGCCAGAAATACGCCAATGTTGGCTGGGCGGCTTTATCGGAAGGACTTATGCAGACCATATCGGAGGAAACGAAAACATGGCAAGTGTGATCGGCGTTCGGTTCAAGAACGCGGGCAAGCTGTATTATTTTGACCCGGGCGTGTACTGGCCTACCGCCGGGGACGCGGTGCTGGTGGAAACGGTGCGGGGCATCGAGTACGGCGAAGTGGTGACGGGGGTAAAAGAGGTCAGCGATGACCTGATTACCCCGCCGCTGAAGAAAGTCATTCGCATCGCCGCGGCCGAGGATGCCCAGCATGACGCGGAGAACCGCGTCCGGGAAAAGGAAGCGATGGCGATCTGCCAGAAAAAGGTGCAGGAGCACAAGCTGCAAATGAAGCTGGTAGGCTGCGAATACACCTTTGACAACAGCAAGATCCTGTTCTATTTCACGTCCGACAAGCGGGTGGATTTCCGCGCGCTGGTCAAGGATCTGGCTGCCGCCTTCCATACCCGCATCGAGCTGCGCCAGATCGGCGTGCGCGATGAAGCCAAGATGATGGGCGGGCTGGGCATGTGCGGCAGGATGGCGTGCTGCGCACAATTCCTGGGCGATTTCCAGCCCGTGTCCATCAAGATGGCCAAGGAGCAGAACCTGTCCCTGAATCCCACGAAAATTTCCGGCATTTGCGGACGGCTGATGTGCTGCCTGAAATATGAAGAGGATCACTATGAAGCCACCCGCAAACGCATGCCCAAGGTGGGGAAGGATGTGATCACCCCGGACGGCACGGGCACGGTGATCGATCTGAATATCCTGAAGGAAACCGTCCGCGTGCGCATCCCCAAAGGCGACAGCACCGAGCAGAAGGACTATCCCCTGGAGGATGTGCAGCGCGTACTGCCGGCGCGTTTCTCCAAAAAGCAGAAAGCGGAGGAAACGGAAGAGGAAAACACGGCAAACGGAGATATCAACGCGCCGGACGAAGAATCTCTGGAGGAATATGCCCGGGAAGAGGGCCTGACGCCGGACGAAGCGCTGGCTGAAATAGAAGAAATCGCCGAAGATGATCTGCCGGAAGCAGTCATCGAATCGGATGGCGAAGATGAAACGGCGGAAAACGAAAACAATGAGCAATAAACGTTGGATGATTTGGTTCTCCTCCTGTCTTGCGGCGCTGCTGCTTGCGGCGCTGCTGCCCATGGACGCGGCGCTGGCGGACGAAATGCCGACGCCACGTTCTTTTGATACCTTATGCTCTCCTGCGAAGGGAGAACGCTCCGCCCAGGTGTACAGCCAGCCCAAAACCTCTTCCGAAAAGATTTACCAGCTGGGCGAAGGGGAGACCCTGACGGTGGTGGGGGACACGGGGAAGTTTTACAGGGTGCTTGCGGACGGGCAGACCGGCTATGTGCAGCATGAAAAAGTAAAGCTCAGCGCGGCGCCCTGCGCCGGAGAGATGGAAGAGGCGATCGACGGGAACGCCGCCATCACCGATCCCGTTCCCTTCCGCAAGGAGACCCACCTGACCTTTACCGGCAATATCCACGCGGACAGGAAACTGGACACCGTGTATCTGTACCTGTGGGACGAGAATACCTTTGAAGTGGAGTATTCCTTCATCCTTTCCCTGGAGAAAGCCACGGACACCGTGGACACCGCGAAGCTGAAAAAAGCCCTGAACATGGCCAAATGGAAGGGCGGAAGAAAGACCCTGACGATCCAGGGAAGCGCGGACGGGGAGCGGGTGGTGCTGTTCCGTTCGCCCGTCTATATCAGCATTTCGATCAGCGGGAAGGCCAGCGAGCCGATCAGCGTCACCGACCTGTGCTCCATGCCCGACGCCCTGCGGGATACCAAGCTTTCCACGGTTTGGAGCCAGTCCGCGTCCCGCCCGGCGGTAACGGTGGATATTTCCCCGGCGGCCCAGGCCGTGCTGCTGACCATGGAATGGAACAAGCGGCCGGACTCCTATACCGCGCAGCTGTTTGACGCGGGCGGCAGCCTGATTTCCTCCGAGGAGCATACCACGGTGTTTTATAACGACTGGATCGCCCTGACGCCTGACACCTGCCGGGTGGTCATTGCCCCGTCCGGACAGGAGGTGTCGCTTTCCACCGTGCGGGTGTATGCCGACAACTACCCCCGCCACGCGGTACAGACCTGGCAGGAAACCCAGGAAAAGCTGGACCTGCTGCTGGTCAGCACCCATCAGGACGACGAACTGCTGTTCCTGGGCGGTACGCTGGCGGACTACCTGGCGCGGGGAGCGCAGGCGAATGTGCTCTACGTTGCGGAAGGCGAGCGGATGCGGATGCGGGAAGCCCTGGACGGCCTGTGGACGGAGGGATCCCGGAGCTATCCCATCGTGCTGGGCCTGCCGGACGAGATGAGCATGAGCGAAACCCAGGCGGAGTCCCGCTGGGCCAAGTATGAACCGCAAAAGCTGCTGGTGCGGGCCTTCCGGCAGTACAAACCGGAGGTCATCGTTACCCAGGACTTTGACGGCGAGTATGGCCACGGACAGCACAAGGCCGCTGTGAAAATGACGGCGGAGGGCATCGCGCTGGCGGCTGACCCAAACTACGATCCTGAGTCCGCGGCAATGTACGGAACCTGGCAGGTGAAAAAGCTGTATGTCCACCGTTATCAGAAAAACGTGGTGGTGATGGACTGGAACCGGCCGCTGGACGAAACCGGCGTGATCACCCCCCTGTTCCTGACCAAGGAAGCGTACGACAAGCACCAGACCCAGCAGGCTTATTTCAGCATTCAAAAATCGGACAAGGAATACGATAATTCCCGCTTCGGCCTGTACTTTACGGCAGTCGGCCCGGATGAAGAAAAGAACGATTTTCTGGAGCACATCGACTGGCAGTGAAGCCGAAGGTTTCCGGGGAAAGAAGGAAGACAGGTTATGAAAAGGATCCGGATGGCGCTGCTGTGCGTTTTTTGCGCGCTGCTGTTCGCTGTGCCCGCGTTGGCGGAAAAAACAGAAAAATGGGAGTGCCTGAACTGTTGGACGGAAAATGAGGGCAATTACTGCGGCGAATGCGGCTTCGTTCGGGGCGGATGGACGTGCCATGCGTGCGGAAGACTGAACGAAACAAAGTTTTGCACCAACTGCGGCTTGGCCCGGCTGGAATCGGTATATGAAGCGGGAATGGACAGCTTCGCCGAGGAACGGTTCACCGAAGCCGCGCCTGCGATCCGTTACGCGGCGGAGCAGGGCCACGGCAGCGCGCTGTTCGCCCTGGGCGAGTATTACGCAAAGGGCCTGGCGGATATGCCGGTGGATTACGGCCAGGCGGCGGCATGCTATCTGGCTTCCGCTGAAACCGGCAATGCCTCCGCCTGCTGGAGGATCGCGCATTATTACGAGAGCGGCCTGTCCGTGGCCCAGGACGAAGCGAAAGCACTGCATTATTATGAGAAGGCCGCGGAAGCGGGCTATGTCTGGGCCAATGCCAGCGTCGCGCGTTACTATGCCCAGGGTCGGGGCGGCGCGCTGAAAAACCAGAGAAAAGCGCTGGAGTACTACCAGAAAGCCGCGGAGGCCAGCTGCCCGGACGCGCTGTATCAGCTGGGTGTGGCCTGCGAGCTGGGCCAGTCGATGAAGCAGGATGACGCCCAGGCGCTGAAATATTACGAGCAGGCCGCCGCTTTGGGCCACGGAGAGGCAAATGCCAAGGCGGGGTATTTTTACGCAGCCGGCAAGGGCGCGGCGCAGGACGATGCGAAAGCGCTGGCTTATTATGAAAAAGCGGCGGAAGGGGCCGTGGATTGGGCGTATTACAATCTCGGCCTGATCTATGAAACCGGCCGGGGCGCGGAGCAGAGCGACGAAAAAGCGCTGAAGTACTATCGCGCCGCGGCGTTCCTGGGAAACGCGGAAGCCATGGCGAAGGTGGGCCGCGCATATGCCGCGGGCAAAGGAACCGGGCGGGATGGGCAGGCCGCCGTACAGTGGTATGAAAAGGCCGCTGACGCGGGCGTTGCCTGGGCCGCTTACAACCTGGCGGTCTGCTGTGAGGAAGGCCGGGGCACGGGGACGAACTTCATGAAGGCGCTGGGCTACTACCGCCAGGCGGCGGAAGGCGGCGTGGCGGAGGCCTATTACCGGCTGGGCCAGCTGGACGCCCAGGGCAAAGGCGTGCGGCAGGACGATCGCAGCGCGCTGGAAAACTATCGCCGGGCGGCGGAGCTGGGCCATGCCCAGGCCGCCTATGCAGCCGGATACTGCTGTGAAAACGGGATCGGCGGCGCCGCCGATCCGGAAAAAGCGCTTCTGTATTACAAGCAGGCCGCGGAAGGCGGCGTGACGGACGCTTACACCGGCCAGGGCCGGGTCTTGCTTGCGGCGGGCGAATACGAAAGCGCCGCGGAAGCGTTCCAAAAAGCCGCTGACGCGGGCAGCATGGAGGCGCATGAGCGCCTGGGCATGCTGTTGCTGCGCGGGGACTTTGGCATGCAGGATGCGGACGCTGCGGAAAAACACCTGCAAACCGCTGCCGGCATGGGCAGCATGGACGCCGTGGCTGTGCTGGGCGAAATGTATATGGATGCGTCCTACGGAAAAAGGGACGTGGAGCGGGCGCGGGATTTCCTGACCGTCAGCCTCCATCAGGGCAATACAGCCGCCGCCGTCCGTCTGGGCGACCTGTACAGCGACGCGGACAGCGCTTTGAAAGACCTGCGGAAAGCCGTGTACTGCTATGAGCTGGCGGCGGGAAAAAACGAAGATTTGAAAGCCCTGCGCCGCCTGGGCGACCTGTACTGCAGCACGGAAGACGGGCTGCTGAATATGAAAAAAGCCATAGCCTATTATGAACAGGCGGCCGGGCTGGACGATCTGAATTCCATGAAGCGGCTGGCCGAACTGTATCGGTACGATCCCGCGATCCGGGATATCGGCCTTGCGGTTGCCTGGTACAAAAAAGCCGGGGAAGCGGGGGACGCCGATTCGTACGCAAAGCTGGGCCTGATCTATCAGTACGGCGACGGCGTGGAACAGGATACCGCCCAGGCCCTGGAAAATTACCGCGCGGCAGCGGAAATGGGCAGCGCCGAAGCCGCCAGGCGCGCGGGCGATCTGTACAGCTACGATCATTACGGCACGGTGGATTTGGCTCAGGCTGCCGCGTATTATGAGCAGGCGGCGGGAAAGGGCCAGGTGAACGCCATCCAGCGCCTGGGCGATCTGTACAGCTACGAGGACTACGGGATGCTGGATCTGGAGAAGGCGGTTTCTTATTACGAGCAGGCCGCTGCCCTCAGGAACGTGGAAGCCATGAAGCGGCTGGGCGGGCTGTACGATTATTTCGATGAGATCTATGACCCGGCCCTGTCCTTTGCCTGGTATAAAAAGGCGGCGGAAGCGGGAGACGCGGCCTCCATGGTCACGGTTGGCGACGCTTACCGCGACGGCAGGGGCGTGAATGTGAATCCTGCCCAGGCCGCCCTGTGGTACCAGCGGGCGATCAAGGCGGGCAGCGCGGACGCGGAAGCCCGCATGGATGTCCTGAATCAGCAATGGAAATAACGGCAATATGCCTTTCCGGCTTCGGAGAGGCTTTTTTGCGCCGGATAACAAATTTCTTGCTCTTTGCTGGATTATCTGGTAAAATAACATTGGAAACAAACAAACGATTGATACGGCAGAACGAATGGAGGACGCTTGATATGAAACTGAGAGTCGGCGTGGATTTGGGCGGCATGTCAGCGAAGCTGGGCGTGGTCAACGACCAGAACGAAATTGTGGAGCATAAGACCATTCCCACGGAAAAGGGCCTTACCTTTGAAGAAACCATTGCCAAGCTGGCGGAAGGGATTCTCAGCCTGGGCGACGTGGGCATCGTGGGGTTCGGCGTGCCAAGCAGCCTGATGCCCGGCACGGACATCGTGATCCACGCGAATAACCTTGGCTGGAAAAACAAGGATATCAAGACCGAGCTGGCCAAGCACCTGGGCAGTATTCCCGTTTATGTGGCCAATGACGCGGACGCCGCCACCGTGGGCGAGTATTTCCAGGGCGCGGGCCGGGGCTATCAGAGCGTGCTGCTATTGACATTGGGCACCGGCGTGGGCGGCGGTTATGTGTACAACGGGCACCTGTTCCGCGGCGGCAATGGCTGCGGCTTTGAGCCCGGCCATATGACCATCCGTGTGGACGGCCTTCCCTGCACCTGCGGGAAAAAGGGCTGCTTTGAAGCGTACGGCTCCGCCTCCGCCATCATGCGGGAGCTGAGCAACAGCGAAGCGCCTTCCCTGAAATCGTTCATTGCCGAAAACGGCGGCAAGCCCACCGCGCGGATGCTGTTTGACGCGGTGCGCCAGGGCAACACTGCGGCCCAGGATATTCTGGACGAATATATCAAATCCCTGGCCGTGGGCATCGGCAACCTGGTCACCATCCTGCGGCCCCAGATCGTGCTGCTGGGCGGCGGCGTCAGCGCGGCGGGCGACCTGCTGTACCGTCCGCTTCGGGCCATGATGAAGGACACCGTATTCAGCTACGACGTGATCGGCTGCCCCGAAATCGTGCCCGCCACCCTGGGCAACGACGCGGGCATCATCGGCGCGGCGATGCTGGACCAGGTGCTGCTGTGATGGATTGCGCGACATTTCAGCTGGAAATATGCTGTTTTCACGCAAAACCCGGGGACGGAACATGCAAATCGTGGTATAATTCTTCCGCAGTCAGGGATGATAACAGAGAATACCTGACGCGCTGTCCTGAAAGGAGGAACACAGCATGGAACAGATCACCGATGAACTGAAAAAAATGGTCAAGGCCGGCATGGGCGCCGTCGCCGTCGGCATGGAGAAAACCCAGGAAGCCATAGAAACCTTTGCAAAGAAGGGCGAGCCCATCTATCAGCAGGCGAAAAACGCGGTGAATGAAGCTGCCGATAAGGTGAAGCAGGCCGTGAACGAAAGCATCCAGACCATGAACTGCAAGCCCAAAGCCGAGGAAATCCTGAACAAAGTGAAAGACCTGACCCAGGAGGAGTGGGAGCAGATCCGCGGCGCGGTGGATGATTTCTTCGCCCAGGCCAAGGAAGTCGCTGAGCAGGCCAGGGCTGAAGCGGAAAACGCCCCCGATGGCGCGGCAGATGCGGAAGCGCCCGCGGAGGAGAACAAGCAGGAAGAATCTTCCGCCCCCGAAGAGGAACGCCCGGAAGAATGACCCAACACACATCTGTTTGCAAAGAAGAAAACAGGCGCATACCGTAAACAGCCGCCGCAGAAACAATCTTCTGCGGCGGCTGTATTTTTACACGATGCGGAAAAATGGATAGCGGAAGCAGTTTAGGAGTTTCCAGGAGAAATCGTTACTGCCGTACGATGGCGATTTCGATGTTTTCCTTGCCTTCGCCCTCCACGGTGACGGTGGCGTCAGGGGCGGAGACTTCGCCCACAGCGGCCAAGGTTTCGCCGCAGATATAGTCCACCCATTCCTTTGGCAGCGTGCCGCCGGTGATGGAGATGGTGATGCGGTCGGTGATGTTGTAGTTCTGGGCCTTGCGGGCATCCTGAATGTTGCGCACGATGTCGCGGGCCAGGCCCTCCTGGCGCAGCGCGTCGGTAATGGTCAGATCCAGGGAGACCACCGCGCCGCTTTCGCTGACCACGTGCATGCCGGGCTTGGCGTTGTAGGAGATGAGCAGGATGTCCTCGTCAAAGGCCTGCTGCCCGCCGTCCATGTCCAGGAGCACCTTGCCGTCCGCCAGCGTGAATTTCCCGGTCTGCACCGCCTTGATGATGGCGGGGCGCTGGGCGGGATACTTCTGGCCGATGACGGGGAAGCAGGGCTTGTAGGACACCGTGGCGATGTGGTCCACGTCGTCCAGGATCTCCAGTTCCTTCACGTTCAGCTCTTCCTTGATGATGTCCGCGAAGGACGCCACCACCTGCGCGCCTAAAGGATCGTTCAGGGCGATCTGCATCAGGCTCAGGGGCTGGCGGTTCTTCACCTTCTGCTTTTCGCGGATGGAACGGGTCAGGCGGATGACGCGGCGCACCAGCTCCACGTCGGCAATCAGCTTGTCATCGGCAAAAGATTCGGGGATGCTGGGCCAGTCGGCCAGATGCACGGATTCTTCGCCGGTCAGGATGCGGTACAGCTTTTCGCTCAGGATGGGGGCCACCGGCGCGTAGAGCTTGATCAGGTTCACCAGCACGTAGTACAGCGTGTCATAGGCGGCCTGCTTGTCTTCGGTCATTTCGCTGCCCCAGAAACGGCGGCGGGAACGGCGGATGTACCAGTTGGTCAGGCCGTCCATGAGGCTCACCAGCGGCGTTACGTACCCGTCCACCTGGTATAAGTCCATGGCTTCCCGGATGGTCTTTTCCGTTTCCTGGAGCTTGGCCAGAATCCAGCGGTCCAGCTGATGATCGGTTTTCGGCTCCTTCAGGCTGTCGGGATGGTAGCCGTCCACGTTGGCGTAAGAGATGAAGAAGTTGGCGGCGTTCCACAGCGGGGCCACCAGCTGCTGGTAAGCGTCCTTGAGGCCGTCGTCGTCAAACTTCAGGTCCCCCATCAGCATGGCGTTGCTCTGGTACAGGTACAGGCGGAACGCGTCGGTGCCGTAGCCGCGCATCAGTTCCATGGGGTCGGTGTAGTTCTTGGAGGACTTGGACAGCTTCTTGCCGTCCTTGGCAAGCAGGGTGCCGTGGACGATGCAGTTCTTGAACGCGGGCCTGCCAAACAGGGCCACCGCCATAACGTGCATGTAATAGAACCAGCAGCGGATCTGGCCGGTGTATTCCACAATGAAGTCACAGGGGAAATGGGTCTCGAACCAGTCCTTGTTTTCAAAGGGATAATGCTTCTGGGCGTACGTGACGGAGCCGGATTCAAACCAGCAGTCCAGCACCTCGGGCACCCGCTTCATGGTGCCGCCGCAATCGCAGGGGAAGGTGACCTGGTCCATATACTGGCGGTGCAGATCATTCAGCTCAATGCCGCTGACTTCCTTGATTTCCTTGATGCTGCCCAGCACCCGGCGCGCATGGCAGCAGTCGCACTCCCAGATGGGGATCGGCGTGCTCCAGTAGCGGTTGCGGGAGATGTTCCAGTCCCGCGCGTTTTCCAGCCAGTTGCCGAAGCGGCCGTGCTTGACGGTCTGGGGCACCCAGTTGATCTTTTCGTTTTCCGCGATGAGCTGGGGCTTGATCTTTTCGATGTTAAAATACCAGGCGCTCATGGCCTTGTAAATCAGGGGATTCTTGCAGCGCCAGCAGTGCGGGTAATTATGCACAAGGCTCCCGTCCGCCACGGCCTTGTCGTTGGCGTAGAGGAAGCGCACGATGATCGGGTTCATTTCGATCACGTTGCGGGTTTTGCTGTCCTCGAAGAAATCGGTCACTTCCTCGGTGAAGTGGCCCTTTGCGTCCACGGGGTTCACGATGTCGGTGGGGATGCCGTTCTTGCGGCAGGTCCAGTAGTCGTCCTCGCCGAAGGCAGGGGCGGTGTGCACGATTCCCACGCCCTCGGAGGCGTCCACGTAGTCCGCGGATACGAACCGGAACGCGCCGTCCTTGCGCATGAAAGCGAAGTAGAGGAACAGCGGGGTGTACAGCTTGCCCAGCATGTCCTTGCCCTGAACGCGCCGGATGACGTTTGGCTTTTCGCCGAACACGTTCTTGAAGTTGGCCAGGGTGTTTTCGCAGGCCACGTAAACCTGCTCGCCCACGTCCACATAAGCGTAGGTGAGGCTTTCATGCACGCTCAGCGCCAGGTTGGAGGGCAGCGTCCAGGGGGTGGTGGTCCAGGCCAGGTAATACACTGGCTTGCCGTTCAGCTCCGGTTCGCTCTCGCTGCGGAACTTGGCGATGATCCAGCGGTCCTGCCGGGGCCGGGTGGAATCGCTCTCGCGGGTATCGGAGATGGACAGGGAGGTTTCGCAGTGCATGCAGTAGGGCGTCACGCGGTAGCCTGAATAGATGAGGCCCTTGTCGTAGCAGGATTTGAAGGCCCACATCACGCTCTCCATGAACTGGGGCGTCATGGTCTTATAGGCGTGGTCATAGTCCACCCAGCGGGCCATTTCCTCGATGTACTCCCGCCAGGCTTCGTTATTGCTGCTTACGATATTGCGGCATTCGTTATTGAAAGCCGCCATGCCCACGTGCATTCCCTTGAACTGCGGGAAGCGGGCAGCCTCGTCCACCGCGCCCTGCACGGCCCGGTGCCACTTGTCGTTGACCGTACCTTCCGCCTTCGCGGCTTCGTCGGCGGTTTCGATGCTGGTGGATTTTTCGATGATGCTCTTGTCCGCGATGCCCAGGGTCTTTTCCGCCTGGTTTTCAATGGGCAGGCCATGGCAGTCCCAGCCCCAGACCCGGGGCACGGAATTGCCGCGCATGGTCCAGTACCGGGCGATCATATCTTTAATAAATGAAACCAGCACCGTGCCGTGGTGCGGCTTGCCGGTGGGGAAGGGCGGGCCGTCGTAGAACACGACCTCCCTGTTTTTCCCCTCCAGGGATTTTTCAAAGGTGTGGTTCTCCTTCCAGAAGGAAAGCACTTCCTTCTGCAGAGCGGATAAATCCAGTTTGCTGTCCAGTTCCTCGTACTTCAAGCTGCAAGCCCCCTAATAACATGGTATGCCGAGAATTATACTATAAATATCTTATAAAATCAACTCTGACCCGCCGGCGGATTATTTGATCCTGGCGATATACGGGTTGGTGTATTCCACCTCGCCGGTCACTTCGCGGATGACCTGGATACCCTCGGGGATGATGACTTCCTGGTCCTCCTTATACAGCTCGATTTCCATCATCGCCTGATCGGTCCACTGGGGGTAAAGATCGATGTTGTAATACAGGCCGTTTTCGCTCAGGCAGCAGCGATGCTTGCGGATCGGGCGGTAGGCGGGATCGGCCTGCATCATCAGGTCCAGGTATTCGTCCTGGGTCAGGCGTTCTTCCAGCTCGATGCGTTTTCCGCCCTCAATCTGGCGCTTGCGGGTCTTATAATAGATATAATTGCCGTCCTGCCCGCGCTGGCGGATGCGGATAAATTCGCCGGGGACCTCGCTGTGCAGGTACGCCTGCATGATGTCCACGGACTGGCAGTTCGGCTTCTTCTCCAGCGCCCGCACGTCGGGGTATTTGATCAGGAACTTGCGGGCCGTGCCCATGGGTTTGGGCTCGCCCAGGAACGAAGAGATCTCGCCGATCAGGTTCAGCATTTTTTCATCGAAGTCAAACCGGTTGTCGATGACCCGCAGGTGGGGGTGCCCTGTCCAGGAGTCGATCAGGGAATCGTCCACCTTCACCGCTTCCTCCACGGTTTCATACCGGGCGGCGTTGTTAGCCAGGGTATAGAACTGCTCCGCGCCTTTGGCCGCCGTGACCAGGTGGAACACGGCGTCGTAATGGTCCCGCAGGGCCACTTCGTTGGTATCCAGGCGTTTTAAAACATAGCGGAATTCCTCGTCGTTCATGTAAGCCCGGTTGTCCAGCGCTCCGCGGTCACACACGATCAGCACCTTGTCCGCGTCAAACGTTTTGGCGATTTCCGTAAACGCCTGCTCCTTCGCCAGCATCAGCTGGGTCAGCCGGAACTGGTAGTCCCGGTTGCTTTTGGTGAATTTCCACGGCGCGCCGCCGCCGATCAGCTCGGTAGCCGTTTCGTCCACGAAAAGCACCATATATCCTTTATTTGTAAAAGCATTTTGGATCCAGCTCATGGCTGTGGTCTTGCCTGCGCAGGGCCCGCCGGTAATAACGATCTTCGTGATTTTTTGGTTGGGGTTCACCGCGCTCTGCGCTTCGCCGCGGCCTTCAAACACGCTCTCCTGCATCTTCCCACCTCCTGAAAATATGATACAATACCGCGGAAAAGATTTCAATATTCTTTTGGAATTTTCGCAGGATAAAAGAAAAAGCCCGGCCGGGCTTCCCGGTCGGGCAAGGAAAGGTTATGTTTATCCGGACAAGGTTATTCCGCTGCTTCGGCGGGCGTCCGGGCGGCATCGGCGTTGTTCAGGCTCAGCACGGGCAGGGCTTCCGCCGCGCCGCCGGATACATAGGCGGGCAGCTGGCCGTTCCACTGGTTCACCTGGGTAAATTCGATCAGGTTTTCGGTCAGGCTCTGGGCGATCTTCTGGTTCGCCTCGGCCTCAGCTTCGGCCTTTACGCGGGTGGAATAGGCTTCCGCGTCGGCGTTGATCTTCACCACGGCGGCCTTGGCGTCGGCTTCGATCTTCTGGCGCTCCGCCTGCTGCTGGGTTTCCATGGTCTTCTGCTCCTGCTCGATCTCGGCCTGGAGCTTGCGCTGGGCGGCGACCTGCTTGGCCTCGACGGCGTCGGTGAAGGCGTCGGTGAAGTCGATGTTTTCAATGGACACGCTGATGATGGATATGCCGTAGCGTTCCATCTCGCGGCTCAGGTTGTCGCGGATCTGGATGGACAGCTGCTCCCGGGCGCTGACCAGGTTTTCGGCGGTGTACTTGGAGAAAACGGCTTTGGTGTTTTCCAGCATGCGGGGGTTGATCAGCTTGTTGAAATAGTCCGTGCCTACCTCTTTGAACAGCGTCATGGCGGTGGACTTATTGATGGCGTAGTTGATGGAGCCGATAATGTCCACCTGCTGGATGTCGCTGGAAAAAGCCTGGGTGGAAAACATGGTTTTCTGCTCGCGGTTGTCCATCAGGATGATTTCCTGGAAGGGGCTCTTCAGATGGAAGCCGGCTTCCATGGTGTAGTCCTCCACCTTGCCGAAGGTGGTCACAATGGCGGTGTAGCCGGTGTCGATCTGCACGGTGCAGCGGAAAGCGATCACTGCCGCGATCAGAACGATGACGATGGCCACGATCAGGCCCGTCATGCTCTTTTTGCCCGCGATCTTGGGGGCCTTGGGGGTGGGCGTGTTGAGCGGGGTGGTGAATTGGGACATGGTCTGTACCTCCTTGTATCTTGCGCGGAATGGGACGGCGGCATCCGCCGCGGCGGTTTCCCGATTTCTGTTGACGGTAAAAGTATACCATATCCGCGGGCTTTGCGCCAGATACAAACGCTTGAAAGATACAGAAAACGGGCTGAATTGTCGGATAACCGTGCGATTCCAATTTCATTGGCTGAACAGATTTACATTCCGCCTCGGTTGCGTTATAATGATAAACGTGAAAATATAGGTTCAAAAAGGAGGGACGGCCATGGCGTTTGCGCATCTGCACCTGCACACAGAGTACAGCCTGCTGGACGGGGCGTGCCGGATCAAGAAGCTGGTTCAGCGCGTAAAGGAGCTGGGCATGGACGCCTGCGCCATCACCGACCATGGCGTGCTTTACGGCGCGGTGGAGTTTTACCAGGCGTGCAAAGACGCGGGCATCCATCCCGTGATCGGGTGCGAGGTGTACGTGTGCCCAGACATGGAGGACAAGCGCACCCTCTCCCGGGAATACAGCCATCTGATTTTGCTGTGCGAGAACGAAACCGGCTACAGGAACCTGATGGCGCTGGTGAGCGAGGCGTTCACGCGCGGCTTCTATTACCGCCCCCGCATGGACTATGATTTCATCCGCAAGCACCATGAGGGCCTGATCGCCCTGTCCGCCTGCATCTCCGGGGATCTGCCCAAGCTGCTGCTGGAGGAGCGCTACACCGACGCGGAAGCGTACATCAAGAAGATGGCTGACCTGTTCGGCCCCGACCATTATTATATCGAGCTGATGGACCACGGCCTGGATGAGGAAAAGACCGTGCGGCCAAGGCTGATCGAGATGAGCAGGCGCACCGGCGTTCCCCTGGTGGTCACCAACGACTGCCACTACCTGACCCGCAAAGACGCGGACGCCCAGGAAGTGCTGATGTGCATCCAGATGGGCAAGACCCTGGAGGACGACAACCGGATGCGCCAGCACACCCAGGAGCTCTATGTCAAATCCGAGGACGAAATGCGGGGGCTGTTCCCCGAGCAGGATGAGGCCATCCGGCGCACGGAGGAAATCGCGAAGCGCTGCCGGGTGGACTTTGACTTCCACACCGTTCACCTGCCCCGGTACGACGTGCCGGAGGGGGAAACGTCCGATACGATGCTGCGGCGGCTGTGCGAGGAGGGGTTTAAGGAGCGCTATGCCCCGGACGACCGGGAAGCCCGGGAACGCCTGGAATATGAGCTGAACGTGATCTCCTCCATGGGCTATGTGGATTATTTCCTTATCGTGTGGGATTTCATCAAATACGCCAAGGACAACGGCATCATGGTGGGACCCGGCCGCGGCAGCGGAGCGGGCAGCATTGTGGCCTATTGCCTGAACATCACCATGCTGGATCCTTTGAAATACCAGCTGCTGTTCGAGCGCTTCCTGAACCCGGAGCGGGTGTCCATGCCGGATATCGACGTGGACTTTTGCTACGAGCGGCGGCAGGAGGTCATCGACTACGTGGCTCGGAAATACGGCCACGACCACGTGTGCCAGATCATCACCTTCGGCACCATGGCGGCCCGGGGCGTGCTGCGGGACGTGGGCCGGGTGCTGGGGTATCCTTACGCCGATGTGGACGCGGTGGCGAAGGCCGTGCCCATGGCGCTGGACATGACCCTGGAAAAGGCCATGGGCCAGAACAAGGAATTGCGGGATATGTATGAATCCGACCCCAAGGTGAAGCGCCTGATCGATACGGGCCTGACCCTGGAAGGCATGCCCCGCCACGCTTCCACCCACGCGGCAGGGGTGCTCATCACCCGCGAGCCCGCTACCCATTACGTACCCCTGCAGAAGAACGACGACGTGATCACTACCCAGTACCCCATGGGCATCATCGAAAAGCTGGGCTTGCTCAAAATGGACTTCCTGGGCCTGCGCACGCTGACCGTCATCCGGGATACGCTGGATATGGTCGAAAAGCGCGGCATCCACCTGAGGCCCGAGGACATCCCCATGGACGACCCCGCCGTGTTCGACATGATCTGCGCGGGGGACACCGACGGGGTGTTCCAGCTGGAAGGCGGCGGGATGCGCACGTTCCTGACCAACATGCGCCCCCGCACCTTTGAGGACATCATCGCCGCCATTTCCCTCTACCGCCCCGGCCCCATGGACTCCATTCCCCGCTATATCCGGGGTAAGCAGCACCCGGAAACGGTACAGTACAAGACGCCGCTGCTGGCGCCGATCCTCGACGTGACCTACGGCTGCATGGTGTACCAGGAGCAGGTGATGCAGATCGTGCGCGACCTGGCAGGCTATTCCTACGGCCGCAGCGACCTGGTGCGCCGCGCCATGGCAAAGAAGAAAAAGGACGTGATGGCCAAGGAGCGGAAAAACTTCGTCTACGGCTCCGAGGAAGACCACATCCCCGGCGCGGTGTCCAGAGGGGTTTCCGCCGAGGTGGCGGAGTCCATCTTCGACGAGATGACCTCCTTCGCTTCCTACGCCTTCAACAAGCCCCACGCCGCCTGCTACGCCGTGGTGGCCTTGCAGACGGGGTATCTCAAATACCATTATCCCGCCGAGTTCATGGCGGCGCTGATGAATTCCGTCACCGGCAACAGCGCCAAGATCGCCGGGTATATCTATTACTGCCGCCAGAAGGGCATCCCCATCCTGCCGCCCCGCGTCAATTCTTCCTTCGCCCCCTTTACGGTGGATGAAACGCCGGAGGGAAAACAGGGCATTCGTTTCGGCATGGGCGGGGTGAAGAATGTGGGCGAAAAGGCGGTGGAGGCCGTCGTGCGCGAGCGCTTTAACCACGGCCCATACCAGGATATTTTCGATTTCTGCCGCAGGGTGGCCGGGGAGGATGTGAACAAGCGGGCCGTGGAAAGCCTCATCAAAGCCGGGTGCTTCGACGGCCTGGGCGCGGCGCGCTCCCAGTGCGTGGCGGTATACGAATCCGCCATGGATTCCCAGCTGAACCAGCGCAAGCAGAACGTGACCGGCCAGATTTCCCTGTTCGATTTCGGCCAGCCCGCTGAGGCGATGCGCACCAAGGAAACCTTCCCGTCCATCCCGGAGTATCCGCTGAAGGAGCTGCTCTCCCAGGAAAAGGAAATGACGGGGGTGTATTGCAGCGCCCATCCCCTGGACGAATACGCGGAACAGCTGAAAAACCTGCAGGTGAACACGGCGTACCTGGCTGAGATGGAAGACAGGGAGGATAAGGGCCTTTCCGAGGACGGACGGCGGGTGGTCATGGGCGGCATCATCGTGGAAGCCCACAGCAAGGCCACGCGCAAGGGTGCGCTGATGGGCTTTTTCACCCTGGAGGATCAGACCGGGCAGGTGGAATGCCTCATGTTTCCCAAGGTATTCGAACGATATGGCCGCGCCCTGGCCGCCGACCAGGCGGTGCTGGTAACGGGCAAACTGTCCGTCCGGGATGACGAGGACACCAAATTGCTGGTGGATTTGGTAGAGGCCCTGGGCGAATCGCTGCCCAAGCCGGCGGACACCCGCACGGACGCCCAGATCGCCAAGGAAGCGAAAACCAAGCTGTACCTGCGCATGAACCGGGAACAGATGCCCCGCATCCAGGCCATGCTGGGGAAAACCCCGGGCAGCGTGCCGGTGTATATCAACCTGCCACAGGAAGGGATCACCCTGCTTTGCCCCCGGGCCCTGTGGGTGCGGGACGCGAACCAGACGAAAACCGCCCTGCTCTTTGACCTGGACGAACAAGATATGAAGGTGGTGGAGAAGCCGTGACCCCGATGATCCTGACCGTGCCCGCGAAAAAGGAATGGGCGCTGGTGCTGCGCATGGCCGCCAGCGGCGTGAGCGCTTTGTATGACCTGCCGCTGGACCTGATGGACGATTTGAACACCGCCATCGAGGAAAGCTGCGATTTGCTGCTGCACCAGGACTACACCGCCGAAACCCTCACCCTTTCCTGTGAGCAGGAGCCGGACGGCCTGCACGTGACCCTCACCGCCCGGGAGCGCACCCGCTGCGAGGAGGAAGAGAAGGCCGACGCGGACATCGCGCAGATGATCATTCAGACCCTGGTGCGGGACGTGGCCCTGGACCAGGACGAAGGAGGCGTGCACTGCGTCCGCATGACGCTGCCCGCCGGGGTGTGAGCCATGGCCATCGACGCCGCGCTCATGCACGATATGGCGTGCCGCTACGCCGCTTCGCCGACGCAGGACGCCCTGAACCGGGCGCTGGAAGCCTGCCTGCCCCTGTGCGCTTTGATTGCCGGAAGGTTTTTGAACCGCGGGGCGGAGTATGACGACCTGTATCAGGTGGCCTGCCTTTCCTGCGTCAGCGCTTTGAAGGGATTCGATCCGGAACGGGGCCTGAAATTCACCAGCTACTTAACGCCCACGGTCACCGGCGCGGTGCGCAATTATCTAAGGGATCAGGCCCCTTTGCTGCGCGCGCCCCGGGCGCTGCGCCAACAGGGGATGGAGATCGAAAAGGCGCGGGAGGCGTTTTTGAACAGGCATCACGCCGAGCCCACTCCCAGGCAGCTTGCCGAAGCATTGAACTGGGATATCGAAAAGGTGCTCACCGCGTGGAACGCCCGGTCTGCCGGCCGCGTAGCCTCCTTAGAGGAAGCGGATGAAAGCGGCCTGACGCTGGCGGACCGGATCCCTTTCCTGGAAACCGGTTTCGATGACGCCGAGCAGCGGGAGGATTTGGCCCGCGCGTTCAGGATACTTACGGAGGAAGAAACGCATCTGCTGTTTCTCCGCTATACAAAGCGGCTCAGCCAGCGCGACACGGCTGCCCGCATGAATAAGACCCAAATGCAGATTTCCCGCATGGAGCGGCGCATCCTGGCCGCCCTGCGAAAGGAGCTGACGGAAAAAACATGAAAATCCAGCGCCAGGTGAACGTCAAAAAGGCGGCCTTGTATTCCATTGTGATCAACGCGCTGCAGATCATCGCTGTCTGCGCGCTGGCGGTATATATCCTCCATGACGGGGTGAACCAGTCCCTCCACGGCCCCCTGGGGGACATCGTGGTGCTGATGCTGGCGGCGGTGGTATCCTGGGGCGCGGTGATGGACATCCGGGAGGCGTACAAAGCGGGCAAGCTGTCCTTCAAGCTCCGGGGCCTTGACGAGACCGTCAGCCAGATGAGCGCAATGAATAATACCCTCCGGGCCCAGCGGCACGACTTTCTGAATCATCTGCAGGTGGTTTACAGCCTGATCGAAATGAGAGAATACGAGGAGGCCAACCGTTATATCGAGCAGGTGTACGGCGATATCCAGTCCCTGAGCAAAGCGCTCAAAACCTCCTGCGCGCCGGTAAACGCCCTGCTGCGCGTAAAAATCGCCGAGGCGGAGCAAAAGGGCATCCATGTGGAATGCGCCGTGCAGGCGGTATGGGAAAACCTGCCGCTGCCCGCCTGGGAAATGTGCCGGGTGCTGAGCAACCTCATCGACAACGCCATGGACGCCATGAAGGATACGGAACATCCCTGCCTGTGGATCACCCTGAATGAGGATGTGAAGAGCTATTCCTTTGAGGTAAAGAACAACGGCCCCGCCATCCCGGAAAAGCATCTGCATTCCATTTTTGACGCGGGCTTCTCCGGCAAGGGCGAGGGCCGGGGGATGGGCCTGTACATCGCCCGGGAAACCATGCGCTCCGTCCATGGGGATTTGACGGTGGAAAGCGGCGAGGAAGCCACCGCTTTCCGGGGCTCTGTGCCCAAGCCGCTCCTGCCGCTTGAGGAAAAGTGATGAAAACGGTCACATTACCTGTAAAAATATACATCATATTTATTTTTCTGTATAAATAATCGAAAAATAGCATAGAAAACACTTGACAAATTGAAAAGTGGATGTATAATCTATGTGTATTTATTCAGAAAAGGAGTAAGGAACCATGGATAAAAGCAGCATCAAGAAAGTCGTATTGGCTTATTCGGGAGGGCTGGATACCTCCATTATTATTCCCTGGCTGAAAGAAAACTACAACAATTGCGAGGTCATCGCCGTGTCCGGCAACGTGGGCCAGGCGGATGAGCTGGAGGGCCTGGAGGAAAAGGCGCTGAAGACCGGCGCGTCCAAGCTGTATGTGCTGGATCTGACTGACGATTATGTGGACAACTACATCATCCCCACCATGCAGGCCGGGGCTGTGTATGAAGAATACCTGCTGGGCACTTCCCATGCCCGGCCCTGCATCGCCAAGGGCCTGGTGGAAATCGCGCTGAAGGAGAAGGCCGACGCCATCTGCCACGGCTGCACCGGCAAGGGCAACGACCAGGTCCGCTTTGAGCTGGCCATCAAGCATTTTGCGCCGAACATGCCCATCATCGCCCCCTGGCGGGAGTGGAGCATCAAGAGCCGCGACGAGGAAATCGATTATGCCGAGGCCCATCACGTGCCGCTGAAAATCAACCGGGAAACCAACTACTCCAAGGACAAGAACCTGTGGCACCTGAGCCATGAGGGCCTGGACCTGGAGGACACCGGCAACGAGCCGCAGTACGATAAGCCCGGCTTCCTGGAAATGGGCGTGTCGCCCTTGCAGGCGCCCGATGAGCCCACCTATATTACGCTGGACTTTGACCAGGGCAAGCCGGTCAAGCTGAACGGCGAAGCCATGAGCGCCAAGAACATTATCATCAAGCTCAACGAATTGGGCGGCAAGAACGGCATCGGCCTGCTGGACATCGTGGAGAACCGGCTGGTGGGCATGAAGTGCCGCGGCGTGTACGAGACGCCCGGCGGCACCATCCTGTACAAAGCCCATTCCTATCTGGAAAGCGTTTGCCTGGACAAGATGACCGCCCATGAAAAGCAGCGGCTTTCCATCACGTTCGCGGAGCTTGTGTACAACGGACAGTGGTTCACGCCGCTGCGGGAAGCGCTCTCCGCGTTCGTCACCAAGACCCAGGAGAAGGTCACCGGCACCGTGAAGCTGAAACTGTACAAGGGCAACATCATCAAAGCGGGCGTGTGGAGCGAGAATTCCCTCTATTCCGAAAATATCGCCACCTTCGGCGCGTCGGATTACAACCAGCAGGACGCCGCGGGCTTCATCAACCTCTTCGGCCTGCCCATCAAAGTACAAGCCATGGTGGACGGCAAGAAATAATCGGCAAAACAAAAAACCGCTTCATCCATGAGGCGGTTTTTTCCATGGAGCAGGGACAGCGCCGGGAGCGGAAGTCAGCGCCTGATTTTCCGCAAGATGGAAGTGTCTGTGGCAAGGCTGTCCAGGGAATAGATGAAGAGCACCTCGTCCACATGCCCCGCATCAGCCAGCGCTTCGTTCAGCGTACCGGTGAGGTAGCGCGCGTCAGCCGCCACGATGCGGGAATAATTGGCGGATAAAAAGGGAAGCAGACAGTTGGCAAAGGAATCCTTGCAAACGAACAGGGTGCGCTCCGGGACAGAGGGATTCAGGATTTCGATCAAGCCGTGATTGCCTTTCAGGAAAAGAGCATACCCGTCGTAGGTATTGGCTTCCTCCGGAAAAATCAGGCGGTCGTACTCCGTATCATCGTCCAGAATGCGAAAGGTGAGGGGATACTTCGGCTCTGCGTAGGCCAGGGCGTCCGCGTCCGCGAACGGCAGGCCGGAACGGGAATAGGTGGTGCCGAAAAAGCGCGGTGCTTCGCTGCCGGTGACCCAGGAAAACTGGCTTTCCTCCGCCGGGGCCAGCCCGGCCGCTTCACAATAGCATCGATATGCCTGCCACGCTCCGTCAAGATTCCAATGGTGATCCGTGCGGAAATACAGGTCCGCATCAGGCCCGGCGGCAAAAGCAGCCAGCACCGGCACGGCGCTTTCCAGCTGAAATACCGTTTCATACAGGGCTGCGTCCGCATCGTATACCGCGCTGCGGGGGCGCCACATGCTGCTGCGCAGCAGGCTGCCCGCCGTGGGCGGCGTCAAAAACCGGCAGGGGAGGCCCTCCGTCAGGGAAAGAAGCGCGTCGATGCGCTTCTGTACCGCGTCAGGTGCGGCAGAGACCGGCTTTTCGATAAAATGGAGGCGGCCTTCGCTGTCCGCCTGGGGCCAGGCATCCAGCTGAACCGCCCGCCCTGTGGCAGTTTCAAAGCAGGCATAGGTATTCACCAGGGCACGGCGAAAGGGGACCTGGTCCGACAGATACGCTTCCAGATCAGTTTGCAGCGTCCAATCGGTAAGGGAAAAATTGGCCGGCGCTTCCTGAAGCCGCCGCCGCTCCCACACGGAAAAATCCGAAGGGAACAGGAGCGCGGCCACGCCCAGTAAAAGCAGCAGCGCCAAACCGCCATATACCGCCAGTCCGTCCGGCAGGGTCCATTTCTGTTTCATAGCGAAGCCCTCTTAAAACTGAAAATAAACGAACGGCGCGTACCCCTGGGCAGCCAGCGCCGCCAGGCACAGCGCTGTAAGCACAGGCACGGCCAGCCTTTTTCCGGGCAGCCTGACCGCGGGCAGGAAAGAAAGGACGCAGCAGAGCAGCAGCATCGGCAAATAGGACAGGCAGTCCAGCATCGTCTGGGCTGTTCCCAGGCCGTACAGGCCGATCATGGCGGGAAACACCTGCAGCTTCCCGGCAAACAGTCCCCAGCCCAGCAGCACCAACAGGTAAGCGCCGGTTTGCTTCAGCGGCGAAGGCAGACGCTGATACCCGGGCCGGTTCAGCAGGAACCGTTTTTCCAGGATCAGCAGCACCCCGAAATATACGCCCCACAGCACGAAGTTCCACCCGGCCCCGTGCCAAAGGCCGGTCAGCATCCATACGACCATCAGGTTGACGTCCCGGCGCGCTTTCCCCTTCCGGCTGCCGCCCAGGGGGATATACACGTATTCCTTGAACCAGGTGGTAAGGCTCATGTGCCAGCGCCGCCAGAATTCCGTCAGGCTGAGGGAACGGTAAGGCCGGTCGAAGTTTTCCGGGAAGGAAAAGCCCAGGGTTTTTCCCAGGCCCAGCGCCATATCGGAATAGCCTGAAAAATCAAAAAATATCTGAAAGGAAAACGCCATCAGTCCAAGCCACGCCCCGGTGACCCCTGCGGCGGGAAGGGAAAGGCTCATTTTTCCCCAGAACCGGCCCATAGCGTCCGCCAGCAGCAGCTTTTTCCCCAGGCCGACGGTGAAGCGCCGAAGACCTTGCCGCATGTCCGCCGCCTCCACCCGGGCGGGAGCGGAAAGCTGGGCCTCCAAGTCCGTATAGCGTACGATGGGGCCTGCCACCAATTGCGGGAACAGGCTGAGATAAACGCCGAAAAGGACGAACCTGCACTGAACCTTGGCGTGATTCCGGTAAACGTCGAACAGGTAGGACAGGCCCTGGAACGTGAAAAACGAGATGCCCGCAGGCAGAACAGGCTCGTCCATGGGGAGGAAAAGCCCGGTCAGCGCTGCGAAGGTATCCCGGAAAAACACAGCGTATTTAAAATACAAAAGCGGCAGCAGATTCAGCGCTGTCAGCAGGATCAGCAGGGGCTTTTTCCCCTTGGAGCAGGCGTCCATGATCCTCGCGCCGAAATAATCCACCGCCATGATATACAGCAGCAGCAACAGCCACAGGGGCGATCCCCAGCCGTAAAAAACCAGCGAGGCCAACAAAAGAAAAGGCCGTTTGGCCCTTTGCGGCAGGAAACGATGCCCCAGAAGTACTGCCGGAAGAAAAAACAAAAGGAATGTGAAGGAACAGAAAACCATCGTTTATTCGCCTGCCAGAAATGCTTTGGTTTCTTCCGCCGATTGCGCGCCTACGATCAGCACGGCCGTCAGATGCTTGCTTTCCACCTTTGCCTGGCTTTGCAGCTGATAGGCGTCCGGCAGATAGTTGCGGGTTTCTTCCATGCGCTGGGAAAGATAGTTTTGCAGCGCTTCCGTAACCTTGTTCAGGCACCCCGCGTCCTTGGCCCGCACGGCGATGACCTCCCTGCCAGAAAGGCTGTCGCTGCCCACCAAGAAGAGGGCTTCCGTGTAATCCTCCGGCAGGATGCCCGTCAAGTCCGCCAAATCATCCGCTGTGTAAGCCACCAGGCTTTGCCGGTCCGCCAGCGCTTTTTCCGCCGCCTCGCCCAGGGGAGGGGCGGTTTTTTTGCTTTGTTCCTGGCAGCCCGTAAAAGCCAGGACGATCAGGAACAGGCAAATCAATAATGATACGCTGCTTTTCTTCATACGTTATCCTCCGGCGTCCACAGGCCCTGCTCATACTGCCCTTGCGCGTAATCCAGCAGCGCTTCGATCCACAGCTTCAGGCCCTTGGGGTTCAAATGGTATTTTCCGTCGCTGGAATAGGCTTTGTCCAGATAACCGTCCGCATCCTTTAGGCGCGTGGCGATATCCACATAACCCACCCCGCGCTGACTGCACATTTCCTGCATGGCCGCATTGTATTCATCCCACAGGGTGCGGTAATCCTTTTTGCGGCAGAAAGCCTGCGTGACCGGCGTGAGGGATTCAAAAATGATCTCCGTGTCCGGGCAGAAGTCAGCGGCCAGGTCGACGATGCGTTCGTCATAGCCGATGCCTTTTTGGATCTGTTCGCCGATATAGTCGTTGACGCCAAGAAGGATTAGGGCTCTGGTGGGCTTTATCTTTTGCAGGATAGCGCACATCGGCATTTCCTGGCCCCTGTATTTTAGATTGGGCGCGCTGGAAAGGAGATTTTTGCGGCTGGCGGTGTAAAGAGAATAGCTTTGGGCAGTGAGAAACTTGACGCCCTCAAAAAAATGGGGGTCTTTCTGCTGCTGTTCCCGTACGTATACCAGCAGCTGGGCGGTAATGGAATCCCCCACGAATACGGCGTTTTTATAATATGAAACAAGCTGTTCATCGGACAGCCTTTCCGCCTGCGATGCCGCGGCCGGAAAAACGGAACCGAGCGCCAGCACAAGCAGCACGAGGAGCACAGCCAGCTTTTTCATCGGTAGAGATCCTTTCCCAGAATGAACGCAATCATTGTACTATCCGCGCAGGCGTTTGTCAAGCGGCGCGAAAGCGGTTACTATTCATCTATTTGAGGGAGACCAAGCAGCATTTCCAGTGGGGGGTGTCGGGGGAGCTCTCCCGACTGAAATCCGCAGGGGCCGAAGCGCCCGGAAAACGGTACAGTGTACCGTTTTCAGCGTAGGCCGGGGGGCAGGGGACAACAATTTTTCCTATCCGGGAAAAAAAGATTGTCAGAGGGTGTCGTTTATGATATAATTTCTTTCGGTAACGAGGAAAATGAGGTTGGAGGGTTTATGTACAAACTGCTGCTTGTAACAGACCGGGAAGACCTGCGCACCCAGTTTCGGGATCAGATCGATTGGGGCAGGCTGAACTGCCGCGCGCCTTACATGGCGTCTTCCCCTCAGGAAGCCATTGACCTGCTCAACTCCAAAGCCATCGATGCGGTGGGCTACCGATTTTTCAACATAGATGGCATACAGCTGACCAAATTTCTGCGTTACGGCCGCCCGAGCCTGCCGATTTTCCTGGTGTGTGAAACGCCCGGGCAGCAGGTGCCTGTGCTGGAGCAGACGGTTTCCGTGCTGAACAGGCTGCGGATGGACTATGCCGACGCCTATTACGATGAGGAAACCATGCTGACCATCCAGCGGGATGAACTGGTGCATTCCCTGCTGGCCGGCGAGATGCACGACTGGGAAGGCGTAATGCGTGAGATGAAACTCATCCGCGCCCATGTGAGCCTGGACGAGCCCTGCGTGCTGTACGAAATCGACATGCCCCAGGGAGAAGTGTATCTCTCCGAGCATCACGGCCACGCCCAGGAACGGCTGGAAAGCGCTTTGCGAAACAATTTCTTTGGCCGCTATGTGGAAGGGATCTATTACGCCGTGGCGGTGCTGACCCCGCGGCATATCCGCATTGTGTGCATGCCCATGCACGGGCAGGCGCCTGAAACCAAGGAATCCTTTGGCATGCGGACGGACGGGCATATCAATGAAAGCATCCAGAAAATCAAGGAATACCTTGACCTTGACCTGACCGTGACCGAGTCCGCCTGGCTGGACAGCGTGAAGGACCTGCTGTGCCGGGCGGAAGTGTAAACAGCGAATCAAATGATCGATTTGATCATAATATTTTGAGGAGGGTGATTGTTATGGGACTTTTGGATAAAATCAAGGGCCAGCTCATTGACGTGATCGAATGGAAGGACGATTCCAACGACACGATGGTGCACCGTTACGAGAACAACGGCAAGGAAATCATGATGGGCGCGCAGCTGACCGTGCGCGAGAGCCAGGTGGCCATCATGGTCAACGAAGGCAAGCTGGCGGACGTGTTCCAGCCCGGACGGTATGAGCTGTCCACCCAGAACATGCCCATCATGACCGCCCTCAAATCCTGGAAGTACGGCTTCAACTCCCCCTTCAAGGCGGAAGTGTACTTCATCAACACCAAGCAGTTCCTGGACCAGAAATGGGGCACCAGCAACCCCGTCATGATGCGTGACGCCGAGTTTGGCATGATCCGCCTGCGGGCGTTCGGCATCTATTCTTTCCGGGTAAGCGATCCCGTTGCCTTCCTCAAGGAAGTGTTCGGCACTACCGCTTACATGTCCGTGGAAGGCGTGACCGGGCAGATCAAGCGCACGCTGGTGTCGGGTTTGAGCGACGCCATCGCCCAGAGCAAGATTCCCGCCCTGGATCTGGCCGCCAACTACGACGAGCTGTCCCAGTTCGCGCTGAACACGCTGGCTCCCCGGGTCGCCAATCTGGGCCTCAAGCTGGAGAGCTTCGTGATCGAAAACATCTCCCTGCCTGACGAAGTGGAAAAGGCCATCGACCGCCGCACCTCCATGGGCGTGGTGGGCGACCTGAACCAGTACACCCAGTTCCAGGCCGCCGAGGCCATGCGCGACGCCGCCAACAATCCCAACGGGATGGGCGGTATCGGCGCGGGCATGGGCGCCGCAGCCATGATGGCCCAGGCCATGCAGAACGCGGCGCAAGCGCCTGTGGTGCCCCAGTATCAGCAGGCAGCCCCCGCGCAGCAGCCTCAGGAAATCCGCCAGGCCGCCGATTCTGCCGCCCCCGCCGCGGACACCAAGTTCTGCTCCGAGTGCGGCCAGCGCATTCCCCGCTCTGCCAAGTTCTGCCCGGAATGCGGCGCGAAGCAGGCGTAAACGCAGCTTTTCCCCATGGCGCATTGGGCCAAACCATGCGCCATGTTTTTTTTCGAGGATATGGGGCCGGGAGGCTGATATAAAGATGAAAGAGCAATTATCCGCCGAGCGTCTGAAATACCTGCAGCTGCTGGGGGAGCAGTATCCGACCGTGGAAGCGCTGTGTACGGAGATCACCCGGATCAGTGCGCGGCTGAGCCTGCCCAAGGGCACCGAGCATTTCATGAGCGACATCCACGGGGAATACGAAGCCTTCTGCCATATCATGAACAACTGCTCCGGCGTGATCCGGGAAAAGGTGAACCTATGGCTGAGGAACCAGCTGACCCAGGCGGAGGCCGACGAGCTGTGCACTTTGATTTATTATCCTGACGCCATTCTGCGCCAGCACCGACAGAAAGGCACGGCCACCCCCGGCTGGTTCAGGGCGCAGGTGGAACACATGGTGCATTTGGCCCGGATGCTGTCCTCCAAGTACACGCGGGATCAGGTGCGCGCCGCTATGCCGCCGGACTGGGCGTTTCTGCTGGACGAGCTGCTGCACTACCAGGACGAGATCGCCGTCCAGACCGAGCAGGAGGACAACCGCCGCCGGTATCATGACGCCATCATTTCCTCCCTCATCGCCACGTCCGGCGCGGACAGCCTGATCGTGGCGCTGGCCTCCCTCATCAAATCCCTGGCGGTGGCCAGGCTGCATGTTGTGGGCGATATATTTGACCGCGGCCCCCGGGCGGACAGCATCATGGATATCCTGGCGCGCCATCATTCCGTGGATATCGAATGGGGCAACCACGACGTGGTGTGGATGGGCGCGGCCTCCGGCTGCGAGGCGTGCATCGCGGCGGTGCTGCGCAATTCCCTGAATTACAGCAATATGGATGTGCTGGAACGCGGCTACGGCATCCCCCTGCGGCCGCTGATCCTGTTTGCCCAGAAGCTGTACCCTGACCTGCCGCCCGAAAAAGCGGCGATGCAGGCCATGATGATGATGATGTTCAAGCTGGAGGGCCAGCTCATCCGGCGCAACCCTGAATTCGAAATGGAGGACAGGCTGCTGCTCCACAAGCTGGATCCGGTGAAGAAGCGGATCGAGATCAATGGGGAAATCTGGCAGTTAAAAGATATGGCCTGGCCTACCCTGAACCCGGAGGATCCTTACGCCCTCACCCCCGAGGAAGAAGAAATCATAGCAGGTCTGCGCCAGGCATTTACCCACAGCCCCAGGCTGCGCGAGCACATAGCCTTCCTGTACAGCCGCGGCTGCCTGTACCGCGTCTGCAACGGCAATCTGCTGTTCCATGGCTGCGTGCCGCTGAACCCGGACGGCTCCTTCCTGAAAAAACGGATGGGCGGCGAATACCGCAGCGGCAAGGCCTTCATGGATTACTGCGACCAGACCGCCCGGCAGGCGTTCTATACCGGCGGCAGCTTCGCGCTGGACTTCATGTGGTATCTGTGGTGCGGCAGCGATTCTCCCGTCTGCGGGCGGCAGGTCAAGACCTTTGCCCGGGCTTATATCCCCGATCAGCGATCCTGGCAGGAACCCAGAAACGCCTACTACACGTATTACAACGAAGAAAGCAAGTGCGCGGAAATATTGGCTGAGTTCGGCCTCACCGATGGGGAATCCCGCATCATCAACGGCCACACCCCCGTGCGCGTCACCCACGGCGAAAGCCCGCTGAAAGCCAACGGCAGGCTGATCGTGATCGACGGCGGCTTCTGCCGCGCTTACCAGAAAACCACCGGCATCGCAGGCTATACCCTCATCGCCAACAGCCACGGGATGCGCCTGATGAGCCACCAACCCTTTACCAGCCTCCGGGACGCCCAGGAAACCGGGCGGGATATCCATTCCCAGTCTTTCGAGTTCACCCGCTATCCTGAGCGCAGATATGTCCGGGATACGGATGAGGGCAAACGCCTAAAGGAACGGATGAACGACCTGGTGACGCTTTTGGACGCTTACCGCAGCGGGGCTGTCAATATCCAAAAGTAGAGGAATACTTCGTGGCCGTTCTATAGCTGTGTCAAGCACACATCAAAAAAGCAGCAAAGGGATTGCTGCGATCAAGGAGAAGCGCCGTGAACGTTTTTGATACGCATTGCCATCTGGACGATGAAAAATTCAATGAAGACCGGGAGGAAGCCTATCAGCGGATGCTGGAGGCCCAGGTCACGCGCTGTGTGTGCGTGGGGAGCGACCTGCCCTCTTCCCGGCGGTGCATTGACTTTGCCGACACCCACGCCGGGGTGTATGCCGCGGCGGGCGTGCATCCCCACGAAGCCAAGGACGCTCCCGCGGATTACCTGGAAACGCTCGCTGGGATGCTGGCCGGCAAGCGGGTGGTGGCGCTGGGCGAAATCGGGCTGGATTATTACTATGACCTTTCCCCCCGGGATGTGCAGCATCGCGTCATGGCGCAGCAGGTGGACCTGGCCGTGCAGCTGGATGTGCCTGTGATTTTTCATATCCGGGACGCCCACGGGGACATGGCGGACTTTTTCAGGAGCCGCAAACGCCTGCCCGCGGGCATTATCCACTGCTTTTCCGGCAGCCCCGAGATCGCCCGGGAATATGTGCGGATGGGGTTTTATATTTCATTCGCCGGGCCGCTGACTTTTAAAAAGGCCCCGCACCTTCAGGCCGCCGCCCGGGAGGTGCCTCTCGACCGGCTGCTGGTGGAAACCGACAGCCCTTACCTGAGCCCGGAACCCAAGCGCGGCCGCCGCAATGAGCCCGCCCACACGGTGTATACCCTGGCCAAGCTGGCCGAGCTGCGGGAGCTTCCCATCGAGGAAATGGCCCAAATCACCTGGAATAACGCCTGCGCGCTGTACCGGATTGATCCGTGAAACGTTTTTATGTCCGTTCAGCCGGTGTGGTATAATATAGCTTATCATCGGCGTATGCAAAAACGGCAACACAAAAAACCGGCGCATAGAATGCGCCGGGGAAGGGCCACGGGTTTATTCAAACAGGGCGGTTTCGGCTTTCAGCACATGCTGCTGATCCTCAATCAGGCGCAGGAAGCGTTCACGGTAATCCTTGGCCGAAGCTTTCAGCTCATCCACTTCCTTGGCCAGCGCGTCGCGCTGATCCTCGAGGGAACCGATCTGCTCCGCGGCTTTCGCTTTGGCGTCCGCCAGAATCTGTTCCGCCTCCTGCTGCGCATCGGCCAGGGTATCGTCGTATACCTTCTGGGCCCGGGCAAGCAGCTTCTGGGCGGAAGCGCTCACTTCATCCTTCTGGGGCGCGGGCTCCTCCTTCTTTACGGGGGCAGGAGCCGGAACGGGAGCGGGCACGGGAACAACCGGCGCCGGGGCAGGCACTGCCGAAGGCGCGTAAGCGCTGGACTGCTGGGAAGCCTGGCTTAACCGCTGGTTCAGCGTAGCGATCTCCTCCTGCAGGGCCACCATTTCATCGCAGATTTCATCCAGAAATTCATCCACTTCATTGGGATCGTAGCCCCGCATTTTGGTCTTAAACTCTTTTTCCTCGATCATCGCAACGGTAATAGCCATGGTGATTGCTCCTTTCCGATTTTGGGATGGTATGAACGATTAGAAGAAGATCCCCAGGATCAGGCGGGCAAGATAGCATAGCGCCGCCGCGGCAAGGGGGCCCATGTCGATTTTGAACTGGCGGTCAGGCAGCAGGCGGGAGATGACTTGATTGCCTATGCGGATGCCCGGCTCACAGAATTTGCCCAGCGTGACCATCCAGGGGCTCTGCACGCCGCCGATATAGGGGAGCGCGAACTGCACCAGCTGCATCAGCGCGTAAATGCTGAGAAGAAAACGAATGACGCGAATCAAAAACATGGCTTGTTCCTCCTGATTCGGCTGCAAAGATGCCGTTCAGCTTATTGCGCTACAGCGCTGGTATGCTCATCCGGCGTATAGCCTGACGCCGCAGGCTGGGTGGAGAAGGACGGAATGCCCGCCTCCTGGGGCATGGGGCGCTGATAGAATTCCCGGGCGGCTTCCTGGGGGGCGGCCACGCGCTGGGTGAATTCCTGCTGTTGCTGCTGGCTGTAAGCCTGCGGCTGCTGGGCGGGCTGCTGCAGGGGATTGGTGTACATGGGCTGCTGAGGCGCGTAAGCGTTCGGCTGATAGCGCTGGGCCTGCCCGCGGGCAGGGCCTGCGTTCATCTGGTTCGTGGCCTGATCCGCAAAAACGGCGATGGTTTGCGGGGCCAGGAGATACACGCCGTAACGGGACACCTTTGTGATGGTGGCGGTGAGGGAATAGCAGGCGCCGCTCAGGGTGTCCACCAGCCTGCGCATATCCCCCGGATTCGTGATATTTTCCATCACCACCAGCACCGCGTCTCCGTTGCGCAGCAGGGTGATGGCGCTGCGGCAGTCGCCCATGCCGCGGGCATTGATGATGCGGGCGTTCAGCAGGGAAGCGGATTCCTGAACAGGCTGGGCCGCAGGCTGCTGGGGCTGCTGCTGATTGTCGCCGAAATCCACCTTGAACACGTTGCCGTTCTGGCGGACAGCGCGGTGGGACCGCTGCTGGGGCTGCTGCTCCGGCTGCCCGTACTGGAAAGGCTGCTGGGGCTGAGAAGCCTGGCCGCTCATCTGCTGCTGATAGGAAGGCTGATACTGCTGCTGGTAAGGCTGCTGATACTGGTAATCACCGTAATACGGCTGATACTGCTGCTGGCTGTCCTGGAACTGCCGGGGAGGAGCCGGCTCCTGGCTTGCGTAGGAACGTTCCTGGCGTGGAGCTGCGGGAACGTCCTTGCCCGCGTAAAAGAAATTGGAATACATCTGAGCCGCTTTGTTTTTCACGTTGGTAAAAAAATCCGCGAAAGCCATGCCTGAAATCCTCCTGCCGTTTTATCGAAATAAAGCTGAACCCACGCGCACCATGGTGGCGCCGCAGCGCGCCGCGATCGCGTAATCCTGCGACATGCCCATGGACAGCTCGGTCATATCGGTATCCGCCACCGCTTCTGCCCGGCATTGATCCAGCAGCGCGCGCATCCTGGTAAAATATCCTGTGATCACATCTTCCGGCGCGTGAAGGGGCATCATCGTCATCAGCCCCTTCACCTGCAGCCCCTTGAGCTTGGCGCACTGGCGCAGGAAGGGAAACAGCTCTTCTTCCGTCACGCCGCCCTTTTGAGGCTCCCTGGCGATGTTCACCTGAAGCAGCACCGGCATCCGTATCCCCGCCCGATCGGCCTGACGGTCGATTTCCTGGGCCAGGGACGCGTGATCCAACGAATGGATCATGCATACATCCTTTATTATATATTTAACTTTGTTGGATTGCAACTGTCCGATGAGATGAATTGAAAATTTTCCTTGCAGGCTGGGCAGCTTTTCCCGCAGGGACTGCACCCGGTTTTCCCCAATGTCGGTCACGTTCAGCTCCGCCAGGGGAAGAATCTCTTCCGGTGTGGAATACTTCGTCACCGCGATCAGCCGGGGGCATTTTCCCCACGGCTCGCTTTCCCGCTTCAGGGTGTCCATCACCTGGGCCACGCGATCCTTGAGCATTGTCTGGCTTCCCTCTTTGCGTAGTAATCGGTGTCATGAAATGCGGATTCAGAAGAGCCTCACCACGACGCCTTCATACACCACTTCCGGCTTGTCCGGCACCACGTAAGCATACTGGCCGTCGTCGGAATAGGAGATGACCTCCACGCCCGTCCAGTATTCGCCGCCTTCCGTGGACATGACGATGCCCTTGCGGCCGTTCTGCACGTAAACCGCGTTGGCGGGCACCGTGAGGCTGTACACGTTTTCGCTCAGCCGTACCTGGCATTGGCGCAGGTACATGACGTCGGGCAGGAAGGAAACGTCGTTTACCTCCAGCCGCACCAGCAGCTCGCCGCCGGACCGGGCGCTGTCGATGACCGTGGCGGGCAGGGGATGATTGTCGAAGCTTTCGATCACAAGCTGGAAGCTCTGCCCATTGGCGGGCGTACGGTCCTGGTCGTGGCACAGCATCAGCACCACCCATTTGTCCTCCCGCACCATGCGGTAGACGTCCACGGCGTTCCTTGTGGTAACGGTGGTTTCCAGCGTTGGTGCCTGCCCGTTGTACATGGCCCGCACCTGCGAGGGGCTGTAGTCGGCGTAGGTGTTCATGTTCAGGGCTTTTTCAAACCCGTCGGTGTAAAAGCTCACCAGCCCGTCGCCGGGAGCGGCGAACTGTTTTGTCCAGGTGGAAATGCGCTGGAGCTGCGTGTTTTCGTCGTCATACAGGCGGCTCAGCTTCTGCTCGTCGGGGTATTTCTGCTTGATGTAGGATTGCTGGTTTTCCATGGCCTTCTTGAGCAGCTTTTCCTGTTCGCTGACGCTGCCCTTCGCGCCCTGCACCAGCCGCTGCACCTCCATGGCCCTGGACTGCACCTGGGTCATCAGGTTCAGGAGGGTGGAATCCGTGGTCGCCCCTGAAATCAGCAGCTTATGGTATTCCTTGATCTGATCGCGGTAACGCTTGAGCGTCGTCCATTCCTTGGCGCTGAAGCCGGAGGTGTAGATGGTGGCCACGATCTCGCCGCGCTTGACGCGGCTGCCTTCGTCCACCAGGTAGTCGATCTGGGAAACGTTCTCCTGCACGTCCACGGTTTCGTTGCGCACCAGCACCGCGTCGCCGCTATAGGTGGCGGACATGGAGCCGTAACGCACAACGCCGTACTGAACCTGTCCGGGCGTCAGCATCCGCCAAACAAAGAACCCGGCCAGGGCCACCACCAGGACCAACAGCACGAAAATCCACCATTTGGGCCGGGAGCGCCGCGCGCGGGGAAGCCCTGTCTTGGGCACCTGATACACAGGCGCGGATCCCGCCCCTGCAGGCATCTCTTCATAAGAATAATCCGGCTGGCCGGGCTGGGGGCCGTTTCCATATTCCCCTCCGGGCATAGACTGTGGGCCCGTGCCGTAATAAGGCGGCTGCAGGGACGGATCCGGCATGATCTGCGCCGGCGGGGGCGCCGCTCCCGGCATCGGCCCGTTTCCGGTCTGCTGCCCCGGCACGGGCCGCTGTATCCATTGATTCAGCATGGGCGGCTGATCCCAGGGAGAAGGGCTTGAACCCTGGCCGCCGGGGTATCCGCCCTGCGGATTGGAACCTTGTGGGGGCTGCATGATTTCCTCCAACTCATCAGGATAACTCTGATTTATTCGTCAAAGTATGAAGAAAGTCCTTCTTTTTTACAAAAGTTTTGCGAAAATGAGAATATTTCCAGATATAGGGATGGGATCAGGCAGTTTATATTCGATCTCAGGAAGAAAACACAGCGCGCCGCGTTTGGGTTTTGGCAGGCGCGGAGAATAGACTTTCGCAGTTAAACCTGTGTTTCCCGCAGCAGCTTCATCGTCTCCCGGAAGGTTTCCCCGATCGGCTGGTCGATGAGCAGGTCGGCCTGGCGATCCATATGGGTGGGGGAACGATTGATGATCACCAGCCTGCCGCGGTAATTCTGCACGAACCCGGCTGCCGGATATACGGCCAGGGACGTGCCGCCGATAATGAGCAGATCGCTGGAGGCAATAGCATCCAGCGCGTCCTCGATGGCGTCCGAAGGCAGGGATTCTTCATATAATACCACCGCGGGCTTGATGACGCCTCCGCAGGCGCAGCGGGGCACGCCCTCGCCGCTTAGGATTACTTCCAATGAATAGGACTTGCGGCAGCGGGTGCAGAAGTTCTGGTGCACCGTGCCGTGCAGCTCAATCACGTGCCGGCTGCCCGCCGCCTGATGCAATCCGTCGATGTTCTGTGTGATCACGGCGGAAAGGATGCCCATGCGTTCCAGTTCGGCCAGCGCTTCATGGGCCGCGTTGGGCTTCGCTTGGGGGAACAGCATCTTTTTCCGGTAGAACCGGTAGAACTCTTCCGTATTATTCAGAAAAAACGAGTGGCTGAGGATCGTTTCCGGGGGATACCGCCACTCCTGGTTGTACAGCCCGCCGGTGCTGCGGAAATCCGGGATCCCGCTTTCGGTGGATACGCCGGCTCCGCCGAAGAACACGGCGCGGCGGCACGTTTTCAGCATCCTGGCCAAAGACTCTATTTTGGTTTCGCTCATGGTGTGCGCCTTCCTTTCGCTGCATTTGAAATCCGCCCTGTTTCCGGAGGGCCGCGGTGCGTTTTCTCCCCTTCCGTCACAGCGCCTTTTTGTGCATATTATGGGACGCCCAAATGAAAATGTCAAGAGAAAATGGAAGGTTCCTGATTAAATCATACCATCGGATACATACATTGCACGAAGAAAACCGGGAATATTTGTTAGTTTTTCAGAATGGAAAAAAGCGCAATAATTGTGTATAATAAGTGCAACCGATGGGGGATAGGCGCAATAGCCGATCAGCCCGGAAGAATACTTGAAACAATAAGGAGGATTCACCATGTCCAGCGTATCTCTGCAGCACATCTACAAAATCTACGCAGGCGGCGTCACCGCTGTCAGCGACTTCAACCTCGATATCGAAGATAAGGAATTTATCGTATTGGTCGGCCCCTCCGGCTGCGGCAAGTCCACCACCCTGCGCATGGTCGCCGGCCTGGAAGAAATCTCTGACGGCGAGTTGTATATCGGCGATAAGCTGGTCAACGACGTCGCGCCCAAGGACCGCGACATCGCCATGGTGTTCCAGAACTACGCGCTGTATCCCCATATGACGGTTTATGACAACATGGCTTTCGGCCTGAAGCTGCGCAAGACCCCCAAGGATGAAATCAAGCGCCGCGTGGAAGAAGCCGCCCGCATCCTGGACATTGCCCACCTGCTCAACCGTAAGCCCAAGGCTTTGTCCGGCGGTCAGCGCCAGCGTGTTGCTCTGGGCCGCGCCAT
>JAFZOG010000092.1 GCA_017550745.1 Clostridia bacterium | reverse complement strand
GCAATGGCTGTCAGGTATTGCAGATAACGAAGCTCAGGCATGGATTGTCCTCCTGTCATTTTTCACTATAATATCATGTAATACTCGATTGCGCAAGTGGCATTGTACATTCTCCTTGACTTATGCTATATTATAACTGCGTCAAGGGAAAAGAAAACCTGAGGCCACATCAACCGAATGGCAAGGCCATACGGGGCAAGGCCATCGAGAGGAGAATGACAATGATCCGCGAAATGCTGAACGCTCATGCTATGAATATCCTGATGTCCGAAGACGTAAACGAACCCTCCCTCCGCGTCCGTCCTCACCGTAAGAATCGCATTCTCCGTCAGAAAGAAAAGAACAGCGAAGCCAACGAAAACTTCCTTCGGATGCTGTCCGGCAAACAGGGATACATGATCAGATAATAAATCTGCGATCCCCGACGTTCATGTGGGTCACGGTTCTCGTTTATCTGGCTTCAATCATCGCGGGGCGCGTTCTTTCCATTCTCCAGAATCACGGGGTAATAAAGACCGTGCTGAACGTCGCCGTCATCCTGCTGATTTTATATTTCGTGATTGGGGAATTCGTGAACGAGGGAGAAGATATGACGTCAGTGCTGCTTTCTGCCATGGAAATCTTCATGAGCCTTTTTGCCATCGAAAGCTTCTTTAGGATCATGGGCGCGACGTTTGCCAACATTCGGCTGGATATCCTCCGGGACGTGGTAAAGAAGACATACGCAACGGAAATTCTTTTCGGCCTTGTACTGCTGATTCTCTCCTTCTCCTGGGTGCTGGTCTACATGGATCCGAGCTTCAGCACCTACTCGGACGCGCTGTGGTACTGCTTCGCTGTCGTGACGACGATCGGCTTCGGCGACTTGACGGCCACATCCTTCGTGGGCCGTATCCTATCTGTGATCTTAGGCATGTACGGCATTATCGTGGTGGCGTTGGTCACGTCCGTCATCGTCAACTTCTACGGGGAAATGAAAAAAGCCGGCCCGGAGCCGGAGGAGGAGCCTGCCCTCGAATCGGGAAAAGCAACGGAAGGGGCAGAGCGCACAGGCGAAAACGATCCCGCCTGAACAACCGCCTGACAAAAACACAAGGGAGCCCGGAAAAGCGTGAAAAGGGGCTGTCCCAAATCAAGAAGTTTTTCCAATTCCATCGAAAGCATATAAAAATCGGCAAAGATTCCAAGCCAAGTTTTACATGTTTTTCGAGATGCACGGTAAATACTTCCTGTTTTAAGACAGCCCCTTAGGACTGGGCACAGCGCTGACAGCCGCTTTTCAGCGAATCAACGACGTTCAGAAATTCAAGCCGGGCATTATTCCACGTTCTTCTCCAGATATTCCGTGATATCCTTGACCGTGCGCAGGGTCGGGATGACGCGATCCGGCACTTCAATGCCAAATTCATCCTCGAAGGCGGCCACGATATTGATCACGTCCAGCGAGCTCAGGCCCAGGTCGTCCACCAGGGCGCTGTCCTCCTTAATCATGCTCCTGTCCACAAAATTGGAAAGCACGCCCACTACTCTTTCATACATGGTTACTGATCCTCCTTTGGTATGTTTTTATATCTTACAACCTTTTTGGTTGTATTCCGAATGAAATCCTCTGTGCGGAGGATCACCTTCGAGACCTGTTTATAAATGGGACGGCCCTCATTGACCTTCTTCATCAGTTCATTGAAGTATTCCGTCTTTCCCATATAATCTTCTTCCGGATAGATTTGCGCTACGATGGCGTTTTTATAATCGTACACCATGACCTCATTCACGCCCGGGTCTTTCCGGAAATCGTTTTCCAGCTCTTCCGGAGAGATATTCTCGCCGTTGCTGAGGATGATCAGGTTCTTCTTCCTTCCGGTCAGGAACAGATAACCGTCCTCGTCCACATGGCCCAGGTCCCCTGTGGCGTACCAGCCGTCGTGCAGCGCTTCCGCGGTGGCTTCCGGGTTGTTATAGTAGCCCATCATGACGGTGGTTCCCTTGATCTCTACCTCTCCGTCCGCGGAGGAGCGCACCTGAGTGCCGTGGATGATCTGGCCGACGCTGCCGTCCTTGTTGAAATGGGGCCGGTTGAAGGCGATGCAGGGCGAGCATCCGTAATGGGGATACACTGCCAAGTATAGGAGTCGATGCAGTTGTTGTCCGTATCGACCATGATGTCGAAGCGGCCAATCTGATCCGTGCCGATGGCGGCCTGCGCAATGGGGATGCCCGCCACCACGCAGGACTCGCTCAAAAGCGTATGACTGTGACCGCCGATGATAATATCCACGCCCCAGGCAGGGTCCAGCGCGGCAGCAAGCCTCTTGTCCTCCTCAAAACCGATGTGGGTCAGCAGCACGGTAAAGTCGATGTCCACGGTCCGATAAGTGTCGCAGATCTTGCCGATCTCCTGGGCCGCGTCCTCCAGATCGATCAGCGTGCCGATCAGCTCTTCGGTCTTGGTCTTTGCCAACACTTCCTCCGTCAGTATGCCGATAAACAGCACGCGCATCCCGTCGATCTCCTTGATCCAGTGGGAGCTGAACAAGCGCTTGCCGATGTACTTCACATACATGTTGGCGCAGATGATGGGGAAGCTTGCGCACCTTTCCAGAAACAGCAGGTGGGCAAGGCCGTAGTCTACCTCATGGTTACCCAGTGACACCACATCCGGCGCGAGCATATTCATGATCTGGATCGTGGAAATCCCCTGATACTCGCTGTCGATCAGGGACCCGCGGAACATGTCGCCTGCGATAGCGTAGATGACGTTCTTTTCCTCGTTGCGGACCTTGTTGACGTAGCCCGACAGCCGGGACACGCCGCCGATGAGCTTTTCGTCAATCTTCTCGGCCAGAAAGTCACCGTGGAGGTCATTGGAGTGTAAAATCGTAAGTTTTTTCAGATTCTTCTGCATGATTCTCTATACCTTTCAAAAAAATATCTTCGCAGCCCGCTGCGTTCTTCAGGAATTCAAAAAGCGCCCGTGGTTCCCTTTCAGGATGTTTTTCTCTATTCCGCTTCCTTCAGCCGAAGCTCGGCAATCGCTCCGTTTGAAAGCCTGATATAAGTCGTATAGGCGTTATCCATTTCATGTTTGTATACACACAATACCTTATCATTTTCCAGGAGCTTCCGGGCAGTCTCCTGCAGCTCCACCGCCGGGACCCTTATGTCCGCCGATAACACGTCAACGACTTTTCCGTAATCTCCGTCATACTTTTCCTTTGCTCTCCTGTGGATTGCATCGGCGTCCGTCAGATCGGAATGCGCTGAAACCTCCGCCTTCAGTTTCTCGCCGAGCGAGGCCGCCGTTTGGTGAAACTCCGCTTCCGCCTCCGAATAAAGAGCGACCAGCTCCTCAAAGGATTCCACATCTTTATGATAGGGCCTGTCCGCCACGATGACCGGAACGCTTTTCGCGCCCAGCTCTTTCAAGGCGGAAAACGATTTGTTTCCGTCAAGGATGCTGTATGTTCCGTCTCCGCGTTCCACGACCGAAAAAGGCTCGCGTTTCTTCATCTCGCCTTTCTTGGTCTTTTCAATATATGTCATCGTGTGCGCGATGTCTTCCGGGGTGACCTCTTCCGTTACTCTCAGGATGTCCATGGACATGACCACGGAATCGGCCGTCTCATAAACATCCTCCGCCGCAATCGGGTCAAGTGCGATCTCCGTTGTTTTTCCGGAAGGTGTCATCAGGATCCGTCCCTGAGCCTCCCGGTAGTCCCCCGGGATGACGCCGTCCAGGTACTCCTCGAGATACTTGATGACCACCTCGTTATCGGGCAGCATCGTCATGGTGAGGATATCCGCTTCCTTGAACATGGCATAGCCGTCGCCGCCGTTCAACAGGAAACTGGTGCCCGTGAGGGTGTATTCCGCCTTCTGGTCGAGGGGCTCCTGTCCGACCATCACATCGGAAACCCGGTATTCCCCGGCCACGGAGACAAACTGGTTTTTATCGTCCACGACGACACTGCTCTCCAACTCCGGATTCACGCGGAATGTGATGCCGGAGACCTGCAGGAAGCCTCCGGAAACGGCAGGCAGCTTTGACACGCCGAACTCCAGCGCGTCCAGCAGCATCTGACCGGTAACGCTGGCCGTAACGACGTCATTAGAATAGGGCAGGATGTTCAGGATGTCGTTATAGGTGACCGTCCCAGCTTTCAGGTTGTTCCGCACAGCGCCGGCATTGACCAGGGCGGCCCGGGTGCCGCCGACAGTCCGGTAGGCGTTCGCCACGAAATCGCACAGCCCGTTTTCTGCAACGCGGCTGACGTCGAAGCCGTCTGCGTCACGCACGATCATGTCATAGGATACCTCGCCGACCTTCCGGTTCATGACAGGCGCATAGGAAGCGACGATCTCAGCTTTCATCTCCGGGTCCACACAGCGCTCGACATTGCGGCGGACGACCTTCTCAAAGGGCATGTTCGCAGGCTCCGGCACCGTGTCGATCAGGGTCTCCTCCAGGCGGCCGTCTCTGTAGATCTTGATCTGGCCGATGGCTTTCATATTCAATCCCGTCTGGGCGATGGGGACCTGTCTGTTCTCTCCGTCGGTGACAGTACGGTTGTATGTCTCATGGGAATGGCCGTCGATGATCAAATCGAGACCCCTCAGCTTTCCCACGACCGCGTCCGTTCGAAACTGCTCTGTAATAGAATCGTTGTTGCCAAGGTGGGAGACGAGAATCACATAGTCCGCCCCGGCCTGACGAGTTTCATCGATGGCCTTTTGCAGCCCGATACACAGCCGCTGGCCCGTCTCGTCGGCCAGAAAATCGTACATCGGCTCGCCGGCCTCGTTCAGAATGTCCTTGATCGTGGATTTTGTATAGGCATCCGGGGTAACCGCTCCGACAAAGCCGATTTTCAGGTCACCGGCCTCCAGAATGCGCCAGGGCTGAAACACCAGCTCCCCGCCTGTGACGCAGAAATTCGCGCAGGTATAGCCGCAGTCCAAAGCCTCGGCGCAGTCGTCGAGCGCTTCAAGCCCGTAATCGAACTCGTGGTTGCCCGGCACGGCCAGGTCATAGCCAAGGCGGTTCATCATCCTGATGATCTCAGCGCCCTTGGAGACGGACCCGATGGGGGCCCCCTGTATGGCGTCCCCGGCATCGATCAGCAAAACGTGGTCATAGACCGCTTCGAGTTCTTTTTTATACAGGGCTAGGCCATCGTAGCCGATGTTGTCTTCAAAAGCCACATGCGCATCGTTGGTGTGCAGGATAACCGCGGCGACCTGCTCCGCATCTCCTGGCGTCCCGGCGTCTGCGAAGGCGCACACAGGAAAAAGGCAGCCGATCATGACAATCATGAGAACCAGCGCTATCCATATCCATCTGTTTTTCTTCTGATCCATGTTCCATTCCCTTTCTAACGTAATATGAGGCACCGTCTGGGTCCTTGAGAAAAGATTCAGGCATTCAGCGCCATGAAATTGGGGGCGTTGTCCCTGTAGAGCTTTTTGAATACGCTGTAGTTGCGTTCATATATTTCTTTATTGCGGGGGTCGGGAACGTAAGCGTGGTTTTCCTTAACCAGCCGGTGCGAAAGCTCCAGCACGTCGACCCCCTTGCCGCCTGCCGCAACAGTAAGCGCGGTGCCGATTGCGCCGACTGACTGGGTGCTGTCAATGGTCTCCACTGTTTGTCCGGTAATATCGGCCAGCATCCGGTATGTCAATCACATCCAGCAAATCCTCATCAGTGGGCAAGAGCGGTGCGACCTTATACTGCCATCCGTCCTGCTCTGTCACCTGATCTAATATCCACAGGGCTGCTCCAAGGAGAATATGCTGGCGATACTCAAGTTGATTCAGGGAGCCGATGGGAAGGGCATTGAGCTGAGTGAATAGCTGGGATATGTAAAAGGGATCGGCGAGTTTGTCTTCATAACGTTTGACAAAATCCGGAAGGAAAGATTCGGCTGCCCTGGTGCGGCGCGTCACCATCACCGGCGAATAATCTAAGGCTTCCGCTTCTCCCTTCTGCCTTTGGATTTTCAGGGCCTTCTTTATGTAGCTTTGTAATTCGGTGCGGAAGTCGTATTTTTCCTTAACGTCCCGCAGATACTTCATTTTCGGCGGGAGAGGTGGTGAGGTGCGTTTCATCCTTTCATAATCCTTTCCATTTGTGCAGCAAATTCATCTGTATCTTGAGCAAAGAAAAGCTTCGGAATAGCCATCATGCGTTTCTCATTCTGTGGATTGAAAATTAGACCACCGACCGCAGGGCGCTCCCGCATCATATTGATTACGCCCTCAACCAATAATAGTTCCCTGCTGCCTTCGATTTTGTCGCTCTTTGCCATTTCTTTGCTCGTGTAGCAAATGATAAGCCGTTCATCTTCATTTTTTGCGATGCAAAGGGGTTTCGTCTCCCCGTCTTCCACAGTGCAAGCAACAATCAAATGAAGCCCTTGTTCGCAAGCAGATCGAATTATAAGAGCCATTTTTGCCGCTGAAGCCGCGTCCTCCATAGGTTTCATGGAAAGCTGATCCAGTTTCATCCAGAATTGTTTTTCCGTCATTTCCTGGCCTCCAAAAACTACTTTCTCTGATGCTTTTCAATCTCAACTGTAACAGACGAAAACATCTTCATTGTTTGAGCTTTCTATATGCCACTTCCAGCATTCCGATACTGACGGACGGAAACACAACAGGCCGGGGACATGTGCCCCGGCCCTCGCTTTGTTTTGGCGCTTTTACCCCTGCTGAAAATGCTCTCCTACAATCCATCGCGGGGCATCTCACTCCGCAATGTATTTCTCAATGACCGTCTCATTCACATACTCCGCCTTGATTTCCTTCAATTTTGCGAGATGCGGCTGCTTTCCGTGTTCTGCGAGGGCAGCTTCATCGCGCCACTTTTCAAGCAGGAACAGATCATCGCCGCCGTCAGTCGGGATATAATAGTTGTACATGATATTGCCCGCTTCAGCGCGGGAGGCGGTGTCAATACCTTCCGCCATAATCATTTCCAGGAATTCTTTGCGCTTTTCCGGTTTACACTTATAGGTTACGTTCAGAACGATCATGCAGTTGCTCCTCTCGTTTTCATTGTATCTGTCAATCGGTTTACAGCATCAAACGGTAGATGTTCGCGCAGTCTTCTTCGTTCAGGGTCGTGAAGCCGATAAGGCTGCCCTGCCGTCCGTTGCCTCTGCACAGGGAGTGCACCAGCTTCGGGATGTCCTCCTCCTTCGCGCCCAGCTCAGCGAAATCCTTTGGCATGCCGATGAAGATGAAGAACCGGCGCAGCGCCTCTATGCCCGCCTTCGCGGTGACCTCGGGATGGTCAAAATCCATCTGGCAGCCCCATACACGCACGGCAACCTTTGCAAAGCGCATCACGTCGTGATGCATGACATAGGTGAAGTTCGCCGGGAGGGTCACGGCCAGGCCCGCTCCGTGGGCGCAGTCATACAGCGAGGAGAGCTCATGTTCGATGTCGTGGCTGGTCCAGTCCTGGCTGCGGCCCACGCCCACGGCGTTGTTGTGGGCCATCATGCCTGCCCACATGATATTGGCGCGGGCTTCGTAGTTGTCCGGATCCTCAATGACCCGCGGGCCCTCGTGGATCATCGTCAGAAGCAGCGCCTCGATCAGCCGGTCGGTGACCTCGACCTCCCTGGTATTGGTCAGGTAGCGCTCGTACAGGTGCGCCATGATGTCGGTGATGCCGCAGGCGGTCTGGTACGGTGGAAGGGTTTGGGTGAGGGCCGGATTGAGGATCGAGAACTTCGGCCGAATAGCGTCTCCGCTGGCTCCGCGCTTGAACATGCCCTTTTCGTTGGTGATGACGGAATCCGGGCTGCCCTCACTGCCCGCCGCTGCGATGGTCAGGATGGTGCCTACAGGCAGCGCCTTTTCGATATATTTGCCGCAGTAGAAATCCCAGAAGTCACCCTCGTACACCACGCCTGCGGCAATCGCCTTGGAGGAATCGATGGTGCTGCCGCCGCCAACGGCCAGCACGAAATCCACACCCTCCCGACGGCAGATTTCGATGCCCTCGTACACCAGACCGCTTCGGGGGTTAGGCTTCACGCCGCCCAGTTCCAGCCATGCGACACCCTCAGCGTCCAGTGAAGCCTTGACACGATCCAGCAGCCCTGAGCGCACGACGCTGCCTCCGCCGTAGTGAATGAGCACCTTCGTGCCGCCAAAGCGCTTCACAAGCGCCCCGGCGTCCTGCTCGCGGTCCTTGCCGAAGGCGAAGTAAGTGGGAGAGTAAAAGTTGAAATTGTTCATGGTTCAGCCTCCTTGTATCTGCATAATTGCTCTGCTGCATCTATGAGTTGATATACACAGGGTTTTGCCTGCCTGTTTTCATCAAACAACAGGGGATGCTGCTTGATCTTGGGCAGGTTTCGGTTCATGCCAAAGCCGTCCAGCCACGTCCTGTCGTCCGCCACGCCCCAGGTGGTGACGCAGTCGATCACATCGGCGTAGCTCCGGTAAACCTCAAACAGCTTTACATAGATTTCATTGATCTTATCCAGCTATTCGGGCGTCGCCTGCATGGCCTCCCGGACGTATTCCTCAAAGCCTGGGTCCCCTGGCTTGAGCCGCCTGTCGCTTCGATTCAGGGTGGCCATCATGGAAACGTCCAGCTCCGTTATATGGATGCGCAGGCCCAGGCTCGCGTAGATTTCAATGGATCGCTTGAGCTCGTCGTAATCCGGGGCCGCGAAATAATGCTGCTGCATGCCCATACCGTCCACACGGCAGCCCTTCTCCCGAAGATTGCGGATCAGGCTGACGATGCGATCCCGCTTTTCCGGCATGCATTCGTTGTAATCATTGTAGAAAAGCTGGGCGTCCGGGGCGGCGTATCCCTCCTGTATCATTGATTACGGCGTACCGCATGATCACAATATTTCTGCAAATGCTTGACTTAGAGTAAACTTTAAGATTTATGATACGCAGGAACGAAAGTTCCAAGACTGTATATCGCGCTGCGAGAAACGGGAGGTAATGAAAAATGCGGTACATTCCAATCGCCAACGGTCCCCAGCACGCGTCCTCCATTATTTTGGGCTGCATGCGCATGCCCGCCCTGAGCGTTCAGGACGCAGCAGGTATGATTCGCGCGGCCTGGGAGGAAGGGGTCAACTTCTTCGATCACGCTACCTGCTACGGCGATGGGGAAGCGGAACAGCGCTTCGGCGATGCCTTTCCGCAGACTGGCCTTCACCGGGAGGATGTGATCCTGCAAAGCAAATGCGGCCTTCATTTTGACCGGAGGGAATTCGACTGGTCGAAGGAAGACATTCTGGAAAGCGTGGACGGCAGTCTGAAACGTCTGCATACCGATCATTTGGACGTGCTGCTGCTGCACCGTCCCGATCTGCTGTTTGAGCCGGAGCAGGTGGCAGAAGCGTTTGAAACGCTGGAAAAGAACGGCAAGGTGCGTTTCTTCGGTGTCAGCAACGTGACGCCGGGGCAGCTTACGCTGCTGGAAAAATTCGTGCGTCAACCTCTGGTCATCAATCAGCTTCAATTCTCCTTGGAGCAGACCCAGTTAATTGACCCCGGCCTGTACCTGAACAATCTGACCACCGAACGGTCCTGCGACCGGGACAACGGCGTGCTAGACTACTGCCGCCTGCATGACATCACCATCCAGGCCTGGTCTCCGCTGCAGTTTGGCATGTTCAAGGGCTGCTTTGTGGAACACCCCGATTTCCCGGAGCTGAACAAAGCGCTGGGCGAACTGGGCGAACAGTACGGCCTTTCCAAAACCGCCATTGCCATCGCCTGGATCCTTCGGCATCCGGCCCATATGCAGGCCATCGCGGGTACCATGAATCCGGCTCATCTTAAAGACATCTGCGCTGCGTCCGGAGTGCATTTGACCCATCAGGAATGGTACCGGCTCTACCTGGCGGCGGGCAAATTCCTGCCCTGACAGATGAAAAGGATGACTTCATGCTGAAACACGCTACCATGGATATGACGGAAGGCAGGCCGCTGCGTCTGCTTTCCGTCTTCGCGTTGCCGCTGCTCATCGGCAACATTTTTCAGCAGGCTTACAATCTGGCGGACTCCATGATCGTGGGCCAGAAGCTGGGAGCCAACGCCCTGGCCGCGGTGGGGGCCACAGGCTCCATTTCTTTTCTGTTCTTTTCCCTGTTCAACGGCATCAGCGGCGGCTGCGGCATCGTAACGGCCCAGTATTTCGGCGCGAGGCAGGAAGACAAGGTTCGTCTGTCCATCGCCAATTCCGCCTATATCACACTGGCTTCCTCCGTGCTGACCGGCGCGGCGGCTTTTTTGCTGGTGCCCACGGTGCTTTCCTGGATGGGTACGCCGGAAGAAATCCTGCCCGACGCCATCGTGTACATGCGCATGACCTCCCTTTCCGTGCCCCTGATCGCCATTTACAATTACGCTTCTTCCATGCAGCGGGCGCTGGGGGATTCCCGCACGCCGCTGTATTTCCTGGTGCTGTGCTGCGTGCTCAACGTGGGGCTGGATCTTCTGTTCGTTGGCGCTTTCGGTTTAGGGGTATTTGGCGCGGCGCTGGCCACCATGCTGTCCCAGCTTCTGGCGGGGCTTGGCTCCCTTTGGTACGCATTTCGCCGCAATCCGTATTTCCGTCTGACCCGGAAGTTCTTAAAGTATGAACCGGAAATCGTCCGGAGCGCGTTGCGCCTGGGCCTTCCCCTGGCGATGGTTTCGGAGCCGATATAGTCCATCAGCATCACCCCGTTGAAGGTCTCCTGCCGATCAAAGACGCGATCCGCAGCACGCCGAAGAAGATTCTCGCCCCATGCGTGGAACTTCGGTACGCGCATAAAAATGAAGATCATGGCGGCTGTTATCAGCGGTATCAGAATGCCCCCATACTGCTGTTCAAAATTGACGAGCTTCACGGATAAAAACACGTTGACCAGCGCGGATACGATGGTGATATTGAACACGTAACCGAAAAGCATGGTAACGCGCGCAAGCCTGCGCCTGCGGCGGGAAGCCAGGATCGCTTCGCTTTCCCGCGTGGTAAAGCCTGTTCCCGTCAAAAGCGAGAGCACCTGAAAGCGGGCCCGTTCTCCGGCAGTCCCGTCAAGCGGAAGAAAAAAGTAAACAGCTCCGTAATGACCCAGTACAAAAGAATGATCAGGGAAAAGAGCAGAAAAGAGAGGTTGATATTCATTCTTTCCATTCCTCCCATGAAAGAGGTTTTCATAATTGGAATTGACCTTGCGGGAAGGGGAGGGCCCGTTTTCGGAGGATTAGGACAGGTACGTTTCGATAAATTCATTCAAGGGCAGAGGCTTTGAAAAATAATAACCCTGGAGATAATCACAGCCGATTTCCGTCAAGGCGTCCGCGGCTTCCTTCGTCTCCACGCCTTCCGCCGTAATGCTGAAGCCCATCTGCTTAAACGCCTGCACCAGCGCGGGAAGCAAAGAATCTCTGTCCCGGACATAGTCCCAAACGATGCTCATATCCAGCTTAATATTGGAAAAGGCGTGCTTTTTTACCTGATGGAGATTTGAAAAGCCGGAGCCGTAATCATCCACGGCGATCTGGAAGCCGCTGCGCTGCAGCGCCTCGATTTGGCGCGCCTGCTTGTCATAGTTGAGCATGGCTTCCTCTGTGATTTCAAGATGGATTTTGTCCACGGGCACGTTATATTTTTGAAGGATGGAAGAAAACAACGGAGCCAGGCCGCTGTTCATGCACTGGATGGGCGAAAGATTCACGTTGATCCACCGCAGCGCCGAAGCTTGAGCGCCACGCTCCCGGAGAAAAGCGCAGGTCTTTCGCAGAACCTGCTCGCCCAGTAGATTGATCTGTCCGTTTTTTTCGGCGATCGGAATAAATAAGCCGGGCGGTATCAGCTTTCCGCCGTCGTCTCTGATGCGGGCCAGCGCTTCGGCGAAAAACACCTGACGGGTATGGCTGTCGATGATGGGCTGCAGAAACACTTCAACCTGATCGTTGTCGATGGCCTGATCCAGCCAGCGCTTGATTTCGATCTGGGCGTCAAACTTTTGCAGGGTTTCTTGCGACATGACGCTCTGCTCGATATCCGCGCTTTCTCCCGCTTCATCCAGCGCGTAAATCAGGGTGTTGACGATCCTGTCCGAGGTGGTATCCTGGCCGGACAGCCCAATTTCCACATAGGTGACGTTCAGGTTAAGCTCCACGCTTTCCGCCCTCCAGGGCTGCTGGAAACGCTCGGATATATCGCGGCGTATTGTTTCCCAGTCCGCGTTTTCAGCGCCCACAAGCGCGAAATTGCCGCCCCGCAGATAGAAAAGCAGAAAATGCGGAAAACGCTTCACCAGCCAGGAAATGATCAGCCCCAGACCCTGATCCATCTGGATGCCGCCGTACATGCTGCGTTCGTCATTGTAATTCCGGATGGCAAACCCAAGCGCCTTTTTGTTTTTTCGGTGCAGCGGATCGTCCAGCCATTCGGTAAAGGCGCGGGTGTTGAAGGCGGGGCCACGGTCCGTAATATAAAGATCGGGGTTTTCAAAAGCAAGGAAAATGATGAGGATCGCAAGCAGGCAGAACACATTCATCACCAGATACTGCGGATACAGGATGCGCACGATATTGCCGGCGATCAGGATGAAATGGAAAGCAAAAGCGCTGATGAGAAAGCTTTTCCGGGTGCGCTTGCCAAAGCAGATCAGCAGGATGATGCCAAACGCCAGATAGAAAAAGGAGCACGCAGGCAGGATGCCGTACAAGGGCCCTCTGTGATAACCGGCGCTGTCCACCGAATAGACCGCGCCTGTAAACGGGCTGGAAAGCACGATCCCTTCGCAGAGGATAAAAACAAGGGACGCAGTATGCTTGATCCAGGAGAAACGGGGAATGTCCAGCTTGAGAACGACCAGCGTGAGATAGAAAAAGGCCAATATCCTGGCGATAAAGGATACAAAATAGAGCAGATTCAGCAAGGATACCAGCGGCAGGGGCAAAGCCTCATACTGCTCATCCGCCAGGGTTGCCAATACATCTGTGAGGATCGTCGCCACGTCGGTAACGATCAGGATCAAAAACGCCTTATTCATCCGGTTGGCAAGGCGGGGCCGGAAAAAATAATATGCCAGCAGGATGACCAGCACCAGCAGACTGGGCAGAACAAAGCTCGTATTCCACATGGGAGACTGCTCCTTATCGGTTCATTGGACGCATAGAAACATCGTGCGCATCAGAGAAAAAAGGCGGGTACATTTCGCGCTGATGCCGGGATGCCTTCACGAATCAATTCCATTCTACTTGATTTTTTGCCGCAATGCAAGGGCATATTTCCCTTTTTGTGGAAGACGTTATATTTTTACCAGGGATAAGCTTCCCCGGAATAGGTGATGAACACGGGGCCGTCCTTGTCGTGGCGCTTGGTTTCGAACAGCAGCCGCAGGGTTTCCGCGTGTTCGTAGGGGTCCAGCGGCGCTTCGGTGTTGCCGGGATTGGTGCGCATCCAGCCGGGATGGAGGCAGATGATGTTCAGGTTCGGATCGTTCCTGAAATAGTTGCGCAGGGTCATGGTGAGCATGTTCAGGGCGGCCTTTTCGGTGCCGTAATCCAGATAGAAGGTACGGTAGCATTTCCCGATGCTTCCGGCCTCGGAGGAAATGTTGACCACCAGCGCGCCGACGGCGCTTTTCCTCAGCAGCGGCAGGAACGCTTTCAGCACCCGGATGGGGCCCACCGCGCCTACGTTGACGGCGGGAGCGATGAGATCCAGATCAAAATCCGGCAGCTCCTTCATGGTGTCGGCGGAGGCAGTGGTGGCGTTGTTGACGATCAGGTCCAGGTGATCCGTCAGCCGTTCCGCTTCCCGGGCCGCCGCGTTCACCGAATCCGTGGAAGCAATATCCATGGTGAGGATATGCAGGCGGTCGGGATATGCCTTTTTCATTTCTTCCAGCGCCTCGGACGGACGGCGCACGGAAGCGAACACCGTGTCTCCGTGCTCCAGATACCGTTTGACCAGGTTAAATCCCAGGGCGTAAGGCCGGCCTGTGCCGGTAATCAGTACATGCTGTGACAAGGTAAATTCCTCCTTTGTTTCATGATCCGCTTGATATGCAAGTCGCTATTGTTCCATCTGCAGCGCCCGGTATTCTCCCGGAGGCATACCCTTTTCCGCGTGGAACACGCGGTTGAAGCTGGAGATGCTCTGGAACCCGGACAGCATGGCCACCTCCGTCATGGTCTTCTCCTTGTCCGCCAGCAGCTCCGTCGCCTTTTCCAGGCGGATCAGGTTGAGCCACTTGCTGTAGTTCATCCCGGTCACGCTTCGGAAGATCCTGGAGAAATACTCCTTGCTGATGCCCGCCATTTCCGCCATGGCGCCTTGGGACAGATTGTCCGCCGTCAGGTTGTTTTTGATATAATCCGTCACAAGGATCATCCGATGCAGCACCGAATCGTTATAGCTGGGGGCAGTGCCCTGCATCTCCGGGGCGAATTCCTCCCGGTGCCGATCCAGCGTCAGCATGAATTCCATCAGCAGCATACAGCAGCGCAGCTCCTTGTCCGGCTCGGCGGAAAAGTAGATTTCCTTCATGTTGTCCGCAATGGCCCGAAGCTGGGAAACCAACTCCCGATGCGCGTTGATGCACAGCACATGCATATTCCGGTAAAAATGCATGATCCGGCGCAGATCGAACAGTGAATTGATAAACGCGTTGCTGAATTGGATCACCAACGATTCCTTCCGGTCCGCGTCGATGATGGCGTGCATTTCCATGGGCCAGATCAGCAGAAAATCGCCTTCGGTCAGCCGATAGGTGTCTCGATTGATCTGAAAAACGTTGGTTTCCCCGGGCCCCACCAAAATGATCTCGCCATAGGAATGCCAGTGTGCCTGATAGCTCCTGCCCGCATGGCCGGTGGAGAGATTAAAGGCGCTGATTTTTTCAAACCCATAGTTTTCATATTGGCTGTAATTCATGCTGGTTTTCTCCGATCATGCTTGCTCACAGTTATATTAAAACGTAGAGAAAACTTTAAGTCAAGTCTTTTGTGCTTATGTTCAAAATATGGGAAGCGGGCGGATAAAAAACAGGAAGCGGTTCTGGCTGTTCTGACATACAATAAGCTGGCATCCTGTGGCGGATGCGAAACATCTGCGGGCATGACCCGCAAGGGAGAATAAACGATGGGAAAGCAGATCAAATGGCTGTGGGATAACATGGATAAGCCCTATCGGCGGCGGCATATCGTCGCCCTGTGTGTCTGCGTGTTCACCTGCCTGCTGCTGCTGGTGAACCCGGCGCTGTCCCAACGGCTGATCGACGATGTGATCGTGGCCCAGAACCCGGAACCGCTGCTTTCCATCCTGGCCGTGATGCTCGTGGTGAAGCTCGGGCGGGAAGGCCTTCGCTACATGATGGTCATTTTTCTGGAAAAGGATTCCCAGAACGTGATCTTCAATCTTCGGCGCAGGCTGTTTGAAAAGCTGCAATACAACGACATGCGCTTTTTCGACCTGCACCGCACCGGCGATCTGATGACCCGCATGAGCGCCGACCTGGACTGGTGCCGGCATTTTTTGAGCTATATCGATTACCGCATCATCGACTCTGTGTGCACCTTCCTGTTCGCCACGGTGTATCTGTCCATCGTGAACTGGAAGCTGACCTTGTTGTTGATCGGCATTACCCCGGTGCTGCTGCTGATCACCAAATTCTTTTCCAAGCACGTGCGGCCCCGCTTCGTGTTCATGCGGGAAAAGCTGAGCGAGATGAACGCCGCCGCCCAGGAAAACATCGCGGGCAACCGGGTGGTGAAGGCCTTTGCCCGGGAGGAATACGAGAAGGAACGCTTTGAACAAAAGAACCGCGCCTTCATGGACAGTCATCTGCGCATCAATAAGCTCTGGCTCACCTTCTTCCCCATGATCGAATTGCTGGTGAACGCCATCCAGCTGGTGACGGTATTCGTGGGCGGGCTCTTCATTATCCGGGGCGAACTGACCCCCGGCGAGCTGGCGATTTTTACGGGCCTGAGCTGGGCCGTTTCCAATCCCATGCGGGAGCTGGGCAACCTAATCAACGACCTGCAGCGGTTTTCCACCTCCGCGGCAAAGGTGATGGAATTGCATTACGGCAAGCCCGAAATCGTGGACGCGCCGGACGCCGCGGAGCATGGCCGCATGGAGGGCGAAATCGAGTTCAGGCACGTGTCCTTCCGCATCGACAATAAGCTCATCCTCACGGACGTGAGCTTCTCCGTCCAGCCCGGCCAGACCGTGGCTGTGATGGGGCCCACGGGCAGCGGCAAGACGACGCTGATCCACCTGCTGGCCCGGTTCTATGACGCGACGGAGGGGGAAGTGCTGGTGGACGGCTGCGACGTGAAGCTGTGGAAGCTGCACCAGCTTCGCGGCGGCATCGGCACCGCCACCCAGGACGTGTTCCTGTTCTCCGATACGGTGGAAGGCAATATCGCTTTCGGAAATCAGGAATTAACCCTCGACGAAGTGAAGGATTTCGCCCGGCGGGCTGACGCGGCGGAGTTCGCGGAAAAGCTGCCCGAAGGGTACGACACCATCATCGGCGAACGCGGCGTGGGCCTTTCCGGCGGGCAGCGGCAGCGGATCGCCCTGGCCCGCGCCCTGGCCGTGCGTCCCAGTATCCTGGTGATGGACGACACCACCTCCGCCGTGGACAGCGAAACGGAGCTGTACATCCAGCAGCAGCTTCGCTCCCTGCCCTTCCCCTGCACCAAATTCATCATCGCCCAGCGCATTTCCTCCATGCGGGACGCCGATCTGATCCTGGTTTTGCAAAACGGCAAAATCACCGAGCAGGGCACCCACCGGGAACTGCTGGAAAAGCGGGGCTACTACTGGCAGACCTATTGTCTGCAATACGGCATTCCCATGCAGGAGGCGGTATAAGATGGCACGGAATAAATTCGACGTGGACGAGCGTCTGGAGTCGCCTTTTCAATGGAAGCACTTAAAACGCGCGGGCAGGTACGTGGGCCGGCACAAATACAAAATGCTGCTGGCGCTTGTGCTCAGCGCGCTGGCCAGCGTCGCTTCCCTGTATATCCCCAAGATCACCCAATGGGTGCTGGACGAGGCCGTGCCCAACAAGGACGCCGCCATGATCGGCCGGATGGCGCTGCTGTTTGTCGGCATCATTTCCCTGAGTATCGTGTTCACCGTCATCCGCTCCCGCATGATGGCTCACGTGAGCCAGCGGATCATTTACGACATCCGCAGCGACCTGTTTGCCCACCTGCAAAAGCTGCCCTTCAGCTATTACGACAGCCGGCCGGCGGGAAAAATTCTGGTCAGGGTCATCAACTATGTGAACTCAGTGTCGGATATTCTGTCCAACGGCATCATCAACATGATCATGGACATCATCAACCTGATTTTCATTGTGGTGTTCATGTATTCCACCGACCCCACGCTGGCGACGGTCATCGTGTCCGGCCTGCCCGTTTTCGTGGGCATCATCATCCTCATCAAGCCCCGGCAGCGCAAGGCATGGCAGAACCAGAGCAACAAAAACAGCAACTACAACGCTTACCTGGCGGAGTCCATCGACGGCGTGCGGGTGAGCCAGCTCTTTGACCGGCAGGAGGTGAACATCTCCATCATGGAGCGCCTCGCCTCCGCCTGCCGCGCGGCGTGGCTGAAAGCGGTGTATATCAGCAACTGCGTGTGGCTGAGCAGCGAAACCATGACCCAGCTCGTGACCACCTTCCTCTATATCGCGGGCGTGTACTGGATGGGCGGCGGCAAGATGGTGTCTTTCGGCGTCATTCTCGCCATGGGCCAGTACGTCAGCCGCTTCTGGCAGCCCATCACCAATCTGGCGAACATTTACAATTCCTTTGTCAACAACATCGCCTACCTGGAACGCATCTTTGAAACCATGGACGAGCCGGTGATCGTGGACGACGCGCCGGACGCGGAAACGCTGCCGGAGATCAGCGGCGAAGTGGACTTTGAGGATGTGACCTTCGCCTACGAGGAAGGAACGAACGTGCTGGAGCACATGAATCTGCACGTGAACGCGGGAGAGAGCATCGCCCTGGTAGGCCCTACCGGCGCGGGAAAAAGCACGGTCATCAATCTGCTGTGCCGGTTCTATAATCTGAACGGCGGCAGGATCCTGCTCCACGGCAAGGACGGAAGCACCCGCGACATCAGCCGCGTCACCCTCCATTCCCTGCGTTCCCAGCTGGGCATCATGCTCCAGGACAGCTTTATTTTCTCCGGCACGATCATGGATAACATCCGCTACGGGCAGCTGGACGCCACCGACGGCGAAGTGAAAGAAGCGGCCCGGCGGGTGCGGGCGGATGAACTGATCCGCAGAATGCCCCAGGGCTATCAGACCGAAATCAAGGAACGGGGCAGCAATCTGAGCCAGGGCGAAAGGCAGCTGATCGCCTTTGCCCGAACGCTGGTCAGCGACCCCGCCATATTGATCCTGGATGAAGCGACCTCCTCCATCGACACTCAGACGGAAAAGCTGCTCCAGGAGGGCATCGCCGAGATGCTAAAAGGCAGAACCAGCATCATCGTGGCCCACCGGCTCTCCACCATCAAAAACTGTGACAGAATTCTGTATATCAGCAATAAAGGCATCGCCGAAACGGGCAGCCATGCGGAACTGATGGCGAAGCGCGGCTTGTATTATCAGCTCTATACCGCCCAGGTGCGGGAAGAAGCGGCATAAGCAATAAATCAACAAGAGACGAGGGAGGATCATCATGTATCATGTAAAGGGAAAATGGGCGCTGATCACGGGCGCAGCGCGGGGGATCGGGTATCTGACGGCGAAATTCATGGCTTCACAGGGCTGTAATCTGATTTTGCACAGCCGGAATCTGTCCCATACGGAAAAGGTTCTGGCGGAGGTGCGGGCGCTGGGGGTATCGGCTCACGCTGTGGCCGCCGACCTGAACGATCTGATGGCGGTGGGCCGTATGCTGGAAGAAATCGACAGGCTGAACGTGCAGGTGGATATCGTGCTGAACAACGCGGGGCTGCAAATCGCCTACCGGACGGATTACCTGCATACCCCGCTCGAGGATTACACCATCAGCTTCAACGTGAACACCATCGCCCCCGCCATGATCTGTTATCATTTCCTGCCCGGCATGATCGCCAGGGGCACGGGCCGCATCCTGAACACCACCAGCGGCATCGCCCTGGACGTGTGCCAGGCGGGCTATTCCGCCAGCAAAGCTGCGCTGGACAAAATCACCATCGACCTGGGCAGCAAGGTGGAGGGCACCGATGTGATGATCAACCTCACCGACCCCGGCTGGTGCCGCACCGATCTGGGCGGCCAGCACGCCCCCAACGCCCCGGAAAGCGCCATCCCCGGCATTGTGGCGGGCGTGTTCGCGGACGATAAAAAAACCGGGCGGTATCTGGGCGCACAGCACTTCGCGGGCATGACCATCGAGGAAGCCGTGAAAAAAGTGGAAACTGAATTTGACAGCCCTTATGGGAGATAAGATAAAAATATCGGCGTCATCGCCCGGGTGTCTCTGGCCAGCAGCCTGCTGACGGGAAGGTATACCAAAAAACCGTTTTCAGCCCGCAGGATCATCGTTCCAATAATCGGGAGGCGCTGCTTTTGACAAGGGCGAAGCCTTCTCCGGCATCCCCTACGAACTGGGCCTGGAAGCCGCGGAAGCGCTGAAAACGGTATTCGGCACGACAGGTTTGGTTCTTACGCCATTCGCTGGATTCTCATGTATCCTGAAGTGAGCGTCATCATTCCGGGGACCAGCAAGGCCACCCAAGTCGCATCCAACGTAAAAGCGGCGAAACAGAAAGTCCTATCCTCATCATTGCACTTCGGAGGACGCAGGGAAAAGCCCGGCGCGGGTTATTTGGCCACGTTATTGACAGGAGTGCCCACAAGGAACTGACGCAAATTATCCACCGCGATATCCATGAGCCGCTGTCGGCTTTCTTTGTTAGCCCAGGCGATATGCGGGGTGATCAGGCAATTGGGAAGACCCATCAGTGGATTGTCCATCCGCGCAGGTTCACTGGACAGTACGTCCACGGCAACCCCCTGCACTTTGCCGCTAAGCAAGGCCTCCCGCAAATCCCCTTCGTTGATCAGCGGGCCGCGGGCGGTGTTGATCAGGATGACGCCTTCCTTCATCTTTGAGATGGTTTCCCGGTTGATCATCCCGGTGTTTTCCTGAAACAGCGGACAGTGTAAAGAAATCACATCGCTGTTTTTCAGCACCGTATCCAGCGAAACCGTTCCCTCCGCATCCCGCGTATCACAGGCCAGTACCCGCATCCCGAACGCCCTGGCAATGGCGGCCGTAGCCCGGCCGATACGGCCGTAGCCGATGATGCCCATGGTCTTTCCCTTGAGTTCGATCAGCGGATAATCCCAGAAGCAAAAATCCCGGCAACTGGTCCATCGGCCTTCCTGAACGGCCTGGTTGTGGTGCCCCACATGATGGCAGATTTCCAGCAGCAGGGCAAACACATACTGCGCCACCGCGTCGGTGCCATAAGTGGGGATGTTGCTGACGACGATCCCTTTCTCTTTCGCTGCCGCCACATCCACCACGTTATAGCCGGTGGCCAGCACGCCGATGAAGCGCAGGGCGGGATGGGCGCGGATCATTTCCCTGGAGATCGGCGTTTTGTTGGTATAAACGATTTCCGCGTCTCCGATACGCGGGCCGATCAATTCCGGTGGCGTATGATCGTACACCGTCAGTTCGCCCAGCTCGCCCAGGGTTGCCCAGGAAAGATCGCCGGGGTTCTCCGTAAAACCGTCCAAAACCACGATTCTCATTGTGTTCTCCCCCTTGTCAGTCTTCGAGCGCCGCCCACGCGCGGTTCAGCACCCGCTTGGTATTGGCGAGCACGATCCCTTCGTCTTCACCGGGCCGGGGCGTAACCTCCATGGAAAGCACATAGGGGTTTTCAGCATCGAAAAAGCCCTCCTGCTTCAGCACCCGCAGATAATCCAGTAATTCCATGGTGTCATTGGCGCTGTTGGGATACCCGAAGCGGGGATGAAGGTCGCCGTACCCGTCGCAGCCCTTTTTGACCACGGCGTTGCCGAAATGGAAATGCGTGATATACGGTCGCAGGGTGCGCACCACGAACCTGCTGGTTTCATAGGTGGTGGGGAAATGGCTCAAATCCACCAGCAGGCCGAAGTTGCTGTGCGTCATGCGCATGTCCGCCGCAAATTGGGCTGCGTAAGGCGCAGGGCCGATGAGCGCAGCCTTGTCCATGTCGTAGTCGAACACTTCCAGCTCCACGTTCATACCCTTTTTAACATAACGTAGGTATGCCCGTCAATTTCCCTCGTCTCCACCAGGTCGCTTCTATCAGCGTCAACCCTCAGCACAGCATTCGGCGTTTTGATTTCAAATTGCCGGGGATTAGAGCTTGTTCACACTAATGCATCAATAATCATAGCAAACAAGATAAAGCCTGCAAAGAGAATGTCGAGTTTATCATAGCGAGTGAATATCCGCCGGAATCGCTTGATTCTCCGAAAGAACCGTTCAACCTCATTCCG
>JAFZOG010000091.1 GCA_017550745.1 Clostridia bacterium | reverse complement strand
CACGAAGCCGGATTTGCGCGCGTCCTGCAGCACCTTGACATGCTCGCCCTTTTTGCCCCGGATCACCGGAGCCAGGATCTGAAAGCGGGTGCCCTCGGGCAGGGCGCAGATGCGGTCCACGATCTGATCCACCGTCTGCCGCTCGATGAGACGGCCGCAATTAGGACAATGTGGTTCCCCCACCCGGGCAAAGAGCAGACGCAGGTAATCGTAAATTTCCGTCACCGTGCCCACGGTGGAACGGGGATTGCGCCCCGCCGTCTTCTGGTCGATGGAAATGGCCGGGGAAAGTCCCTCGATGTAATCCACGTCCGGCTTGTCCATCTGCCCCAGGAACTGGCGGGCATAGGCGGACAGACTTTCCACGTAACGGCGCTGCCCTTCCGCGTAAATCGTATCAAAAGCGAGGGAGCTTTTGCCGCTGCCGGAAAGGCCGGTGATCACTACCAGCTTGTCCCGCGGTATTTCCAGTGATATATTTTTCAGGTTGTGCTGCCGCGCACCCCGGATGATCATCTTATCCTGCATAGTATCCTCGTTTCGCGCTTTGCGTTTAGCGCCGCAGTTAAACTAAACGCTGATTCTCTTTGTCACAATTATGTATTAATCAATCTATTTCTTCTTTTTCCCGGGCTGCAGCTTTTCACCTAACTGTCCTTTCACTACGATGAGCCGGTCCCGCAGCTCTGCCGCCGTTTCAAAATCCAGCTCTTTGGCCGCCTGGGCCATTTTGCTTTCCAGTGCTTTGGCCAGCTTGCGCAGGGCTGCCACACTGCTTTTCTTCAAAGCTTTTTCATCGTAGGCCTTCTTCGTCTCCAAATCCTCTTCCACTTTGGTCAGCCTGATCAGGTGACGCTGCTCTTTATAAATCGTTTTCGGCGTGACGCCGTGTTCTTTATTAAACTGTTCCTGCAGTTCCCGGCGGCGATTGGTCTCGTCGATGGCCCGCTTCATGGAATCCGTCAGCCGGTCCGCGTACATCACCACATGACCGCGCTCGTTGCGGGCCGCCCGTCCGATGGTCTGCACCATAGACGTGTCGCTGCGCAGGAAGCCTTCCTTGTCCGCATCCAGAATGGCAATGCAGCTCACTTCCGGCAGATCCAGGCCTTCCCGCAGCAGGTTGATGCCCACCAGCACGTCAAACTCCCCGGCACGCAGGGCATCAATGATCTGGGCCCGTTCGATGGTAGCGATATCCGAATGGAGATAGCGAACCCTGACCTCATTTTGATTCAGGTATTCCGTCAAATCCTCCGCCATCCGTTTGGTCAGGGTGGTGATCAGCATGCGGTCACCCAGGGCCACGGTCTTTCGAATCTCGCCCATCAGGTCATCGATCTGTCCTTCGATGGGACGCACTTCCACCCTCGGATCCAGCAGACCGGTGGGACGGATGATCTGTTCCACCACCTGTTCCGCTTCTCCCAATTCAAAGTCCGCCGGCGTGGCGGAAATATATACCACCTGGTTGATCCGCTGATAAAACTCCTCAAAGGTCAGAGGACGGTTATCAATGGCGGACGGCAGGCGGAAACCGTAATTCACCAGCATCTCCTTCCGGGCCCGGTCCCCGTGGGCCATAGCCCGTACCTGGGGAATGGTGGCATGGGACTCGTCCACCACCAGCAGGAAATCATCGGGAAAATAATTCACCAGTGTAAAGGGCGCCTCCCCTGCTTTCCGGTTGTCTATGTGACGGGAATAGTTCTCAATGCCGGTGCAGTAGCCCATCTCTTCCATCATTTCCAGATCATAGTTGGTGCGCTGCTCCAACCGCTGGGCTTCCAGCAGCTTGCCGTTGCTTTTCAGTTCCGCCAGGCGCTCTTTCAGTTCCACGCGGATGTCCGCCATGGCCCGCTCCATATTTTCCTTGCTGGTCACATAATGGGACGCAGGAAAGATTGCCACGTGGGTACGCTTGGCCAGCACTTCCCCTGTCAGTACATCCACTTCCTGAAGCTGTTCCACCTCATCGTCGAACATCTCGATGCGCACGGCCTTTTCGCCGAAGCTGGCAGGAATCACTTCAATCACATCACCCCGCACCCGGAAGGTGCCGCGGTGAAAGTCAATATCGTTGCGGGTGTACTGGTTCTCCACCAGCTTGCGAAGGATCGCATTACGCTCAATGATTTGCCCCACCCGGAGAGAAACCACCGAATCATAATAATCCTGGGGACCGCCCAGTCCATAAATACAGCTGACGCTGGCCACCACGATCACGTCCCGCCGCTCAAAAAGAGCGCTGGTGGCACTGTGGCGCAGCTTGTCGATCTCGTCATTTATGGAAGAGTCTTTTTCAATATACGTATCGGTCTGGGGAATATAAGCTTCCGGCTGGTAGTAGTCGTAATACGAAACAAAGTATTCCACCGCGTTGTCGGGAAAGAACGCTTTCAATTCACTGGCAAGCTGGGCTGCCAGTGTCTTGTTATGGGCCAGTACCAGCGTAGGACGCTGCACTTTATTGATCACCTGGGCGATGGTATAAGTCTTACCTGTACCGGTGGCCCCCAGCAGTACCTGGGCTTTCATTCCCTGTTCGATGCCGGTCGCCAGCTTTTCTATGGCCTGAGGCTGGTCGCCTGCCGGTTCAAACGGGGCCTTGATTGCAAAATCCATACGTGCCTCTTACTTTAAAATCAATCCTACGGGACAGTGGTCGCTGCCCATCACGTCGGTATAAATCAGGCTGTCTTCAATCTTGTCGCGCCAGCGGTTGGAGACTAGCCAATAGTCAATGCGCCACCCGGCGTTGTTCTGCCGGGCACGGAAACGATATGACCACCAGGAATAGATGCCTTCTTTGTCAGGATATAAAAAGCGGAAGGAATCGGTGAAGCCTGCGGCCAGCAGTTCCGTGAATTTGCCCCGCTCTTCATCGGTGAAGCCCGCGTTGCCCCTGTTGGTCTTCCAGTTTTTCAAATCGATATTGTTGTGGGCCACGTTCAAATCGCCGCAGACCAGCACCGGCTTCTTCGCGTCCAGTGACAAAAGGTAATCGCGGAAGGCATCT
>JAFZOG010000090.1 GCA_017550745.1 Clostridia bacterium | reverse complement strand
ATGGCAGGCCATGCGCACGCCCACTTCTTCGCATACCGGGATCACCGCGTCCAGGAAGTACTTGAAGTTCTTTCTTAAATCGTCCGGGCCGATGCTCTCATACTGCTTGAGGGTGGTTTCCAGCAGCGCCAGGCGTTCCGGCTCCCAGCCGGGCAGGGTGAAGCCGTGGCTGTCTTCGGCGGTCTTGCGCACGATTTCAAGCGGGCCCATTTCGCCCAGGTCTTTTTCGTCGAAGTACAGGCTGTTGCTGCCGTCCTCGGGAATCACGCGGGCCAGGTCGGTGCGCAGCCAGTCGAACACCGGCATGAAGTTGTACACGATCACCTTGACCCCGTTCCGGGCCAGCATGCGGATGGTGGAAATGTAGTTGGCGATATATTCCTCGCGGGATGGCAGGCCCATTTTAATGTCCTCGTGAACATTGACGGATTCGATCACTTCGATCTCCAATCCCGCGTCGTTCACTTCTTTTTTCAGGGCCACAAATTCATCCTCGGGCCAGTCCACGCCCGCGGGCTTGTCCAGCAGGCCCATGAGGCCCGTCATGCCGGGAATCTGCTTCACGTACTTCAGGGGAATGGGGTCGATGGCGCTGCCGTACCAGCGGAAGGTCATTTTCATGGGATGTTCCTCCTGTTACGCTTTCTTCGTTTTCCGGGCGTAAATGGCGACCTCGCCGATGACGAACGCCGCCAGGATCAGAGCGGCGAAGGTGATGAATTTGGGGTCGAAACCGTGTTTTTCGTCGATGCCCATGAACACGTCCACCACGTACCAGTAGCATTTATGGGCGAACAGGCAGAGGGCCACGCCGGGAGCGATGGCCGTGATGGCGGAGGCCAGCCCGTATTTTTTTAGAAACACAAGACCCGCGGCAATCAGCGCGCCGCCAATGAGCAGACCAACGATCAGCGGATCATAGCAGTTGCCGTTATGGGTGCTGTCCAGGCCGAAGGTGCCCTGAATGATGAGGAAGTAAACGCCTGCCGCCAGCGCCGCGGCAGCGGCCAGCAGCACGATATAGAACCCGAAGCTTTTCTTCGAGGAAGCTTGACTCATGGAAATTTCTCCTTTCCAAAAATGAATCACGAAGGAATTGAAAGGCTGGTGCGGACGAACGTCCGGGGCTGAAGCATCCACCCGGTTTGGCCCGCATGCCTCACCGGTAAGAACCTGGGTGCCCTCCCATGTTGGTTCTATTATGGCATAAAAACCACAGGCCCGCAATCGTTATTCCCGCGCCTTTCCGCTTCCTGAACGCGCCGTTTGTCCATTCACGACAAAAAAGCGTCCATTCACGACAGAACGGGCATGGAAACGGCGGAAGGCGAAACGCGAATGACGGAAAAAAAGGTTTACGGGCGTTCTGGCGGCATGGGCGGCAGGAGGGCTTCCTTTACTTTCCGGCCTTTTTCCCGTACAATAAACGCAGATAACAGCCTTTTCAGAGGGGTCCGCGGCCTGGAAGCATCAGCCGCCCGCCCGTCCAAAGGTGCGAACGCGAAGCCCCGCATGGCCGATCGTTCCCGCATTCCGCACGTATGAGATGAAGAAAGGAGATTTCCTCCATGAAACCATCAACCAGGAGAACGTTGAAAAAGCTGTTCCTGAATATCACTTCTGCGCTGTTCGCCGTGGTATTGACCGGCAACGTCATCGCCGGGGAAAACGCGGGTCAGATCAACCAGTTTTTAGGCACCAAAACCAGCGAGACTATCTCTACGCTCCCCGCCGGGCAGGAAGAAACCTACGCCCGTTACTTTGAAAGCAAGTATTCCTCCATCGCCGAGCTGAAAGCCGCGGGCGAAGCCAAGGTGCGCGAGGTGGAGGGCGAGGGCATTGTGCTGCTCAAGAACGAAAACGGCACCCTGCCCCTGGCCGCCGGAAGCAAGATTTCCCTGGTGGGCGTAACCGTCATGGACCCCGTCTACGGCGGCACCGGTTCCGGCGCTGTGGACGCGGACGGCGCGCCGAATTATTACGATGTATTGGTAGGCGCGGGCTTTGACGTGCTGGACAAGCCCCTGCTGGACTATTATGTGGAAAACGAAGCCAAGCGCGATACCTATAATATCGGGGAAGTAAAATGGAAGAAGGTCAGCAAGAACCACGACGACACCATCGGCCAGGGCGAAGACGTGATTTACGTGGTAGGCCGCGTGGGCGGCGAGGGCGATGACGTGACCGCTGAAAAGGAAGACGCCCTGGACGGCGATTACCTGACTCTGAATGAGGACGAGCGTTCCATCCTGGAAGGGCTCAAGGGCTTAAAGGATGACGGCGATATCCGCTCCATCACTGTCATCATCAACAGCGCCAACCCCATTTCCACTGCGTTCCTGTTTGAGGAAGATTACGGCGTGGACGCGGCCCTGTGGGTAGGCTCCGTGGGCCAGACCGGCCTGTACGCCGTGGGCGATGTATTGTCCGGTGCGGTGAATCCCTCCGGCTCCCTGCCCGATACCTGGTGGATGGACAACCGGCTTGACCCGGTGATGAACAACTTCGGCTCCTACACCTATGCCGACGCGGACAAGTACAACTTCGGCGCGTTCTCCGCTTATGCCAAGTATGTGGTGTATCAGGAAGGCATTTATGTGGGTTACAAGTACACCGAAACCCGGTATGAAGATGTGGTCATGGGCACGCCCAACGCCGGAAACTTCAACTACAGCGCCGTGGTATCGTTCCCCTTCGGCTACGGCCTGAGCTATTCCAGCTTCACATTCTCCGATGTGAAGGTGGAAAAGACAGGCGCGGGGCAGGAAGCGGCCTACACCATGACCGTCACCGTCACCAATACGGGCAGCGCGGCGGGCAAAAAGACCGTGCAGGTTTATGCCCAGAAGCCCTATACTGAGTACGATAAACAGAATCAGATCGAAAAAGCCGCCGTGGAACTGGTAGGCTACAACAAGACCGGGATTCTGGAACCCGGCGCAAGCGAAACCCTGACCGTCACCGTACCCGAATACTACCTGACCAGCTTTGACACCTTCGGCACCGGGGCTTACATTTTAGACGAAGGAACCTATTATCTCACCGCTGCCGAGAATGCCCACCAGGCCGCCGACAACATCCTGGCTGCCAAAGGCTATGCCGTTTCCGGCGATACGTCCCTGGTGTACTCCTTCGATCAGGCGTTTGACAAGGATACCTACGCCAAAGCCTACGGCACCGGCGCGGACGTGAAGGCCCTGTTCGCCGATGCGGACATGAACCGCTACGAGGGCAAGGGCGGCAACGAAATCGTGTACTATTCCCGGAGCAACTGGGAAGGCACCGTCACCAAAGGCAGCGTGAAGCTGACCATGACCGACAAGCTGGCCGCCGACGTGGTGCTGGACGACAGCGACCTGCCCGACGCCACCGGCGTGGAATTCCCCACCATGGGCAAAAACGCCAACCTGCAATTGATCAACATGATGGACGCGGCTTATGACGATCCCCAGTGGGATACCTTCATGGATCAGCTGACCTATGAGGAAATGGCGTCCGTCACTCTGACGGGCCTCCGTGAAACCGCGGGCGTCAGCAGCGTGGGCAAGCCCGGCACCATTGACCACAACGGCCCCTCCGGCGTGACCCAGAAGTATTCCATCGGAGCCAACGGCTACGCCACCGTGAACGATGATCCGGGCAAGGATCTGAAGGGCACCTGCTACCCCTGCAACGGCATCATCGCCGCCACCTTCAACGATAAGCTGGCCGAGGAAGTAGGCGAGCTCATCGGTGAGGACGCCATGTGGGCGGGCTACGCCGGTCTGTACGGCACGGGCCTGAATATCCACCGTTCTCCCTACGCGGGCCGCGTGTTCGAGTATTATTCCGAGGATGGGATGCTCACCGGCCTCATCGACACCGCCGAAACCAAGGGCATCCAGAGCAAAGGCGTGTACGTGTACAACAAGCACTTCGTCATGAACGACCAGGAAAACAACCGAGCAGGCATCGGCACCTGGGTGACGGAGCAGGCCCTGCGTGAGATTTATCTCCGCGCCTTCGAGCTGCCCATTGTCAACGCCGACGCGAAATGCGTCATGACCGGCTACAACCGTTTGGGGGCAAACTGGTGCGGGGCGTACCCCGAGCTGCTGATCGACTGGCTTCGGGGCGAAGCAGGCATGGACGGCTTCGCGGTCAGCGATATGTACGATGCCTCCTACATGGTGCCTGTCCATGAAATCGTGGCGGGCAACGACATCCCCGACGGCGAACTGTCCCTGGACAGCCTGAGCGCCTACGGCCCCAAAGGCAGCAATCCCAACGCCGCCGTGGCCCAGGCCATGCGGGAATCCACCAAGCGGGTCATGTACACCGTGCTCCACTCCCGCGGCATGGACGGCATCAGCGAATATACCAAGGTGGTGTCCATCACCCCCTGGTGGCAGACCGCCCTGAACGTCAGCCAGTGGTCGCTGCTGGGCCTGACCGTTATCGCCCTGGCCCTGCTGCTCTGGGATATGTACGGCAAGAAAAAGCCCAAGAAAGCATAACAAATACGAATATAGTTTCCACCAGCCTCCCCTTCCAAGAAAGACATAGGAGAAAAAAGACGCTTTGCACAGCCGGCAATCGCTGGCTGTGTTTTTTTGCGCATATTTTACAGAAATACCTTCCTTGACAAAAGTATAGATTAGGATATATACTAAAAGCAAGGGAGGTGACCGTTCATGGAATACGCGAAGGTTTTTACCAACGGCGGCAGCCAGGCTGTGCGGCTGCCCAGAAGCTGCCGGTTCGAGCAGGACGAGGTGCTGGTGAACCGCATTGGAAAAGCAGTGATCCTGCTGCCCAAGGATGATCCCTGGGCTGGCATGATGCAGGGCTTATCCCTGTTTACAGACGATTTTCTGGCGGAAGGCGTGAATGATCTGCCTGTCCAGGAGAGGAAAAGCCTATGAAGTTCATGCTGGACACAAATATCATTGCTTACGCGAAAAACAACCGACCAGAAAACGTGCTCAAGCGATTGACACAATACCACCCGGAAGATTTGTGCATATCCGCCATCACCATGGCGGAGCTGGAATTTGGCGTATGCAACAGTTCCCGGCCCGACCAGAACCGGATGGCGCTTCTTTTGTTCCTGTCCCGGATCAGCGTCATCCCCTTTGACGCCGACGCGGCCCGGGAATATGGCATGATCCGCGCCGACTTGACCAAAAAAGGAACGCTCATCGGCGCGAACGATTTGCTGATCGCCGCCCACGCTCGTTCTTTAGGACTGACCCTGGTGACCAACAACACCCGGGAATTTGAGCGAGTGGAAAACCTGCGGGTGGAAAACTGGGTTTAAACAAATGATAGCAAACGGGAGGGATTGCCGTGCTGTTGATCGCCATTGTGGACGACGACCCCAAGGATGCAGCGCAGCTGAAAGAATGCGTGGAAGCGTATTGCAGGAAAAACAGCCTTGCCGCCCTGGTGCATACCTACCGCGACGGGCTGGACTTTATCCGCGGCGCGGAAACCCACGACATCATTTTCCTGGATATTCAGATGGGCAAGCTGGACGGCCTGGAAACCGCAAAGCTTTTGCGGAAGATCAACCAGGAATCCATTTTGATCTTTGTGACGAACATGGCCCAGTTCGCCATCAAGGGCTACGAGGTGGACGCCCTGGACTTCATCATCAAGCCCGCCTCCCTGGCTTCCATCGTGTATGTAATGGACAAGGCCATGAAGCGGCTGGACGGCAACACCCGAGCCATGTTTTCCCTGAAAACAGCGGACGGCGCCGTCAGCCTGTCCGCTAACGACATTTTGTATGTGGAAGTCTTTGACCATAATCTGGTCTATCATACCACCCGGGGAGAGTATACCGTGCGCGGCCGCCTCAGTGACGTGAGCGAAAAGCTGGACCCGGAGAAATTTGTGATGTGCAATCGCAGCTTTATCGTGAACCTGCGCCATGTATCCAACGTGACGGCGGATTATCTGCTGATCGGCGATACGCGCATTTCCGTGTCCAAATCCCACCGGAAAGAACTGATGAAACGGTTTTCCAGCTTCCTGGGAGACAGCCTGTGATCATATCTGGAGCTGAAAGATGATTCAAAATCTGTCATGGATTCAACAAATCGATCACCGTGTTTCGGCGGCGGTGGTATTCTTCGCGCTGGGGCTGCTCCTGAACACGGGAGAAAAGCGCAGTTTGTTTCCCGCGCGGGCGGCGGGGGTGTTCGCGGTCATGTTCGCGGTCAGCTGGGTCATCCGCTCCCTGGCCGACGTGTGGGCCCCGAATATGATGGTACAGGCCGCAGGGTACAGCCTGCAATTGCTGGCGCTGTATTTGCTGTTCGTTGGGTGCAGCTTTTTCTGCTACCGCGTCAAGCAGCCAGAAACCCTCTATAACGGCCTGCTGGCCCTGACCATCTTCAAGATCGCCTGGAACAGCTTCAAAGCGGGCGGGAGCGTGCTGCTGGTCAACCGGATGGACGCGCTGTGGGAGCGGTACAGCCTCGCGGGTTCCCTGGTTTCCTATCTGGTATATTTTTCGATCTGCCTGGCGCTGTGCTTCCTGTACAGAAAGCTGGTCAAGGAGCCGCCCTATCACGCCCCGGTGAAAACGATGCGAGTGCTGACGGTGGTATTCGTATCCCTGCTGATGGTGCTGGAATTCTGCGGCCACATGTTTACCGCCGAAGTGGACGCGCTGTTCCTGTATTATCTGTGCGCCCTGCTGTATACCATCCTGAACTACGCTGCCCTGCTGATGATCGCCGCTCTTGACAGCTTCCGCCATGAAAACCGCACCATGCACGATTTTATCAGCAACAAGATGCGGTATTACGAAATGAGCCATGAAGGTATCGTGACCCTGCAAACCAAATGCCACGATCTAAAGCATCAGATTCACGCCATCCGTTCCGAAGCGGGCAAGGCGAAATTTGACGAATATCTGAACGAACTGGAGGACTCCATCAACGAATACTCCACTGTGATCGAGTGCGGAAACCAGACAGTGGATATCGTGCTGACGGAAAAGAACATCCTGTGTTATTCCAATCATGTAAAGTTTTCGTACATGATCGACGGTTCCCTGTTCGCTTTCCTCACGGAACGGGAAATCTATTCCCTGTTCGGCAACGCCCTGGACAACGCCCTGGAGGCTGTGACTAAAATCGACGATCCCGCCAACCGCATGATCACCCTGAAAAGCAACGCTCGGGGAGATTTGGTGGTTCTGCAAGTGGAAAACACCTACGCGGGAGATATGCGGCTTTCCGACGAAACCCTGCCTCATACCACCAAAACGGGCAGCGGCCATGGCTTCGGCCTGCGCTCCATTCAGCGCCTGGCGGAAAAGCACGGAGGCATGATGTCCGTCCGGGCGGAAAACGGCGTGTTCAAATTGAGCGTGGTCATGCGGCCTGTCGCCAGCTGACATTTTTACACAAACATCTTCGTGAACGGCATATTCCGTTCACGTTCTTTTTTTGTCGTGAATGGACGTTTTTGTGTTTTACGGCCCATGAAAGGGTGTTCATGCCAAATCCCTTTTTCTTTGTTTTCGGTTATGCTATGATGGTACCGCAAAGAGGTTTGCGAAACTGCGAAACCCACCCTCACAAAAAGAAAAGGAGAAGGAAACATGAAGAGAATCATCAGCCTGCTTGCTGCCCTGGCTCTCGTGCTGAGCCTGGTTCCCGCCGCGTTTGCGGAAGACGGCTACATTCCCGCCCCCTACGACCCCGCCCAGGTCGATCCCACCGTCACCTATCTGGAGCCCGTGTTCTATGAGAACGAGAACGGCCCCACCATCGGCGTCACCACAGTGGGCGTGATCGTGAAGGACGGCCTGTACTTCAAAGACCTGAACAACAACAAGGAATTGGACCCCAGCGAAGACTGGCGGCTGGACGCCAAGACCCGCGCAACGGATCTGGTCAGCAAGATGGAACTGGTTGACCAGGCTGGTTTCCTGTTCAACGCCCTGGCCATCACCCCCAACGCTCCCAAGCTGGCCATGGTCCAGAATGAAGACGGCACCATCAATCCCGCCGCTGTCGTGACCATCCTCGGCGAGGGCGAGGAATCCAAAAACGCCTATGCTGCTGGCTTTGCGGGCCTCGACTCCTTCGTGATCAACACCCAGAAAGTCCGCGCTGGGGTGTATCGCGGCGGCCTCAACTTCGACGCTTCCACCGTAGCGCTGTACAACAACGTCGTCACCGAAATGGCTGAAGCGGATTCCGCCGTGCGCGGCGTGCCCGCCATCCCCATGACGATCCTCTCCAACCCCATTTCCGCCGGTTTCCCCGATTCTCAGGGCCTGGCCGCTGCCGTGATGGGCGACGGCAACTATGACGCCATCCGCGAATACGCCGATGTGGACCGTGAGATGTGGGTTGCTCAGGGCATCAACGCCATGTACGGCCCCCAGGTCGATCTGGTGACCGATCCCCGCTGGCCCCGCAATCAGGAAACCTTCTCCGAACGCCCCGATGTCACCGCCGGTATCATCACCGCCCTGGTTGACGGTTATCACATGGGCACCGACGGCTTGAAGCCCGGCGCTGTGGCGCTCTCCGTCAAGCATTTCCCCGGTGACGGCGCTGCCGAAAACGGTTTTGAATCCCATACCGCCCAAGGCCAGTGGCGTCTGTATCCCACCGAAGGTTCCCTGGAAAAGTATCAGCTGGTCGCTTTCCAGGCCGCCATTGACGCCAAGTGCGGCTCCATCATGCCCTGCTACTCCCGCGACGCCGCGGATGACCGCTCCGCCACCCAGACCTATCGCGGCCATGAAGTCGCGGTCAATCAGCTCGGTTCCGCTTACAACTACGAAATCATCACCACCCTGCTGCGCGACGTGATGGGCTTTGACGGCTACGTCAACACCGACTCCGGCATCGTCACCGGCCAGACCTTCGGCGTGGAAGACAAGAGCCTCACCGAACGCTACGCCCAGCTGATCGCCGCCGGCAGTGATGCCATCGGCTCCGGCCTGCGCACCGACCTGGTGATCGAAGCTGTGGAAACCGGCATCCTCGCCAAGGAAGATCTGGACCGCGCCAACATCAACCGCGCAATTTCCATCTTTGAACAGGGCCGCTTCGACAACCCCTATCTGGACTATCTGAAAGCCGACGAAGTTCGCGCCACCAATCTTGAAACCGCTTCCGCCCAGGCTTACGCCCTGCACCAGAAGGCCGTCGTGCTGATGAAGAACAGCAACAGTGCTCTGCCCCTGGCTGCCAACGCGGGCACCAAGCTCTACATTGCTTCCTTCACCGGCACCGGCGAAGATGAAGCCACCGTGGAAGCCATGACCGCTCTCTTTGAAGCCCAGGGCTTCGAGATCGTCAGCAAAGCCGCCGAAGCGGACGTAGCTTACTTCTATGTCGCGCCGAAGCAGACCACCTCCACCAACGGCACTGCTTCCGAAGGCATTCTTGAGCTTGTGGAAGACTTTGAAGTGGACGAACGCGAGCTGTCCGGCAGCGGTCAGTTCGGTCAGGGCGTTGTAGCCTCCCAGAATAAGACCGGCGATAAGATCGAAGTGACCACCCTCGCCGACGTGAAGAAGCTGGCCAAGGCTGCCGATACCGTTCATGCCAACGGCGGCAAAGTTGTTGCCACCATCGTGTGCACCTCTCCCTGGATCCTGACCAACCTGGAGCCCTACTGCGACGCGCTGCTGGCCCAGTACACCACCTCCGGCGCTTCCCTGGCCAACGCCCAGAAAGCCCAGGTGGACGTGATCACCGGCGTGTTCAACCCCACCGGCAAACTGGCCGTGACCATGGTTTCTTCTCCCGACGTCATCGCCCTGACCTACGGCGTCACCTTGGAAGACGGCACTGTGGCCGAAATCTGCGCCTCTCCCAACGACGTGCCCGGCTATGACAAGGATCAGTACATCGATCCCGCCATCCTGGCCAACGTCAAAGGCGGCAGCTACGCCTATCAGGACGCGGACGGCAACTACTATGTTTCCGGCTTTGGCCTGAGCTATTGAGAATAAAAAGATTTCTGGGGGAAACCGCTCTTTGGAGGCCAAAGAGCGGTTTCCCCCAGCCCCCCTTCCGAGAAAGCCATAAAAGAAAAAGGCAATCTGTGGCGAACAGGTACAGCGTTCAAGCGGTGCTGTTCGCCGCTTTTTTCAGGAATATACTGCTAAACGGAGGTTATCGTATGGCCCTGCACGTGATGGAAGAAGCCAACCGCTGTCTGCAATGCAAAAAGCCCCGCTGTCAGGAGGGCTGTCCCATTCACACCAATATCCCGGCGGTCATTCGCCTGCTCAAGGAAGGAAAACTGAACGACGCGGGGTGGATGCTGTTTGAAAACAACCCGCTGACCACGGTTTGCGCTTTGGTGTGCAATCATGAAAAGCAGTGCGAGGGGCACTGCGTCCGGGGCGTCAAGGAAGCGCCGGTGCATTTTTCCGTCATTGAGAGCTACATTTCCACCACCTACGCCAACCAGATGGTGAAGGGGCCCGCGCCATCCAACGGCAGGAAAGCCGCTGTCATCGGCGCGGGCCCGGCGGGGATCACCGTAGCCATCATTCTGGCCCGGAAGGGCTATCAGGTGACGATCTTCGACAGCCGGGACAAGATCGGCGGCGTGATGCGCTATGGCATCCCGGATTTCCGTCTGCCCGATTCCGTGCTGGACGACATGGCTTACCGCCACCTGGAATTGAAGGGGATTCAGTTCCGGCCCAACACCTACATCGGCAGCGCCATCACCATCGACGACCTGTTCCGGGACGGGTATCAGAGCGTGTTCGTAGGCGCGGGCCTGTGGAAGCCCCGGAAGCTGAACATCCGGGGGGAAAGCTTAGGCCATGTGACCTACGCCATCAATTATCTGGCCAGTCCCGCCGCCTTCCGGTTAGGAGAGCGCATCATGGTCATCGGCACCGGCAACAGCGCCATGGACTGCGCCCGCACCGCCATCCGCCATGGGGCCCGGTACGTTTCCTGTGTGAACCTCACCGACACCCTGACCGCCAGCCAATATGAAAGCAGTTATGCCAAACTGGAGGGCGTGGATTTCATCTATAATAAGTGCACCCTGGAAATTCGGGAGGACGGCGTGATCTTAGCCGACAGCCAGGTGGGCGAGGACGGAAAAATCACCCCCGTTCCCGGTACGGAAAAACTCTACCCCTGCACCGGCGTGATCGTGGCCGTGAGCCAGGGCGCGGAAAGCAATCTGATCACCACCACCAAAGATATCGACACCAGCAAAAGCGGATTGCTCACCGTGGACGCAGACGGCCATACCAGCCGCCCCGGTGTGTTCGCGGCAGGCGACGCCGCCAGCGGAGCACGCACCGTGGTTGAGGCCGTTGCCAACAGCAAACGGGTGGCCGAAGCCATGCACGAATACATGCAAAACCTGCCCCTGCCCGTTACCACCGATTATCCCAATGCGCCTACAGTGGAAACCGTGGATGCGGCGGTACAGGCAGAACAAAAGCTGTAAAACATTTTGTATACATTCGATTTTGATTTACGTCTTCTTTGAAGAACACTCTTTTTTGTCAACAAGATTTTTTTGAAGCCAAGCCAAGGAGGAAAGAAAAGACCAGTATGCTGATGAATTCGGTGATCCCAAAGTGTATCAGACATTACGTAATCGCCTGCTGGGCCGCCTGATGTACATGCCAGGCAGAGCGGGCCGTGCCGTGATCATCGGCGGGTACAAGATCATTCAAAAGTTATTCGGATTCAGCTAAGGTAAATCTCATGGCACGGTAGAATTGATATAAAACGAGTAGGTTTTTTATAGCTGCATTTCTATTTTCTTTGGCATTTTCCTTTCATTTTCTCTTTTTGCAGCCTCTACACAATGCTTCACATTCAGCATTTGATCCAGCATTTCCCGGATAGGCTTGTATTTGGCCGAAAGGTTCTCGTCTTGTTGCTGAAGAGCCTTCTGCTCTTCCTCCCAAGCGGAGACGTCGATTTTTGTTACACCGAATGTTGTTTTCAGAATACGTCTGGACGTGTAGTAGAGGTCAACGTCCGCTTGGTGCTTTGCCCGGAATTTGTCCCGTGTGCCTTTCCAGTGGATCGCGTTCATCTCGTCAATGACGGGCTGGAGACGTTCCACATTTGCACCGAAATTGATCATGTCCTGCAATTGTTTGGCGCGGGCGGCATTCGCGTTCATTTTAGCAAGAAGGGCGTCCAACTGAGAGGAAAGGGTTTTTGCCTGCTCTTCCAATTCAGCCACGGTGGAGATATTGTTGTTCACCAGAAAGTTATAAGCTGTGGCATATTTTTTCAAATTCTGCGTTTTAGCTTTAGTGCTCCACGCTCCTTGATGGCGTTGGATGAAGTATTGGCCCAACAGTTCCATTAGAGTCGGTTCTTTCTCCCGTGTAAGTTCTTCTTTTATAGACGCAATCCATTCCGCCAGAGATCGGAGCTTCTTTTTCAGAGCTGCAATCAGACGATTGGTAGAGCGAATCCAGCGGTTCAGGTCGGCTTTTGCGGTTTGTGTGCCGCGCTGCTCCATCTTCTGCACCAGCGGGCCTTCGTGGACGGTGGGAATTTGATCGATGCCCAGGGCTTCATAGCTGCGGTGGTCGATGCGTTCCGGGATGCCGCTCCGCTCAAACGCTTCATTCACCATCCGGCACCATGCTTCCCGCCATTTGTCGAGGGTTTCCGGTTCGCCCCAGTCAGTGGTATGGACTGCGGTAAAAATATAATTGCCGTTCTCGTCCTTTTTACGTTCCCCGTTTTCATCGAGAACGTACTCGCGGCGTTGCTTGTTGCCCCAGGTTCCGTCCGGGTTCAGGGGCCGCATGGTGGCCATAACGTGGAAATGCGGATTGAGAATGCCGCCGTCCTCTTTATCAGGAAGATGTACAGCAAGATCGGCGATCATGCCTCTGTTCACCAAACACTCCTGCACGAAACGCCGGGCCAGGGCAATGTTTTCTTCCATAGACAACTCATTTTGTAGCGCGATGTCAAAGCTGTAGGCTAACTGTGCTTTTTTGTTTTTCTCCACCTTCTCCACGGCATTCCATAAGGTTTGCCGGTCTTTATATTCAGGCGGGGCGTGAAGCGGCAGCAGAATTTCCGTATATGCTACGCCGTTTTTTCGGGAATAATCGTTCGTTTCCCCATAGTATTCGCTGAACAACTTTTCTCCTGCCCGGTACGCAGCGCATGCAATCGCGCTTTGGCCCGCGCTTCGTTTGATCTGGTCAACATGAAAATGATACAGTGCCATTATCCCGCCTCCGGCTCTCCTTCGCCCGCTTCGTGACGAGCGGCAGCGTGATTGACCAAGTCGCGAACGCCCGGCGTATCTGCCATTTGTTCAGTCAGTTCGTAAAACTCCCGTTCCGTCAAGGGCTTGATCGCAGGAAATACGCTCTCCATGGCCGCTCCTCTGGTAATCAGCCGGTGATTCCGCTGCCTGCGGGCTGTTATTTCAAAGTATTCCTTACGATTCTCTGTCCGTTGCAGCCGGTGTTGCTCCTGAGCATGCTGCCGTTCGGCCTCGGCCAATTCGTTCTGTAATTCCTCTTTCGTTTTCTTCATCGTGGGTTTCCTCCTTCATCGTTTCTTTTTCATCGTTCTCGCTTCGTCCGTTCCATTGATGAGGCAACTGACCCGAAGGGCAGTTGGCCGTGTCGCCGGCCCCCGTATGGGAGGACGGCGACCATCAACTTAGGATAGCCGCAAAGCGGCGCAAGGGCCGCAGCCCTTGGAGGGATCGGAGGATGCCGGTGAGAAACACCGAAAGCATCTTCCGATCCGCCTGTCTGCCGCATTCGGATGCGGACTGACAGGCTCCCTCGGAGAGCGCGCGGAGATACAGGTGGAACACCTGTATAGAAGTGCGCACTTCGTGCTTCATAAAAGAGCGCCCCGGTCTCCCGGAACGCTCCTGGTATAGTTGGATATTTTCTCCGTGTTGATGACTATGAAAGGCCCGTTTCCTGCCTTGCGTACACTTGAAAAAGTGACAGAAAAACAGTCCTGCTTTAACAGAAAACACCTTCTCCCGTATCATAAGGTTTGGCAGTAAAAAACAAAATTATCCTGTCATATGGGTAAAATGGCAGTAATCCGTTCTCAGATTAGCAGAAAAACATGATTAGATTTCCATTCACTTATCCTCCAAATTCATACTGATTCTGTCTTTTTCAACATAGCTGATCATCGTTTTTCCTCTTTTCTTCGCATATGCAAGTGTTTTTGCCGCTCCGCCCCAGCCGTGCAAAACATAGGCAACAATTATATCGGCTGCATCCACCATCCATTCATTTCGTTTTGAAATAGCATACCGCCTCGGTACATTCTCCAGCGGCGGATATAAAGAATCGTCGTAATAAGTCATATCGGTTTTCTTATCAATGTAAGGCAGAATCAGAGTAGACGATATTTCGGGGAAGAAGGGCTTCGCCTGCCATACGGCTATCGCCGCCATTCTATCGAAGCTACCATATCCCCCTAGGGAGTGTTCACACTGCCGCTCAAAGGCTGAATTCTGGTTGATTTTCCGTCATGCTGCGTTGCATTTCCTTGAAATACCGCCAGTATTCCTGCGGAAATGCGCCTTGCCTGACGAAAAATCATCTCAGAATCAGCTCT